>CAJOFE010000015.1 GCA_905233825.1 uncultured Prevotella sp. | reverse complement strand
AGAAGGGTGTGTATATACAGGACGGGAAAAAGAAGGTTGTGAAATAACAAATAGCGCCGTGCTAAATTGATTTTGGAGGCTTCTCGTTTCATTTTGGAGGCTTCAAAAATCGAAAAAGGTGCCTTCTCTGAGGCAAACAGGTGCCTTCTTTATGCCCTGAAGAAGGCATCTGTTTTAGAGTTACCAGTTTTCTCGCGCGCGTATGCGCGCGCACACTAGAATTTTTTCAATGAAAAATCTGCACTTCTGTTACGATTCGTCGTAAACTACTGTCTAACAATGAGATAAATAGGTGCAAATATGGTGACAACAGTGACAGATATCTTTGTTTTTAACGTTTAAAGCTGATATTTTTTGAAGAAATTTCATCAAAAAAGAGAAAAAACATTCAGAAAATGCTCGAAACGTGACTAAAAATTGACAAAATCGACCTAAAAGGGGGCAAAATCGACCCCAAAATGCACATAGATAATGACAATTTTGCCGTTTTTTAATAAAAAACAGCGTTAATCTGTGTCGAAATTTTAAAATTCTTGCACCCCTGCATGCAAAAAACATCTGCAAACTCTTCGCCGAATGGAAATTTTATGCTATCTTTGCACTCGATAAGCACATTGCGGGATGAAACTCGCCATCATGACACGGCCCACGTTCTTCGTGGAAGAAGACAAGATTCTGACCTCGCTCTTCGAGGAGGGGATGGAAAACATGCACCTATTCAAGCCGGGGTCGGAGCCTATCTATTCGGAACGGCTGCTCACGCTGCTGCCCGACGAATACTACAAGCGCATCACCGTGCACGACCACTTCTACCTGCGCGAGGAATATGGCCTGCGCGGCATCCATCTGGAGCATCCTGACGATGCCCTACCCTATGGCTACCGAGGCAGCGTGACACGCACATGCACGGCCATCGACCAGCTGCGCGAGGCCAAGAGAAAGTCGAGCTATGTCTTCCTAAAATCTATCTTCAACAGCCAGAGCAATCCTGCTGACCGCCAGTCGTTTACGATGGAAGAACTAAAGGAAGCCTCGAAGCACGGACTCATAGACCGACACGTGTATGCGTTAGGAGGTGTGAACCTGGACAACATCCGACTGATGGCCGACCTAGGCTTCGGAGGGGTGGTGATTTGCGGCGACCTGTGGAACCGCTTCGACATTCACCGGGGGCAGGACTTCAGGGAGCTGATAGCGCACTTCAAGAAACTGCTGAAGGCAGCGTCTTGAGGATTAAGGGGAAAGAAGGTAAAAATATAAAATTATGAATACACAAAATTATATGGTGTTCTCGGGCACTGCCACGAGATACCTCGCAGAGAAAATCTGCCAAAGCCTGGGCTGTCCGTTAGGAAAGCTACAGATTACGAAGTTCAGCGACGGCGAGTTTGCCGTGAGCTATGAGGAGAGCATCCGCGGACGCGACATCTTCCTGGTGCAGAGCACTTTCCCCAACAGCGACAACCTGATGGAGCTGCTGCTGATGATTGACGCTGCCAAGCGTGCATCGGCGCGTACCATCAATGCCGTCATCCCCTACTTCGGATGGGCACGTCAGGACCGTAAGGACAAGCCCCGTGTGTCGATAGGCGCCAAGCTGGTGGCCGACCTGCTGAGCGTGGCCGGCGTGAACCGCGTCATCACGATGGACCTGCATGCCGACCAGATACAGGGTTTCTTCGACGTGCCTGTGGATCATCTCTATGCCTCGGGCGTGCTGCTGCCCTATCTGCAGAGCCTGAAGCTGGACGACCTGGTCATCGCCTCGCCCGACGTGGGCGGCTCGAAGCGTGCCAACACCTACGCCAAGTACCTGGGCTGTCCGCTGGTGCTGTGCAACAAGACGCGTGCCCGTGCCAATGTGGTGGCCACGATGCAAATCATTGGCGACGTGGAGGGCAAGAACGTGGTCATTGTCGATGATATGGTGGACACAGCCGGCACCATTACGAAGGCTGCCGACTTGATGATAGAATCGGGTGCCAAGAGCGTGCGTGCCTGTGCCAGCCACTGCGTGATGAGCGGCCCAGCCAGCGAGCGCGTGCAGGCTTCGGCGCTGGCAGAGATCGTGTTTACCGACAGCATCCCCTACACCCAGCGCTGCGCCAAGGTGAAGCAGATCAGCGTGGCCGAGATGTTTGCCGAGACCATACGCCGAGTGATTGAGAACGAGAGCATCAGCGACCAGTATCTGGTGTAGGAATAAAAAATTAAGAATTAAGAATTTTGAGGTGTCGCCTGTGGCGAGGAGGAAGTAAGAAGGAATAATTAAGAATTTAGAATATGAAACACATTAGTTATTTAATTGTATGTGCAGCCGTGATGCTGCTGACGGTGGGCTGCAACGAGCAGAAGGGCGGCAACACCTACACCATCGAGGGCACTACTGCCTTCATGGACGAGGGTCAGCTGGAACTGACCAACGACGATGGAGAGGTCATCGACACCATCGACGTGAAGAACGGCAAGTTCAGCTATTCGGCACAGGCCGACAGCGTGCAGATGTACAAGCTGACCGTCATTGGCCGCGATAGCATCGACGTGGAGTTCTTCACCGAACAGGGAACTATCAGCATCGACATGAACGAAGAGCTCATGGGCTCTATCGTGAAGGGAACGGTGGCCAACGATGCCCTGCAAGAGATGACAAACGACATCAGACCCATCTACGCCAAGATCTATGAGCTGGAGAAACAGGTAAGAAACGACACCGCACAGACCTTCGACCAGTGGGCCATTGCCGAGCGCTACAACCAGCTGGCCAGCGAACTTGGCAAGCATATCAAGGCTGCTGCCGTGAAGAACGCCGAGAACGAGCTGGGCTACATGCTGGTGAGCCACTTCATGGACCCGTCGGAAGATGAAGCACAGCTTCGCGAGATCATCGACAAGATGCCCCAGAACTTCCGCGAGCGCCAGCACATCAAGGAGCTGGAGGAGATGCTGAAAGCATCGGAGGCTACCAGCATCGGCCAGCAGATAAGCGACTTCTCGCTGGACACACCTCAGGGCGAGGCGCTGAGCGTGATGAGCGAGGTGAAGAAGAACAAGATTACCATCCTCGACTTCTGGGCTTCCTGGTGTGGTCCCTGTCGCAGGGAGATGCCTTTCATGAAGGACCTCTATGCCGAATACCAGCCTAAGGGACTGGGCATCGTGGGCATCTCGCTCGACGAGAGTGCTGCCGACTGGAACCGTGCTATTGAAGAGCTGAAGTTAGTGTGGCCACAGATATCAGACCTGAAGGGATGGGAAAGTGCAGCCGCCCAGATGTTCCAGGTGAGGGCTATCCCCTACCTCGTCATCCTCGACAGCGAAGGAAAGATCCTGCAGAAGGGTCTGCGTGGCGAAGACCTGAAGGAGTTCATCAGCCAGCAGCTGCAATAGTTTTATAGGCACAGATTAACACGGCTTTTTCAAAGACACGGCCTGCTACGCGATAGTAGCAAGCCGTGTCCTTTATATTATAAGGCTGCGAAGAATCCGTGCCTAAAAATCACACCAGTTTGTTGTCTTTGGGGAATACCACGCTGGGACGGAAGGTCTTGGCCTCCTCGAAGTCCATCAGGGCGTAGGAAATGATGATGATGGTGTCGCCCACCTGCACACGTCGTGCAGCGGCACCATTCAGGCAGATACAACCAGAGCCGCGCTCGCCCTTGATGATATAGGTCTCAAAGCGTTCGCCATTATTGTTGTCGAGCACCTGCACCTTCTCGCCGGCAATCAGGTTGGCAGCATCCATCAAGTCCTCGTCGATGGTGATGCTACCCATATAATTAAGGTTTGCCTCCGTCACCTGCACACAGTGCAGCTTCGACTTCATTACCTCGATCAGCATTTCAATATACTATTTTTGACGGTTTACTTATTTATACTTGATATGGTCAATGAGGCGGATGGGCGTCTTGCCGCAATAGACAGTGATGCAGCCCACGATGTAGGGTGAATCGTCCCATTCGGCCACGTCCTGCAACGTGTTGCCATCGACGATGGAGAAATACTCCACCTCCATACCCTCCACGCTGTTGATATCCTTCACCACCTTGTCGTGCGTCTCCTTCAGCGTGTGCTTCTTGGCATAGGTCAGGCTCGACTTCAGCGCCTTGTAGATGGTGGGAGCAATAGCACGCTCGTCGTCAGCCAGCAACGTGTTACGGCTCGACTTGGCCAGACCGTCTTTCTCACGCACGATGGGACACTCCACAATCTGCACGGGCAGCTGCAAGTGGCGCACCATAGCCTTCACAACGGCTATCTGCTGCCAGTCTTTCTCGCCGAAATAAGCCCGGTCGGGGCGCACGATGTAGAACAGTCGGCTCACCACCTGGCACACACCGTTGAAATGGCCTGGCCTGTGGGCACCCTCCATCACCGTCGATACGGGCGGATACTCAAACTGCCGCTTGTCGGGCGTGGGATACATCTCCTCCACAGCAGGGGCAAGCACATAGTCGGCCTTGCACTCCTCCAACAGCTTGCTGTCGGCCTCTAATGTACGAGGATAGCGCGTCAGGTCGTCCTTGTCGTTGAACTGGGTGGGATTCACGAATACCGACACCACCGTCACGTCGTTATCCTTCACCGACTGACGCACCAGCGAGGCATGTCCCTCGTGCAGTGCTCCCATCGTAGGTACCAGTCCCACGCTGTGTCCAGCCTTCCGCTCGTCGAAAAGTGCATTCTGCAAATCGACAATCTTGCTAAATACTTTCATCTCTTAATTTTTGATTTACGGTTGCCGTTAAGCGGGTGCAAAATAACAACAATTTTCGCAAACAAGGAAAAAAAAGCATAAAAATAAACCTATAAAATGTCACTTTTTCCTAAAATCGGGCGTTTTTCGCACATTTTATGCGGTTTTATGCAAAAAAATTCGTACCTTTGCATAGCAAAAATAAACCAGCAAGCGATGACGAAAAAGAAAATTCTATTCATCAATCAGGAGGTTACTCCTTACGTGGCCGACAACAACCTCTCCCTGATGGGCTATGAGCTGTCGAAGGTCATGCAGGAACTTGGCCATGAAATACGTACCTTCATGCCGAAGTGGGGCACCATCAACGAGCGCCGCGGACAGTTGCACGAAGTGCAGCGTCTTTCGGGTATGAACCTCATCATTGACGATACTGACCACCCCCTCATCATCAAGGTCGCCAATATCCCGTCATCGCGAGTAGCCGTCTATTTCATCGACAACGAGGACTACTTCTCGAAGCGTCGGATGACCACCAACGAGGTTGGTGAGGACTATCCCGACAACGGCGAGCGCGCCATTTTCTTTGCGCGTGGCGTACTGGAGACGGTGAAGAAGCTGCGCTGGGTGCCTGATGTCATCCACTGTCAGGGATGGATGAGCGCCGTCGTGCCCCTCTACGTGAAGACGGCCTATGCCGACGAGCCCTCGTATGCCAACACCAAAGTGGTCACCTCACTCTTCACCAACACCCATGAGAACGACCTGGGCACCAAGTTCAAGCAGTGCCTCCCCTTCCGCGATGCCAAGCCCGAGCTGCTGGCCGCCTATAAGGACAACTTCAACATCGAGGAGCTGACCAAACTGGCCATCGACTACAGCGACGGCATCATCCTCGCCGAACCCGACATCAACAAGAACTTGCTGAAGTATGCCACAAAGAAAGGCCTGCCCATGCTGGAATATATGGAGGACTTCGCAGATGCCTACGAAGAATTCTACGACAAGATATAATATACGACAAGACATGTCACTCAATATTAAACACAATCCACTCACCATAATGGCTGCCGCAGCATTTGCGCTGGTAGCCATTTCTTCTTGCGACAACGACGAGATGAACATCGGCCAGTCGCTCACCGACGAGGGCGACAAGCTCATAGCCTACACTGACGCCTTCGATGTTACCACCCGTACCATCATGGCCGACTCCGTGCTCTCGCTCTCGGCCGACTGCTATTTCGGTCATGTAAAAGACCCCGAGACAGGAGCCGAAGTAACCAGCGAGTTCACCACGCAGTTCCACCTCATAGAAAATACCTACATCTATCCGGAAGACAGAGTCATAGGCCGCTATGAAGGTCGTGCTGCTGCCGACTCGTGCGACATCATCCTCTATCTTGATGCCCCCAGCCGTCAGGACGACAGTCTGCTGGCCATGAAGATGCGCGTCTGCGAACTGGCCGTCCCTATGGAGGAAGGACGACGCTACTATTCCAACTTCAACCCCGTACAGGCAGGCATGCTACGTACCGACGGCCTCTGCCAGAGCAAGGTGTTCAGCTATGCCAACTTAGGTGAACTGGACTCCATACGCTCGCTGGATGAGTACCTGAACTGCATACGCATCCCCCTGAACAATCCCTACACCGCCACCGACGGCACACGCTACAAGAACTACGGCACCTACCTGATGCACCAGTATTACGACCATCCGGAGTACTTCCGCAACTCCTACACCTTCACCCATCAGCTGTGTCCCGGATTCCTCTTCCAGCTCACCGACGGTCTGGGTTTCCACTCCAAAGTGACCAACATCGGCCTGCGCACCTACTACACCATCAGCAATGATGAAAATACTACGAGGGCCAACCTCACACTGGCCGGCACACGCGAAGTGCTGCAGACCACCTATGTCACCAACGACACCGAGGCCCTGCGCCAGATGGCCGACGAGACCACACACACCTGGCTGAAGACACCTGCAGGCCTCTTCACCGAGATCACGCTACCCGTGCAGCAGATCAAGGAGGGTCACGAGAAAGACTCGCTGCTGGCTGCCAAGCTCATCTTCCAGCGTCTGAACAGCCAGTCGGCCGACGAGCGCATGTTCGCCGTCCCCCAGACGCTCCTCCTCATACAGAAAGACAGTCTGCACAGCTTCTTCGAGAACGGAGATGTGCCCAACAATATCACCTCCTACTACACGACATACAACCGCCCCGTCAGCACTGGTACCTCTACCTACAACAACACCTACACCTTCAACAACCTCTCGTCGCTTATCACCACGCTGTGGCAGATGCGCCAGCAGGGAAGGAAGGCCGATGCGCAGTGGGAAGAAAAACACCCCAACTGGAACAAGATGGTGCTCGTGCCCGTCACCGTCACCACCTCAAGCACCAGCAGCAGTGTCAGTAGCATGCACCACGATATGTCGCTCACCAGTACTCGCCTTGTCGGAGGTCCTAACAACCAGCGCGACCCCATCCGCATCAACGTGGTATATGCTAAGTTCAAGAATAAAAGCTCAGATGTGTTCTCTCCATACAGTTCCTCCACTTCGGGAACAGAATAGGAAGGGGATTCTCACCTCTCATCAATGGCCGACGGATATTTAGAGCAACACCAGCGCGACTATGAAGCACGACGCGAAGCCTACTTGCGTCGCAAGCACCATCTGCCTCCAAGCACCCGACGCCCAAAGCGTCCTGATGACGAGGCACTATAACAGTCTTTCACATATAATAAATGTACGCGCGAAATATTATGCGGAAAAAACTCGCATAATACACGCTAAATGGTGTCGGCAGGCTCCACGCTGACTGCTTGCTGCTCCTCAAGGGGCACTTCCTCGAAATCGTCAATCTCTACAGGCAGCTCTTCTTCAGGGGCTGTCTGTTCTTGTTCCTCTGCCTGATGCTCCTCTATGGGCAGCGGATCGCTGACGACAGGAGGCAACGGGTCGTCGATAACGGCAGGAAGCTCGTCAGGAGCAAGCAATGTGGGGGCAGGTTCCTGCAATTCGTCAGCAGCATCCTGCTCATCAACCACATTTTCCTGTTTCTGACTATCAGCCAGCTGGCTACGGGCGTTATCGGCAATATACAGACCCGTGAGAATACCTATCAGGGCGATGACAACGCCCACGATGACAGGGGTGAGTGATGTGCGTTTATCGGGCATAGTATATCTCCTCCAAAGAGTGATGGTTCACAAAGCGGCTCTTATCCACTTCGCCTTTCACACCGGCGATACGCCCCTTGCAGGTGTATTGCCAGATGATGTAGTCGCGACCGTCGGCCAGCTGTGGCTGCTCGTCGCTATACATAGCAACCATGAGCGGATAGCCGTCAATGCGGCCTTGCAGGTGACTGTTGTAGAAGTTACGATAGGTATAGATGAGCGGCTTCTGGTGGTAGGCATTTTCCATCAGCGTGAGCATCTTCTGCAGCGAGTCGCAGAACTCCTCGGTCGCAAGGCCAGAAGTGGTCTCAACGTCGAGCATGGGAATGAGATCCTGCTCACCAGGCAGGCACTGCGCACGGAAGTTGTGCATCTGTTCGCTCAGGCACACCTTCGGACGGAAGAAATGATAGGAGCCCACCTTCAGGTTGCGGTCGCGAATCATCTCAATGTTACGCAGGTAGAGGGGATCCTGATTGTCGCTGCCCTCCGTACACTTCAGATAGACGTACGACATGTTGGTATCATCGCGCACAGCATCCCAGAACACATCGTTCTGATAGTGACTCACGTCGATGCCGTGCACATGGGCACAGGTATCCTCGCAGGTGTGGAAGGGGTCGGCATCATGTATCGACAACTTCACGGCCTTAGGAGCCTGTCGCACACTTCGACGGGGAGTAGCACGTCGGCGCGTCTTCTTGCGACGGGGAGCAGCATCGCAAAACATCGCCACGACCAGACAAAGAAGAACAAATATGGTCAGTTTTTTCATGTCGGAAAATCAATTTATCTGCAAAGGTACAAAAATAGCCTCAGTTTTACATGGTTTTTAGGGAAAAAGAATAGTGAATTGAGTTTTTTTTCGTAATTTTGCACAAAATTCAGAACGAACATGACAAAAAGCATCTTCTCCATTCTGGCGGCCGCCCTGCTTCTGACGGCCTGCCATAAAGACAAGAAGGAAGAACCCAAGCAGCCCGCCACCCAAAGTGTGCTGGTATATATTGCAGGCGACAACAACCTTTTTGACTTCGTGATGGACGACGTGAAGCAAATGATGGAAGGCAGCCAACAGTTAGCGAAGGACTGCAACCTGCTGCTCTTCGTCGATAAGAAGGGTAAGCTTCCCTATTTCATGAAGGTGGAAAATGGCGACACGGTGAGAATAGAGACCTTGAAAGAAGAGGTAAAGACATCCAATGCCGAGACGCTGAAAATGGCTATGAACTGGATGACTGAGAACTACGAGGCCAAGAACTACGGTCTGGTGCTCTGGGGACATGCCGACGGCTGGCTCATCTGGAAGAAGGAACTGAGCCGTCCACGACAGTCCTACGGACAGGACGGAACAGAGTGGATGAACATTCCCGATATGGCACGTGCCCTCTCTACCCTGCCCCATCTTCGCTTTATCTTCGCCGACTGCTGCTGCTTCCAGTGTGTGGAGTCGGCCTACGAACTAAGGAACGTCACCGACTACCTCATCGCTTCGGCTGCCGAGATTCCTGGCGAGGGTGCACCCTATCAGACCGTTATCCCCGCCCTTTTCAGCCAGCGCGATGACTTCTACCAGCTGGCAGCCGATGCCTACTACCAGCAAGTGTCGTACGGTTTCCAGGAGCCCATAGCCGTCGTCAAGACCAGCGAGATGCAACACCTGGCCGATGCCACACGTACGGCCCTCGGGCAATGCCCTGTCAACCTCGAGACCGATGGCTACCCCGACGTGGAAGGACTGATCTACTATTTCGACCAGTCGCTCTTCGACATGCAGGACTTCATGCTCCGCTTTGCCTCAGACAATGTCTATAAGGAGTGGAAGCGCACGTTCGACCTGGCTGTTCCATACAAGACGATGACTACCGTGTGGATGGCCAACCACGTAAGTTACTTAGACAGGAGCGAGACGCTGTTCCGCGATTTCGACGTCACCGCCGAACGCTATGGTGGCGTGAGCATGTTCGTGCCGCAGAATAAGAGTAGCAAGTTCTACATCCAACAGAACCAGCGCATCAAGGAGATGCAATGGTACAGCGCCGCTGGCCTCTCAGGCTTAGGGTGGTAGCAGCACAACGGCAGAAGTCTGTTCCCTAAAAGGTATAGGTGAGGACATAGTCGTCGGTGAACTCGTAGCAGACATCGACGACTATGTTGCGTTTCAGGTTCTCCATACGTAGGCTGCGCTCACCGATGCTGAGCGTGCGCATGTCGAAGAATAGCAGGTTGTCTTCGGAGAACAGCTTATAGACAGCCTCCTTTGCCGACCATACGAGCAGCTTCTCGTCGGTGGTATGTGCCGGCTCGTCGGGACGTATAAAACGGTTGGCAATGCGCTCTACTCGGTCGGAACGGTATTCTATATCGATACCTACTGGCCCTTCGTCGGAAAGGATGAGTACGGCATAGCCCTTGGTGTGGCTGATGGAGAGGAAGAGACCCGTAGAAAGAATGGGGCGGCCACTAGGTTCGTGGTCGATAGTGAGCGTGGAGTCGCCAGTCATGGTGGTGAGCAGATGCTGTACAGCCACGCGTTCGCGCTGACGGGGCGTAGTGCCCTCGAAAGGTTCGTCCATGCGCCATAGGCCCATGCGGACATGCGGTGAAAGCTGAAGAACCTTAATCAGCGGCATCGGCTTCTTCCTTGCTTACGACAACCTTGATCTTAGCAATGCGATGGCCATCGAGCTCGACAATCTCGAACTTGAACTGACCATAGTCTATGCGCTCGTGGGGCTTGGGGAAGTCGCCCTTGAGCTCGAGCATCAGCCCTGCCAGCGTGTCGGCCTCACCCTCAACTTCCTCAAAAACGTCATCGTCGAGCTTCAGCGTGCGGTAGAAATCGGTAAGCAGCGTCTTTCCCTCGAAGATATAGGTGTTGGCATTGAGGCGCACGAAGCTCTTCTCCTCCTCGTCGTACTCGTCGTTAATCTCGCCCACGATCTCCTCCAAAATATCCTCGAGAGTAATGAGGCCGCTAGTGCCACCGAACTCATCGACGACGATGGCAATGTGGACCTTGTTCTCCTGGAAGTCGCGCAGCAAGTCATCAATCTTCTTGGTCTCAGGCACGAAATAGGGGGGACGGATGAGCGACTGCCAGCGGAACGACGCAGGCTTCGACAGATGGGGCAGCAAATCCTTAATGTAGAGGATTCCGCGGATATTGTCGATGGAATCCTGATAGACGGGGATGCGCGAATAATTGTTCTCGACAATGCACTTGATAACCTCGGGAAACGGTGAGCGGAAATCGAGGTCGATGATGTCCTGACGGCTGGTCATCACCTCCTTGGCTGTCTCATCGCCGAAGCGCACGATACCCTCCAGCATGTTCTGCTCCTCGCGGATGTCGTCCTTGTCGGTCAGCTCAAGAGCCTGCTCCAAGTCATCAACGCTAAGGACGTGGTTCTCTTTCTGTACTACCTTACCTGCTAATACGCCCGAGCGCATGAGTACACTGGAGAGCGGACGGAACAGGCGGGAGAGCACGGTGATGGTGGGAGCAAAACGCCGACAGACATGCAATGCATGCTGGCCACTATACACTTTGGGGATAATCTCGCCGAAAAGGAGCAGGAGGAAGGTGAGCAGCACGGTTACCACCACAAACTGCAGCCACATGGCATTGCCGAAGCTGATAACATGTGCAAAGAAATAGTTGCACAGCATGATGATGGTCACATTGACCAAGTTGTTGGTAATGAGGATGGTGGCCAGTGTGCGCTCAGAATGCTCGCGCAGCCACTGTATCTTACCATCGACGGGGTTCTTCTCCTCGTCGAGCTCGTTCAGGTCGGAAGGCGAGAGCGAAAAGAAAGCTATCTCTGAGCCTGATGCGAAACCTGATACCACCAGCAGCAAGGCTGCCAGGATGATAGCTATGACGGCACCCGTCGTAGGGGGAAACAGATGTACTTCGCTGAACAATTGTTGAAGATAGTCGCCCATTGTCGTTGATTACGGATTCGTAGGGGCTTGCTGCGGGGTTGCGGGACGCGGCGTGAGCATCTCCATATTGTCGGCCCATATCTCTGTATAGAACTGACGCTTGCCCTGCTTATCATCGTAGGAAGCATAGTGGATGCGGCCCTCGATATACAGCTTGTCGCCCTTATGCACATAGCGATCGACGACCTCGGCAAGCTTGCGCCATAGGATGACATTGTGCCACTCGGTGCGCTCGGGCACCTGGGTGCCGTTCTGCAAGGTATAGCCACGCTCGGTAGTAGCCAGCGTGATGCGGGCCACAGGCTGGTCCTGATCGACATAGCGCACCTCAGGCTCTTTGCCTACATTGCCTATGAGCATGACCTTGTTCATCCTTTGGCAGCTCCTAAGAAACGATACTTGAAGTTCTTTCCCTTGGCCGAGGGGAACTGGCTGCGCTCATCGACACGCGAACGCAGGTGATCAACAATGCGATTGTAGCAGTCGATAGGTGACTGAGCCTTTACCTGAGCCACGAAATGGGTATCACGATACTGGAACTTTCCCGTTCCGGGCACCATGAGCACACGTTTGAAGTCGATGGTACCTTCATACCAACCAGGGCACTCCTCATTGAGCTTCATTATGACCGATGAAGAACGCTCCTTCTGTGGCATCTCGTCAGCATGGGAACGCACGGCCTTCTTGTCCTTGAAGTCCTGCATCGTGGCAGCCTCGGTCTTGATGAGAATGAAATAGACACGGGGACGGACCTTGTAACGTTTGGGATAGAAGACGTCGCTGGCCACATACTCACGTATGTCAGCCTCCAACACAGGATTCATGCCAACCTCGTCAATTCCCCTCAGAAAATCAATCGCCTCATCAACACTTGTGACGAGGGTCTCCTTGTCAAAGTACCTTAAATATAAATTCATTTGAATGAGATGTTTTTCTGAAAATAAAAAAAGAGCGGAAAACGGGACTCGGACCCGCGACCCCAACCTTGGCAAGGTTGTGCTCTACCAACTGAGCTATTTCCGCAGTATAAAATGAATAATCAGTGTCAAAATGGTGAAGAGGAGGAGACTCGAACTCCCACGTCGCAATTGACACTACCCCCTCAAAGTAGCGCGTCTACCAATTCCGCCACCTCTCCAACATGTAATCACGCCAGAAAAAAGAGTGCCCAGAACAGGACTCGAACCTGCACGCCTCGCGGCACACGCACCTGAAACGTGCGCGTCTACCAATTCCGCCACCTGGGCATTTTTCAATGTAGGGGCCTACCCTGCATCGCTCTTTTGTTCAGCATGTGAGCGGAAAACGGGACTCGGACCCGCGACCCCAACCTTGGCAAGGTTGTGCTCTACCAACTGAGCTATTTCCGCATCTCTTCGAGAGTCGGCATTTCCGGCGGCGCCTCGGCATAAAAACGCGTTTTTCTGCTCTCGGCTTGCGCGGAAATTCCGCTTTTTCTCGGCAACCTCTCTCGATTGCGGGTGCAAAGGTAATACTTTTTTCCGAACCCACAAAACTTTTCGTTATTTTTTTTCTAAAAAAGTGCTAATCCATCCTGTTTCTGTAATCATCATACCCATACTCGCGCAACATTTCCAGATGCCCGTCGGCATGCAGCATAGCGATGGCAGGATGTGAGATGCCGTTGAACATATTTGTCTTCACCGTCGTGTAGTGAATCATATCCTCGAAGATGACCTCCTCGCCTACCTGCAACTCATGGTCAAAACGCCAAGCCGACATAAAGTCGCCACTCAGGCAGCTATTGCCACCCAAACGGTAGAGGTGAGAGGTAAGAGGTAAGAGGTGAGTGGTGTCATCCACATGTTCGGCGTTGCGCACATCGGGGAAATATGGCATTTCCAAACAGTCGGGCATGTGGCAGGTGAAGCTGGCGTCTAGAATAGCGGTACGGATTCCCTTGTCCTCTACGATATCCACCACATGACTGACCAGCGGCCCCGTCTGCCAGGCGAAGGCGCTGCCAGGCTCGAGGATAATCTTCAGCCAGGGGTAGCGCTCGTGCAGCCCCTTGAGCAGACTGACGAGCAGTTCTACGTCATAATCCTTGCGGGTCATCAGGTGTCCGCCACCCAGATTGAGCCATTTCAACTGCGGGAACCAGCGGGCAAACTTCTCTTCGATATGCACCAGCGTACGTTGCAGCACGTCTGCCCCACTCTCGCAATGACAATGGCAATGGAAGCCTTCAATGTCAGCAGGTAACTGCTCGGGCAGCTTGTCGGCAGTAACGCCGAAACGAGTGCCTGGTGCACAGGGATTATATAATAATGTACCAACCTCACTATATTCAGGATTGACGCGCAGTCCGATACTGGCCCTGCCCGCCGTACGCTCGTGAAAACGCTCATATTGCGTAAGCGAGTTAAACGTGAGATGGCTGGAACAACGCACTATCTCATCGAACTCCCCATCAGTATAGGCAGGCGAATAGGTATGGGCGGGAGCCCCAAACTCCTCCTTCGCCAGACGGGCCTCGGAGAGCGAGCTGGCCGTAGTGCTGTGTATATACTCACGAAAGATGGGAAATGTCTTCCAAAGAGCGAAAGCCTTGAAAGCCAGAATAATCTCCACGTCGGCACGACGGGCCACATCAGCAATCAAACCGAGGTTGCGCCTCAGCTTCTGCTCCTCAATAATATATACAGGAGATTGAAGATTTGCCTCTTTCATCTTTCACCTTTCATCTTTCACTAATACACTCTCGGCCCGAAGATAGCTGTGCCGATACGCACCATCGTGGAACGATGCTGCACGGCAATGGGATAGTCGTCGCTCATGCCCCACGACCGTTCGCAGAAGTCGGGTTCGTCGGCAAAGTAACGGGCTTTCACCTCGTCGAAGAAGTCGGCAGCCTTCTGGAACTCACAAGCTATCTGTTGCTCGTCATCCACATTCGATGCCATCATCATCAGACCGCAGATGCGCACATGCTCCATCTGCCGCCATTCACCACCGTCGAGCAGCTCGCGACAGGCATCAGGCGTCAGTCCGTATTTCGTAGCCTCCTCGGCAATGTGAAGCTCTAACAGCACCTTCACTACCCTACCTGCCTTTGCTGCCTGCTTCTCTATCTCACGCAATAGTTTCAGCGAATCAACGGCCTCGATCATCGAGATATAGGGCACGATATATTTCACCTTGTTCGTCTGCAGGTGTCCGATGAAGTGCCACTCGATGTCCTTGGGTAATGACGTGTGCTTCTCGCGTATCTCCTGCTCGTGGCTCTCGCCGAAGATGCGCTGTCCCTCCTCGTAGGCCACCATGATATATTCGGCAGGATGATACTTGCTGATAGCTACTAAACGCACGCCTTCAGGTAGTGCGTCGAGCACACGGTGCAGATGTTCCTTAACGGGATACATGTCTCTTACTCAGGCTTTTTCCTCCTGATCTTTCTTGTGATACTCAAAGACATCCATCAGCTTCGTTTCAGCCACTGAAGCGATGACATAATCAATCATCGTGCCGCTCATCACCTCCTCGATATTGTTCACGGCGCCTTTCAGCGAACCGGCCTGTACTAGATAGTTCACACCCGAACGCTTCTCTTTCTCAGTCTTTTCGTCGATGGTAATAAACTCCAGTTTTGTTTTATACCACTTGTCGGCATTCGCATCATCGCTGAAGAATATCTCCTTGTAGGCGGCCTTCTTGATATCGGCCACTTCAAACTCGCCGCTGATGTATGACGACATCTCCTCCATGATGCGCTGCTCGGCCTCAGTAAAGCTGAGGGAATCAACGGTATATGTTTCTGAGACTTTCTTCTGCAGGCCGTCTTCACCACTCTTCTCGTACTTGATGCGGCACTCGAACCAAATTGCTGTTCTACTTCTCATTTATATAATATGTTTAATCGTCATCACTCTTCTTGCCACCCGTCATGCTGCCATAACGCTGTACACCCGACTGCATCTGAGCCTGCATGCGCGAGATAATCTGGCTGGCCAGTGAATTAGCCTGTTCAGCAGGCAAGCCCGTCTGTTCGCTCAGTTCTTTGGCATAGTCCATCAGTTCCTGCATAGTGGTATTACTATGGGCAATGAAGTCGCTTTCGCTCGAACCCAAGTTGCCATTGCCATAAAGCTTGTTGAGTTTAGAGGAAGCCTGCTGTTCAAAACGGCGACGGAAAATCTCCTCCACTCGGGTATATTGCTGCACGGAGTCAGCCAGCGCGTGGAACTCATCATCAGTCATCTCGTCCATACCGATAGAGTCCATATACATCTCTATCTCTGGGTCCAAATATTCATCCTGGTCATCGACGAAAGGCTCATCGAACTCCTCGCTGAACGGGTCCGTCTTCTGTACCAGACCATTGTCATCGACAAACTCCACGTTCGAGGCCTCGGGCATCAGGTCGAAAAACAGAAACACGCCCAGCGCCACCACAGCCGTAGCGGCCAGCCCGAGCCACAACGACCGTTTCATGCCCCTACGCTTGCCCAGCGCCTGACGCATCTCGGCAATCGTAGAGTAGCGCTTGTCAGGATCTTCGGCTGTAGCCTTCTTCACCACGCCCTTATATTCATACGACAGCTTGCCGCTGACGCAGAGCTGTTCAATCAGACGGCCCAGACCATATATGTCGCTTCGTCCATCCACCGTCTCACCAGCCAGTACTTCCGGCGCGAGGGTGCTCTCGAAGCCAGCGTAGAAACGCTGTTGGTCCTTCAGCCCCAAGAACGACGAGCCGTGACACAACAGCATAGGCGAATTGTCCGACTTGCGCATCAGAATAGTCTGAGGGGCATAGCACAGATGATAGACACCCATCTCGTGCAACTTCTCCGTCAGGGCCATCAGGCTCTCCACGAAGCGGTCCATGAAGCCCCGCTCGGCCACCACTGCCGGATTCTCATTCAGCAATTGCGACAACGGCTGATAGTTGCCCGACTGCAGCTCCAACTCATAGATGCCTCCGCTGTCCTCGTGCATCTCATAGCACAGCTGATGGGCATCCTTCACCTGCAAGCACGTCTGCTGGTCGCGACGCAGGCTTTCGGCAAACACCAGACTATCAGTCAGTTCCGGCTTCAGCTCCACCACATTCTTATACTTACGATCTATCTGTTTCCTGCAGAAATCGCCCAGGGGCATAGCCTCACGGATGCCTCCCGAATTTTCCTGGGCTCTCAACATTTCTTCGTAATTCATGTCTTTGCTTATTTTGGTCGCGCAAAATTACGCAATAATTCCCACATGGACAAATTTTCCCCCATATTTTAATACAACTTAAGTTTCACCTATCATCTTTTCAACCCACTTTTGAGCGTTTTTGAACTTTTTTCATCGTTTTTCTTCAAAAAAATGCAGCTTTTGAGGCCAAATATCATAATATCTGTCACTATTGTTACCATATCTGCACCTATCTATCTCATTGTCTTGCAGCAGTTTGCGACGTACTGTAACAGAAGTGCAGATTTTTCATTGAAAAAAAATAAGTGTGCGCGCGTGCGTACGCGCGCGTAAGGGACTATGAAAAAGATGCCTTCTCCAAGGCATATAGAAGGCATCTTTTGGCCATGAAGAAGGCACCTTTCTGGTATTTTGAACGCCCCAAAATGAATTTTGGACGTAGCAAAAATGATTTTGGAGGCTCCAAAATGAAACAAGCACGTCGCTCGTTGAAACTAGCGCCCTGCTAAATGAAACTAGCAGGCCGCTCGTTTAAAAAAGGAGGCCGCTACCCCTTTAACACAAATTAGAAAGATAGCATTTTTAGCGTGCTTCCTTTTGAGTTAGAAGTTTCTGAATGCGTTTCAGTTCGTTTGGATTGTCAAGGTTTACCCTAATCATCCTGTCAAGTCTGTAATGCTTCTCTAGCGTCCGCTTTTCAAACTCGAAGATGTAATCATCAAGCCAATAGAAATCAGCATCAAAGTCAATCCCTTCCGTCTTCCCTGTGTCCCATAGCGACGGCTTCACTACCGCAAGTTTTTTGACTATATCAGACGGAAAGAACTCTGAAAGATAATTGAGCAGACTGGTTGTGTCATTGGAGCGACAATGAGTAGTCAACCAATAGCAATCAAAGTGGGACAGAACATTGTCAATGAATTCTATTGCTCCGTTTGCCATCCTCACGTTCTTCCTTGTGAGCAGCACACCATCTATGTCAAGATATAGCTTTCTCATAGAGAGGGTATATGAATCGGTTATTTCGCTGGAAATGTCACTCACTAAATATTACTATTTCATCTTCTCTACCTCCAAGTATCGATTTATAAACCAATTTTTGCATAAGATTTCTGTTATTTTGTAGTTAATAAAATCTTTTAGATATGTTTCATTAGGGAGATAGGGATAGCTTGTACTACAACTAACCTCCATCGTCTGTTCTTCTTCATTCATATAATAGGCCGTTACTACGCTATCACCAAAATTTGCTCGATTAATGGCGCACTTTAGCCTTTCCACCTCATCAACGTTACCCAACCTGACTTTTTTCCAACAATGCTCGGTAATCACGATATAGCGTAAATCATAATCAAAACTAATTGTAAAACACACATCGTTAAGGTTAATGTAGTGCTTCTCTTCTTCGGTAAGCAACTGAAAGTAATCCGTATTATCTGCATTTACAAAGAAAGACAAATAACCATCCTCGTCAAATTGATTCTTACAGCCCATTTCTGCCATAATCTTGATTATGGTGTTTCTCATGTCTTCATTTTTCAACTCTTTTAGTCTGTCATTTGCAAGCTCTATGAATTCTGGATAGCAAACGTCAGGGTCTGCTATATATTCTTGAAGTTCCTTATAACTCATCTTGTTGATGGTTTCTTCCCATTCCTTTAAAGGTAGCTTGCAGTTCTTCTTAGCCATAATATTGCATTTGATATTAATAGAGGTGCAAAGGTACTACTTTTAATTGAAAAAACCAACCACTCACTACGAAAAATGTACGAAATGGGTGGTTGGGTGTAGGAAATAGTTTCATTAGTTGAAGAAATCAATCACTTCTTCCAACCATTCATCACGTTTATAGGTTGCTGTGCCTTGTAAATTGCCATTCTTATATGCGTCTAAAGTAAAAGATCTTATATAACCGAACCATTTTTCCAGTTTAATGTCCACACAATAATAATCTCCTGATCTTTTCGATTCATTATATCTATATTCATCAGAATAGACTTTATCCAACACCATAGATTCATCCCTTTTATTCGAACCTTCTGGACATAGCTTTACACTATTATCATAAAAAATCAGCGTAACTTCTGATCCAAGATGTTTTGCCTTATCTCTCTGAATTTCTTTAGGGCTCATGTCAGAGCCTGTGTATGAAATTTCCGTACAGACGAATTTCAGCTCATCACTGCAACTAATTAGTAGTAATGTTGAAATGATTACAAATAAGACGTTAGCTTTATTTCCGATGTTCATACTCTCTTATTGATTAAAGTATAGTGTATTTAAATCTATGCCCACCCCAACTCCTTCAAAAAAGATATTATAGACTTTGGGATGGTCTTTGTATGGAGCGATTTTTATTGTAGCGTTAACAGTTCGCTTTAATGCACCTGGCCATATGGACTGAGTTGCAGGAATTCTGCCGAAAATAGATCCTTTTGTCATTATATCTCTAATAGTCTCACGCTCATCTTTGAGGAAATATTCAACGATACCACTATATTCGTACCATTTATTGTTTTTTAGGTGATATTTTCTCGTTTTCTTATCTGGCGCTATGTAGTTTGTTATTTGAAATTTAAACATATAAGCAGATGGATGATCGGTATTAGCATAAGTGGAGAAACCAGAATAATTACCATAGACTTTCAGATAGGGAAAGGATTCATCAACAGTATTAAATCCACCATATATAGAAAAAATGTACGCATCTTCCCATTCTCCCCAGTAGCCATCATAATAGCCACTAATTTTAATTTGTCCTAAAGAAGGTATAGCAATGAGGGATCCCCAAATTACGAACCATATTTTAAATGTCATCGATTTCATACTATTTTCTATATTCAAGTCATCTACAATTTCTCTGCCAATCTCTTCTTTTCGTGATTATAAGTAATAATAACACTGAAGCAACTACTCAATTATGTACACTTCTTTTTCGGGATTAATTATAAGCATAAAGTTTCCTAATTCCATCAGTTCCAAAATCCAAGACTTGTCAGAATCAGTAGTTACTTGATTGTACATTTCCTCTAGAGAAGCAATACCATTATCGTATGGTTTCCAAACATTGTTTTTCTTGATTCCAATGCACGTGAATGACACATCACCATTCCTCCGCTTTATAATCCTTACCTTCATTGGGAAATTTTTACCAGAATATAGCTCGTAGCCAGTAGTAGATACGGTTTCGTTTGAGACAATTTGCATTGCTTGTGCATATGCTTGAGCTTGCGCTTGGGCCTGCGCTTGGGCTCTTCTATAACTTTCTGTTGGGTCAGGAAGGGTAACTCTTGGAACGCTGTATGAACGACTAGGTACCGCCTCAAAAGTGACGAATGGCGTTTGAGCAAAAGCCGTGACAGACAGAAGTGCTGTCACCACGAAAGATAATAACTTTTTCATAGTTTCTTGGTTTTATATTAAACAATAAGCTAACCAATCCCCAGAAGTCAGCGGTTAATAGTTAAAGGCGTGGGAACTCTCAACTCATTACGCTGTTTGGCTCTGGACTGCCTTCGTATGTAATAAGCAAAGCCCACGCCAAACGATATAATATTCCCCAGAAGGGAGTAAAATATCAATCGCGTGGGCGTTCCTGCTCATTATCCATACGAAGTGAATTGTCCAGATTCAACAGCGGATAACTTCGCTAAACGCCCTATCGCAAGCCAAACTCCTATAGAGAGTCCGCTTTTGACGCTACAAATATAGTAAAAAGACGCTTAACTTCGCAAGAACTTACTTATTATTTAAGATTTAATAAGAAATGTGTTTTGTACACTTGAGGTGCAAAAAGAAAAAACTGCAGGGCTGAGAAGTCTATTTCGCCTATTCGCCCTATTACGAAAATAACGGAATATTTGAAACGCTACTTCAGATTTTCAGTGAATATTTGAAGTAACGTTTCAGATTTTTAGCAATTTTCTTGGTGATTTCATGATTATTTCTTATCTTTGCGGCATGAATGATGCAAATAGCAAACTGATATGGTATGATACTGGAAAGAATTCTGAAACTAAAGGAAATTGAAGAAGACAGTCTGTTTCTCTGGGGCAGCCGTCAAACAGGAAAGAGTACGCTACTGAAGATGCTCTTTCCTAAAGCTCGCCTATACGACTTATTAAAGACAGATGTAAGAATGGCACTTCAACTACGACCAGCCTTGCTAAGAGAGGAATGTGAATTGTTGGATGAGGGAGAACTGGTGATTATCGACGAGGTGCAGAAAGTACCGGCACTGCTCGACGAGGTACACTGGCTGATAGAGAATCGCAGATTGCGATTCATACTCAGCGGCTCCAGTGCCCGCAAATTGCGTCGCAGTGGTGCCAACCTATTGGGGGGAAGAGCTTTACGGCGCACGCTGTTCCCATTAGTAAGTACAGAGATTCCTGATTTTGATCTCCATCGCGCGCTGAATAATGGCATGCTACCACGTCACTATCTGGTAGCGGATCCCTCGAAACGCATACAAGCTTATATTGGCGACTACCTACAGCAGGAAATTGTAGAGGAAGCCGTTGTACGCCAGCTGGATGCCTTTACGCGTTTCTTGCAGGTAGCAGCTCTGAGCAATTCGGAAATTGTAAACTATACTAATATTGCACAGGATTGTGGCGTGTCGTCAAAGACGGTAAAGGAGTATTTCGCTATACTGGAAGAAACAATGCTAGGGTTTTATCTGCCAGCCTACACCAAAGTAGTGAAACGCAGATTGATACAATCGCCAAAGTTCTATTACTTTGATGTAGCTATCCCCAACTACCTGCTCCATCGCCATCCTCTCCAGCCTGGCACAGACTTTTATGGTCATGCCCTGGAGCATCTGATTATTCAGGAACTTAAGGCCTATCTTTCCTACAATTTTGACGAAAACAAGAAATTGGCATATTGGCGTACACTTGACAACAAATACGAGGTTGATGCGCTGATCTGCGATGCTAATACCAATCAAGTAGAAGCAGCCATAGAAGTCAAGGCGTCAGACCATGTGGCGTCAAGTGACACTAAAGGGTTAAAGGCCTTTAATGAAGAGCACCCAAATGCCAAACTGATTATATTATCGATGGAAGAAAGTCCAAGAAAGCTGAATGGCATTGAGGTCTGGCCAGTAACCCAATTTCTGCCTCGACTATGGACAGGAAAAGGGATATAATCAATTGAGCTGTTTGTTATCGGTTATATAAGCGGCATCCCTAAGCGACGGCACTCCTGACGCATGTCGTCGGGCCAGATGCTGGCCTGAATCTCACCGATATGGGCTTTATGCAGGAGCACCATACAGAGGCGGCTCTGCCCGATGCCACCACCGATGCTCAACGGCAGTCGGCCACTAAGTAACTGCTGGTGGAAATAAAGCTGTTCGCGCTGTTCCTGTCCCTCTAACTGAAGCTGACGCAACAGGCTCTCCTTATCAACGCGGATACCCATAGACGAGAGCTCGATGCTACGTCCCAGGACGGGATACCAGATGAGGATGTCGCCATTGAGTCCCTTATAGCCATTCTCGGCTACGGTGCTCCAGTCATCATAATCGGGAGCACGTCCGTCGTGCTTCTCGCCATTGGAGAGTTTTCCGCCTATACCGATGATAAAGACGGCGCCATAGGCCTCGCAGATAGCATCCTCACGCTCTTTCGGAGTCTTGTCAGGATACATGCGTAGCAGTTCCTCGGCATGAATGAAATGTATCTTCTCGGGCAGGAAGGGTTTCAACTGCGGATAGGTCTCGCAGGTGAGGTACTCCGTGCGGCGGATGGCTGCATAGATGCGCTCCACGACACCTTTCAGGAAAGACAGCGTACGGTCTTCGCGGCTGATGACTGCCTCCCAGTCCCATTGATCAACATAGAGCGAATGCAGGTTGTCGAGTTCCTCGTCGGCACGGATGGCATTCATGTCAGTATATACGCCATAGCCAGCCTCTATCTGATATTCAGCCAGCGTGAGACGCTTCCACTTAGCCAGCGAGTGCACCACCTCAGCACGGGCATCGCCCAGGTCCTTGATGGGGAACGACACAGGGCGCTCAACACCGTTCAGGTCGTCGTTGATGCCTAGGCCCTTCAGCACAAACAAAGGAGCCGTCACACGGCGCAGGCGCAACTCAGTACTCAGGTTCTGTTGGAAAAACTCTTTGATAAGTTTGATGCCCTGCTCGGTCTGACGCATATCCAGCAGTCGCTGGTAATCAACAGGTTGAATGATCTTGCTCATAATCTTTTTACCTCGTATTTCTAATTTGCGCTGCAAAGGTACGAAAATAATATTAAAGTGCAAACGTTTTTACGGATTTATTTTGCAAAAAGAAAGTAAAATTGACCCATCGCTTTCTTTTTGCATTCAGCCACGTGCCGTAACATCCTGTATTACAAGCCCTGCGAGCATACACCCGAAGATGGCTGTGATATGGGCCAGCGTGCCGTTAGTCTGCGGCTTGTTGAACATTGAGGGCTCCTCGCCCTCGGTTGGAGGATTGCCCATGTTCTGCAACAATTCGTCGGAATAGACACACAGGAACTTCCTTTCAGGGAAACGCCCCTGAAGCTTGAATTTCTTTCGCAAGGCACGGGCCAACGGGTCGCCGTTCACCTTCCAGAACTCAGCTGTCTTGATGCGAGTAGGGTCTAACTTCAATGCGGCTCCCATCGAAGAAAACAACGTTGCATCGGTCTGGCAGGCCGTCAGGATGAGCGCAGCCTTGTCTTTCAGCGAGTCGATGGCATCGATGACATAGTCGTAGCCTGCTATCTGGAATTCGCTGGCCGTCTCTTCAGTAAAGACTTTCTGCAAGGCCGTTATCTCAGCCTGAGGATTGATGGAGAGCAGCCGCTCTTTCAAAGCATCAACCTTCGCACGACCCACGGTCAGCGTGGTTGCCATCAGCTGACGGTTGATATTGGTGATACACACACGATCGCTATCCACCAGCGTCAGCCGTGAGATACCGCTACGCACCAAGCACTCGGCACACCAGCTACCCACCCCTCCAACACCAAAGACTATCACCCGCTTGCGGGCAATGCTGTTCATCGCCGTCTCGCCCAGCAGGAGTTGCACTCTCCGGAAAGCAGCAAAGCCATCGGTTGCCTCCAAGTTTGTAGTACTGACCGTTTCCATTACCAACTGCAAATAATGATTTTGCGGGCAAAGGTACGAAAAAAGGCAAAAAGGTAAGAAAACAAAAAGGTAAAAAAACAAAAAAAACGCCATTCACCACTCACCTTTCACCATTTTTTTGTAATTTTGCACGCAAAAAGAAAAAGCTAACACATTATTATAAAGGATCTCCTAAAACATGAAGAGACTGATTATCGTATGGGCAGCCCTGCTTTTCAGCATGATGGGCATTCAGGCTCAACGTCATACAGACAAGCTGGATCGCGGACTCGTTGCCATGCCTTCCGGCTCAGGCAATTTTATAAGCTGGAGGATTTTCGGCGAGGAATATTACGATACGCAATATAACCTCTACCGCGACGGCGTGAAAGTGAACGCAGAACCTCTCACAGTATCGAACTACACAGACAAGGAAGGCAAAGCAACCTCAAAATATCAGGTAGCGGCCATTGTGCGTGGTGTAGAGCAGGAGAGATGTGCCGAGGTGACGCGCTGGAGTGCCCAGTACAAGGACATCAGCATCAAAGGTGTCACCAACCGCAACGGCAAGGACGTGACCTCAAAGTATGAAATCAACGACATTTCATTAGGTGACGTCACCGGCGACGGCATCACCGAGTTCATCATCAAACGCAACAATACTGGTGGCGACCTGCTCAACAGCAGCAACAAGACTGATTTCAACCTCTATGAGTGCTACACGTTGCAAGGCCAACGTCTGTGGTGGATAGACCTGGGCCCCAACATGATGGCCGAGGCCGACGAGCAGTGGGATATGGTGGCCTACGACTGGGATCAGGACGGCAAGGCCGAATGTCTGATGCGTGGTGCCGACAACATGATTATCCATACTGCCACGGGCAAGGATATCAACATCGGCAACATGAACTATTACGCCCCACGCAACTCCTACACCAATGAGGGTGCCGAATACCTGCTCTACCTGAACGGAGAGACGGGCGAACCCTACGGTTGGGACGGCAGTGACAACTGGACTCCTATGGCCTATCCCCTGCCCCGCTATGAGCAGGGTGAGACCAATGACCTGCTGGGCAGCAGTGCCGAGGGAAACATCTGGGGATCCGGCATCCTAGGCCATCGCTGCACCAAACACTACTTCGGTGCCCCATTCTTAGACGGTCGCCATCCCAGCATCTTCTTAGGACGCGGTTGCTACACCCGTCACAAGATGTGTGCCTTAGACGTAAACCCAGAGACTCACGAACTGACACAACGCTGGCGCTGGAACGAATATAGCTCAAGCAGTCCCTACTTCGGTCAGGGATTCCATAATTACCAAATTGCCGATGTGGATTGGGACGGGCGTGATGAAATCATGTTTGGTTCGATGGTTATCGACGATAACGGACAGGGACTTTGCACCACTGGTCTGGGACACGGCGACGCACAGCACTGCTCAGACCTCGACCCCTACCGGCACGGGCAGGAGCAGTTCAACTGTAATGAATCGTCGCCAGCCTGTACCTATTGGAATGCCACCACAGGACAGATATATTATCGTCTGCAATCGACCAGCGACGACGGACGTGCACTGGCTGGAAATTTCTCCGACCAGTTTCCCGGCTCGCTGGCACGCAGCACACAATCTGGCCTGATCAGCACAGTGGCCGACAAGATTATCTCCGGTGGTCCTGCCACCGAAGGTACCAACGATGCCCTCTACTGGAGCCACCTGAACCAGCGCATCTATTGGGATGGCGACCTGCTCGACGAGGTATTCGACTCTCCTGGTAGCAATGCCCGTAGCGGTGCCATCTACAAGCCTGGTGGCGGACGTCTCATCACAATGGACGGCACGAACACAGCTAACAGCTCGAAGAACAATCCAGGCGCCATTGCCGACATCATCGGCGACTGGCGCGAGGAAGTGGTCATGCGCAACGGCACACAGGGCAGTAAGACCATCCGCATCTTCACCACCAATACGCCCACGACCTACGGAATCTATACCTTGTGGCACGACCACCAGTATCGCAATGCGATGGTGTGGCAGTGCATGGGCTATAACCAGCCACCTCACAAAAGTTATTTCTTAGGACAAATGGAGGGTATCACACAGGCTCCCCCACCCCTTACGATGACTGGTCGTACGGAAATTACCAACGGAGGAACCATCGGCACACAGCACAACAACCTACACGTCATTGTATGTGAGACTAACGACACGAAAATCACCATTGCTGACGGTGCTCAACCATGGGTGGCCACATTCAATGTGCCGTCGTGGGTACAGGGAACGAACAGCACTATCAAGAATGGCGGTGCCAAGATTAACTACGACTATTTCACCTGCACCCTAGAAGGAGCAGGTTTCAGCGGTACCACCCGATTGGTGAAACAGGGCGACGGCATTCTCAGTCTGCCAAACGTAGAACAGCGCCACACAGGAAATACCGACATCTGGGCAGGTGTTGTGAACTTCGACGGTTCCATGCTCCACTCCCCGTTATGGATGAACCGTTTTGCCGAGCTGAACAGCGACGGTGGGCAGTTCCGCAGCATCCGCATGGACTATGATGCCAAGTTGCGTCCTGGCCATACCGATCATATCGGCACTATCACTACCGACTCGCTCATGCTGGGCTTCGGCGCACGCGTTATCTTCGACATCTATAACGATCAGCTGCAGTCTGACCAAATTGTGGCCAAACTATTAAGTATTGAGAAAAAGAATTGGCAGTATGGTCCCAAATATCTGACACCAGTATTCGAGTTCTCCAGTCATGGTGCCGAAGGTGAAGACCCAGCAACAGGCAGTTACCTGTTGGGAACGGTGGAGACTTTACAAGGCTCGCTCGATGACATCCGTATAGAAGGACTCGGCACAAAGATGAAGGCCAAGTTGGAGCTGACCGATGGCAAGCTATACCTTATTATATCAGGTGTGCGCGATGCAGGCTCTGTTACCTGGACGGGTAACGAATCAAACATTTGGAACATGGCCGGCGCTGAGAACTTCCTGAGTGGCGACGGACAAAGCGATATATTCGTTACTGGTGACAATGTGCGCTTCGACGATACGGCCACAAAGTTCACTGTCACGCTGAACGGTGATTTAGAGGCTGACACCGTATTGGTAGATAATACCAAGGCCTACACCTTCAGCGGCACAGGCGCACTTGTGGGCAACACCACCTTAGTGAAACAGGGAACGGGTATGCTGACTATCAAGACCGATAACAGCTATACTGGTGGCAACCGTCTTTCAGGCGGCATTGTCAGTATTTCTTCGCTGGCTAATACCAACCAGCCCAAGGGCAATCTGGGAGGCGTTACCACGCAGGCCGCTAAGTTCGTTATGGAGAACGGAGCTGAGCTGCGCACCACAGCAGCCGTGACCAACGGCTCACCCATCAAGTTTGAAAGCGAACAGGGCGGCATCATCAACAACGCCCAGGACTTCGTGGTCGATAAAGCCATGTCGGGTACCATGCTCACGAAGAAAGGCACTGGCTGGATGAAGCTGAACGTATCGAACACGGGACTCACACGTCTTATCATTCAGGCTGGCACCGTACAGTGCGTTAATGCCAATACGCCTGCCAAGACCGTAGAGTTCCAAGGCGGTACGCTGAACGAGAATACAGGCACCAGCTATGCCATTGTGATGGCAGAAGGTAAGAACGGCACTTGGAACCTGGTGAATGATGCCACCTACTCTAATAAGGTAACAGGCAAAGGCACGCTGACCGTCTCATGCCCCGTACGCTCTGGTGGTAGCGGTGCCGACAAATGGTATGCCACCCGCACCCGCGTGGCCCTGAACCTGAAAGATTTCGAAGGGACACTGAAGCCTGTATCAAATGGTGATCCAACAGGCCGCTTCACTCTCGATACCAGCAATGGCATGCCCAATGGCACCATGAATATTGCTGCCGACGTGGAGGTACAGAATAGCGGTAAGACATTCCGTATAGGTCGTCTGGCTGGCAACGGAAAACTGGGAGGCAGTTGTACCTTCAGTAATGGAGCCAGCGTCGGTGCAAATACCTGGCAGGTGGGCAACGACGAAGACTGGACCTTCAACGGCAAGGTAACGGCCAATGCCAATCTCGTAAAAATGGGTAACGGTAAGGCAACATGGAACGGTGCCAGCGACAATACGGGTACAACCAGTATCAATGAAGGCGAACTCTGCTTAGGAGCCAATGCCCTATTAGGAACTGGCCGGTTGACCGTTGGCGAGAATGGCATCCTGTCATGTCTCTCAAAGACAAAGGCACTGACCAACTCGGCCACTACTATCAAAGGCGTGCTGGCCATTACCGCCACACGTTGTGCTACGGCAACCAATAACGGTTGCACCAACTTTGAGTTTACCAAAGGACTCACCATTGACGGCACCATCCGCATTGTGCCAGCCGACAACAACACATTGCAGGTGGGCGACAGTATTCGCATCTTCACTGCTGCCTCGTTCAGTGGAACGCCTAAATTCGATATGCAAGGCGGTATTGAGTGGGACACCAGCCGTATCAGCGAGGGGCTGCTCTTCGTGAAATCCATCGAGACTGCCATCTCACCGCTCACCACACATCACGCACCCTTTGACATCTACGATACCCGTGGCCGTCTGGTGCGTGCCAATGCTACCAATACAGAAGGTCTGCCCGCAGGCATCTATGTATACGAGGGGCGTAAGTTCATTGTAAAATAAAACCAACAACAATACAAGACAAGACATGAAAAAGAAACTCTTATTCTCTATGGCAATGGTAGCCACGCTGAACATACAAGCTCAGCAACTGCCCTACCAAAACACATCGCTCCCTATTGAGCAACGGGCAGAAGACCTTCTTGGGCGCCTGACGCTTGAGGAAAAAACAAGACTGATGATGCACGGCTCGGCTGCCATTGAGCGATTGGGCGTACCACACTTCGAGTGGTGGAACGAAGCCCTGCACGGCGTAGGCCGTAATGGCTATGCCACCGTGTTTCCTATCACGATGGCTATGGCTGCATCGTGGGACGATGCCCTGCTGCAACAGGTATTCGATGCCGTCAGCGACGAGGCTCGTGTAAAGGCACAGCAAGCCAAGCGCTCCGGACGCATCAGACAATATCAGAGTCTGTCTTTCTGGACACCAAACATCAATATTTTCCGTGACCCGCGATGGGGACGCGGACAAGAAACATACGGAGAAGACCCCTACCTGACGTCGAGAATGGGCGTGGCCGTTGTGCGCGGCCTGCAAGGACCCGACGATGCCAAGTACCGTAAGCTGTTGGCCTGCGCCAAGCATTTCGCCGTACATAGCGGTCCTGAGTGGAACCGCCATACATTCAATGTAGAAGACCTGCCCGAGCGCGACCTGTGGGAAACCTACCTGCCTGCTTTCAAGGCGCTGGTGCAGGAAGCCAATGTCGAAGAGGTGATGTGTGCCTACCAACGTATCGACGGCGAGCCTTGCTGTGCACAATCACGCTACGAACAGCATATCCTGCGTGACGAATGGGGCTTCAAAGGACTCATTACCAGCGACTGCTGGGCTATCAACGACTTCCTGCCCAACTATCATAACGTGGTGGAAACGCCCGAGCAGGCCACAGCCATTGCTGTGCGTGCAGGCACCGACGTGGAGTGTGGCAGTCTGTACCGCAATTTGACAGATGCAGTAAAGAACGGATGGATTAGCGAGAAAGAGATTGACACCAGCCTGCGTCGTCTGCTCATCGCGCGTATGAAGTTGGGCGACTTCGACCCCGATGATATGGTGGAATGGACAAAGATTCCTGAAAGCGTCGTCGCCTCGAAAGAGCACAAACAAATGGCCCTGCAGATGGCCCGCGAAGGCATTGTGCTATTGAAGAATAACGGCATCTTACCTCTCGCCTCCAACAACCTTGTTGTCATGGGTCCCAACGCCAATGACTCGGTGATGATGTGGGGCAACTACTCAGGCTATCCCACTTATACCATTACTGCCCTTCAGGGTATGGAGAACCTATTGGGCAAGAAAAAAGTAAGGTATGTGCCTGGCTGTGGACTGACACGCAGGGAAGTGTCTGAGAGTTTCTTCGGCGACTTCTCCACTCCCGACAACAAGCGTGGCATGAAAGCCACATACTGGAACAACGAGCAGATGGAAGGTCAGCCCGTAACGACAGTCATCTATACGGAACCCATCAAACTGAACAACGGTGGTGCCACCGTCTTTGCACCTGGCGTGAAGCTGGAGCATTTCTCTGCACGCTACGAAGGAGTTTTCAAGACCACACAGGATGAGATCCTGCAACTGCACTTTGCCATTGATGACAGGGTGCGCGTCCTGCTGAACGGCGATACCATCATTAACCTCTGGCAACCACGCCAGCGCATCCAGGAAGCCAACCACGAGCTCACCGTCAAGGGTGGTCAGCAATATAGCCTCGTTATTGAGTACGTGCAGGAAACCGATATGGCCAACATGCAGTTTGACATCTACAAGAGATATACGCCTACCCGCGAGCAGATTCTCCAACAGATTGGCACTGCCAAGACGGTGGTCTTCGTAGGTGGCATTTCTCCCCGTGTAGAGGGTGAGCAGATGCGCGTGGAAGAGCCTGGGTTCAAAGGCGGTGACCGTACCAGCATTGAACTGCCACAGGCTCAGCGCGACTTCCTTCGTATGCTGCACGACGCTGGTAAGCAGGTCATCTTCGTCAATTGCTCGGGTGGTGCCGTCGCATTGACTCCTGAAGTCGAATGCTGCGATGCCATCCTGCAGGCTTGGTATGGTGGCGAACAGGGCGGACAGGCATTGGCCGAGGTGCTGACTGGCAAGACGAACCCCAGCGGCAAACTGCCCGTCACCTTCTACAAGGATGACTCCCAGCTACCCGATTTCCTCGACTACCGCATGCGCGACCGTACCTACCGCTACTTCAAAGGCGAACCTCTCTATCCCTTCGGCTACGGTCTGAGCTACACATCTTTTAATATAAGCAACCCCACCTATACTGCCAACAGCATTACCTGCACCGTGAAGAACACGGGCAAGCGACAGGGAACTGAGACTATTCAGGTATATATACGCCGTACTGCTGATACTGAAGGCCCACTGAAAGCACTCCGTGCCTACCAACGCGTCACGCTGAGGCCAGGCGAGAGCCGCGAGGTAACCATCGCCCTACCTCGTGAGCGTTTCGAGAACTGGGATGCCACGACGAATACCATGCGCGTGGTGCCTGGTGAATATGAACTGATGGTGGGAACCAGCAGCGCTGATAAAGATTTACAGAAACTTATAATTAACATCTAATAAATTAACACTATGGTACAAACAGACAAGGGTAGCCGTGGCTACCTCATTTCAATCGTCATGGTGGCCGTATTGGGCGGACTGCTCTTCGGCTACGATACCGCAGTCATCTCGGGTGCCGAGAAAGGACTGCAAGCATTCTTCATGGAAGCCAAAGACTTCGCCTACACCGACGGCTGGCACGGCTTTACTTCTGCATCGGCCCTCATCGGCTGTATCATCGGTTCGGCTCTCTCCGGCTTGCTGGCTACGCGCTTAGGCCGTAAGAAGTCGCTCATCATTGCCGGTCTGCTGTTCTTTATCTCAGCATTGGGCAGCATGTCGCCTGAGTTCCTGTTCTTCGAGCATGGCAAGGCTACCTATTCTTTGCTTCTCATGTTCAACTTCTACCGTATCATCGGTGGTATCGGCGTAGGTCTGGCTTCTGCCATCTGCCCCATGTACATCGGCGAGGTAGCTCCTTCGAACATCCGTGGCATGCTTGTTTCTTGGAACCAGTTCGCTATTATCTTTGGTCAGCTGGTTGTCTATTTTGTGAACTTCTTCATTCTGGGCGACCATATCCAGCCGCTGGTTGAGGAGATGGGTAAGGGCATTGCCGCCATCAACCCCGCTGCACAATGGACAGTCACCACAGGATGGCGCTATATGTTCGGTTCTGAGGCCGTACCTGCAGGACTCTTCGCCCTGCTCATCTGCTTCGTGCCCGAAACGCCACGTTACCTCGTCAGCATCGGACAGGACCAGAAGGCTTTGGGCATTCTGTCGCGCATCAACGGACAGTCGAAAGCCCAGCAGATTCTGCAGGACATCAAGGATACGATGGTTGTAAAGACCGAGAAGCTGATGACCTACGGTGCTATGTGTATCTTCATCGGCATCATGCTCAGCGTGTTCCAGCAGGCTGTAGGTATCAACGCCGTACTCTACTATGCACCACGCATCTTCGGTGACATGGGTATGGACAACCCGATGATGATTACCGTCTTCATGGGCATCATCAACATTCTCTTCACGCTGGTGGCTATCTTTACCGTCGAGAAGTGGGGACGCAAGCCCCTGCTCATCAGCGGCTCATTAGGTATGGCAGCAGGCGCCCTGGGCGTAGCCGTCACCTTCGGCCATGCAGGACTGGAGTTTGTCACTGCAGCCTCGTTGCTCATCTACTCCGCTTCGTTCATGTTCTCGTGGGGTCCCATCACCTGGGTGCTCATTGCCGAGATCTTCCCCAACACCATCCGTGGTGCTGCCGTCGCCATTGCTGTAGCCTTCCAGTGGATCTTCAACTTCATCGTCAGCTCTACCTTCGTGCCCATGTTCAACATGCACCTGTCTGAGGGCGACGACTTCGGCCACTGGTTCACCTACGGTCTCTATGGCATCATCTGCGTCGTAGCCGCCATCTTCGTCTGGAAGCTCGTTCCCGAGACCAAGGGCAAGACGCTGGAGGACATGACCAACCTGTGGAAGAACCGCAAAAACAAGTAATTGATCATCATCCTATCATCAGAGCCAACCCAGCCTCGTCTGCGGTTGGCTCTGATTCTACGATTCCCGTCTTCGAACAGGTCACTGCCAATCCCTGCGCACGAAAGGCCTATCTGGTCTTCGGCTCACATTGCAACCCTCATATTAAACTACATATAGTAAAAACGCATGAAACAAATAATCTATTCATTATCAATTGGAATGCTGGCCTGCATTATAATGTGCAGCTGTTCCAATAACCGTCAAAGTCAAGCAAGCGCCAAATTGGAAAAGGGCATCAAGGAAATGCAGAAGGATCTTCCCATGATCATCAGTCCTATGATGAAAATGACAGATATCTCCTACAAAAATGATGTGGTTAAGGTTACTTATACGCTAGTTGACCAACTTTTCTCACCCTTTCAAAAAGCCAAACAAGATACTGAGGTGTTGAAACGTGCATTTTCTACCAACTTGCGAACTATGGATGAATCAAACCTCACTTTGTTTCGTCTGATTATTGAAGCAAAAAACAATTTCGAGGCCGCCATCACAAACCAAAGTAGAGAAGAAAATGTACAAGTTCGTTTCTCAAGCGATGAGCTAGACAGAATTATCAATCAGAAGGGCGACCCCAAAGAGCTGGCCCACGAATTCTTGGAAGCACAATGTGATCTTATGAGCTTGCAGATACCTTGGACCATAGACTTTGTAACCACAATGGTGAAAGTGGAACTGACTGACACAGAATTCAGATATTATTACGATATCGATGAAACTGCTGCCGACATGGATGCCATGAGCGAGAATGCCGAAATCATCAAGGGAAATATCAGAAACAATCTTTCCAACTCACCCGAGGCACAGGTCTTATTTAAAAATGCACAAACGGCAGGAGTAGATGTCATATACATCTATCAAGGAGCGACCACTGGCAAAACCGTCAGAGTGAACATTATGGAAAACTAAAACTACAAATTAGTTAATGCCGTTTTCATGCCTCGGAAACGGCACTTCCAAGCCTCCGAAATGCCATTTCCAAGCCCTGGAAATGGCATTTGTTTTTGAACATGCCGTCACTCCACTACATTATCGGTTGCACTGATGACAGCATTGTTGGAACTGCAGATGACGACGATGTGCCCAGTATCGGCCTGATGACGGAGATAAGGAAGCGAGGCGACATCAGGACTGTCGATGAGCAGGATACGACGATTCAAGAGTCCGGCAACAGCCAGCAGTTGGGCTTTAATCCCTGTGGTGCCCGTGCGTTTCATTTCTTCCGAGAGCAGGCCGTTGGAAATGGCTTGCTGGCGATTGGCTTTCAGGGCGAAGATATCCTGCACGGCGGGTGGATCATAGACATTGATTTGTCCGACAGCATCTAAGGAATCGGGCACAAAGGCCATCAGACGGCGCATTGAAGCAGCAGAGCGAGGCGTGAGCGGCTCACCGTCGATGCTGATAAAGCCCGAGATGACAGGCTCAAAACCCAGTATAGCATGCAGCCAGCGCACATTCCCTCCCACAAGGCAGGTCAGCTGTCCCTCACGGGCCATCATCGAGAGCGTGCTCTGCTCTCCATGTATCAAAACATCGTTCAGTTCTAACATGACGGTGCAAAGGTACAAAATAATTGACAATTGACAATTGATAATTGATAATTATTTGGGATTTTTGTTCTCATTAATCGAATTTTTCGTACCTTTGCACCATGATTACAAAGAATCGCTACCGATTGCCTGCCGAATGGGAACCGCAAAGCGGTGTGCAACTGACGTGGCCGCATGCTGGAACTGACTGGGCTCCGATGCTTGACGAGGTGCTGGCGACCTATGAAGAGATGGCCCGCGAGATACGCAAGCACGAGCCGTTGCTCATTGTAGGGCCACCTACGAACGACACTTGGGCTCGCGATCATGGGTTCATATGCCTTGTACCGATTGCTTCGCACCTCGCACCTCGCTTGCTCGACTTCTGCTTCAACGGCTGGGGAGAGAAGTTCCCTGCGGAACTGGACAACGCCATCAACCGAAGGCTCTACGATGAGGGGAGCGTGCAGGGCGAATATGCCAGTCATCTGGACTTCGTGCTCGAAGGGGGAAGCATAGAGAGCGATGGCCGAGGTACTATCTTCACCACATCGTGCTGTCTGCTGGCATCTCATCGCAACCAACCGTTGACGAAGGAACAGATTGAGGAACGACTAAAGGATTATCTCTGTGCCGAGCGCGTACTGTGGATAGATCACGGCCAGCTGACTGGCGACGATACCGATGGTCATATCGACACGCTGGTACGTATTGCTCCCGATGACACATTATTATATATAGGATGCGACGACCCCAAAGACGAGCAGTACGAGGAATTGCGACAGATGGAAGAACAGTTGCGCACCTTCCGAACCCTCGACGGCAAGCCCTATCAGCTGATGCGCCTACCCCTACCCCGTCCCATATATGACACGAATGACCGGCTTCCTGCCACCTATGCTAACTTCCTCATCATCAACGGGGCCGTGCTTTGTCCTACCTATGGCCAGCCAGACCTCGACCAAGAAGCCCTGCGCATCATCGGCGATGCCTTCCCCGATAGGGAAATCGTGGGAATAGACTGCCGTTCGCTCATCAAGCAACACGGAAGCCTGCATTGCTGCACCATGCAGTTTCCCACAGGGGTGTTTCATGCATAAGAACATAAAAAATAAGAGCACATGAAAATTGGATTCTTACAACAACACAACACGACCGACACGGTGAACAACATTGAGCGCCTCTGCGACGGTATCCGCGATTTAGCTCGCCGCGGTGCTGAGCTTATCGTGCTTCAGGAACTGCACAACTCGCTCTACTTCTGTCAGGTGGAAGATGTGAATAACTTCAACCTCGCCGAGCCCATTCCTGGCCCTTCGACTGATATTTATGGCCGACTAGCAAAAGAGCTTCAGGTGGTGCTGGTTACCTCGCTCTTCGAACGCCGTGCCACTGGGTTGTATCACAATACTGCTGTTGTCTTCGAGCGTGACGGCTCAATAGCTGGCAAATATCGCAAGATGCACATCCCCGATGACCCCGGCTACTACGAGAAGTTCTATTTCACGCCTGGCGACTTGGGCTTCCATCCCATTCAGACCTCAGTAGGACGCCTCGGCGTGCTCGTCTGCTGGGATCAATGGTACCCCGAAGCTGCACGCCTCATGGCCCTGCAAGGTGCCGAACTGCTCATCTACCCTACCGCTATCGGCTACGACCCTAACGACACGCCCGAAGAGCAGCAGCGTCAGCGCCGTGCTTGGCAGACTGTGATGCGTGGGCATGCTGTAGCCAATGGCCTGCCCGTAGTTGCAGTGAACCGCGTGGGAGAAGAAGAAGGAGTGCCTTTCTGGGGCACAAGTTTCGTCTGCGGTCCACAAGGCGAAATCATCTACGAGGCCTCAGAGGATGAAGAAGAGAGCATCATCGTCGATATGGACATGCAGCGCTCTGAACAGGTACGCCGCTGGTGGCCCTTCCTTCGCGACAGGAGAATAGAAGCATACGACCAATTAACCAAACGATTCATAGACTAAACATATATGGCAAGCAACCTGAGATTCCAAGTAGTGGAGGAGGCGTTCAAGAAGCGCCCTTTGGAAATCGTGGCCCCAAAGGAAAGGCCCTCGGAGTATTTCGGTAAGAATGTGTTCAACCGCGAGAAGATGTACCGCTATCTGCCGAAAGATGTCTATGCAAAGATGATTGACGTGATGGACAACGGTGCACGCCTTGACAGAAGCATTGCCGACGCCGTTGCTGCAGGTATGAAGCAGTGGGCCCAGGAAATGGGCGCCACACACTATACACACTGGTTCCAACCTCTGACGGAGGGTACTGCCGAGAAGCACGACGCCTTCGTAGAGCACGACGGCAAGGGCGGCATGATGGAGACATTCAGTGGCAAGCTGCTCGTCCAACAGGAACCTGACGCATCATCGTTCCCCAACGGCGGAATCCGCAACACGTTCGAGGCTCGCGGCTATTCAGCCTGGGATCCTACGAGTCCCGTCTTCATCATCGACGACACACTGTGTATCCCCACTATATTCATTGCTTACACAGGTGAAGCTCTCGACTACAAGGCCCCATTGCTACGCGCCCTGCATGCCGTAGGCAAGGCGGCGACTGACGTTTGCTCGCTGTTCTACGACGATGTGACAAAAGTGACGGTGAACCTGGGATGGGAACAGGAATATTTTCTTGTAGATGAAGGACTCTACTCTGCCCGTCCTGACCTGCTGATGACAGGGCGCACGCTGATGGGGCACGAGAGTGCAAAGAACCAGCAGATGGACGACCACTATTTCGGCACTATCCCCGACCGCGTGCAAGCCTTCATGAAGGATTTGGAGATTCAGGCCCTCGAACTCTCCATCCCCTGCAAGACGCGCCACAACGAGGTGGCACCGAACCAGTTTGAGCTGGCGCCCATCTTTGAGGAGTGCAACCTCGCCGTCGATCACAACATGCTGCTGATGTCGCTCATGAAGAAAGTAGCACGTAATCACGGTTTCCGTGTGCTGTTACACGAAAAGCCATTCGACGGAATCAACGGAAGCGGCAAACACAACAACTGGAGCCTTTCGACGAATACGGGCGTGCTCCTACATGCCCCTGGCAAGACGCCCGAAGAGAACCTGCGTTTCGTGGTGTTCATCGTCGAGACGCTGATGGCAGTATATCGTCACAATGGACTGCTGAAAGCCTCGATCATGAGTGCCACCAACGCCCACCGCTTAGGTGGTAACGAGGCTCCGCCAGCCATTATCAGCTCGTTCCTCGGTACCCAGCTCACGGAATTGCTCGACCATATTGAACAGAGCGACAAGAACGAGCTCTTCACCCTGAAGGGGAAGCAGGGAATGGAGATTGACATTCCGCAAATTCCCGATCTTATCTTGGATAATACCGACCGCAACCGCACTAGTCCCTTTGCCTTTACCGGAAACCGTTTCGAGTTCCGTGCACCTGGCTCCAGTGTGAATTGCGCCTCGGCAATGATTGCCCTGAATGCCTCTATGGCTGAAGCCCTCAGCAGCTTCAAGGAACGCGTCGATGCCAAAATAGCGGCTGGCGAGAGCAAGATACCTGCCATCCTCGAAGTATTGAAGGATGACATCAAGACCTGTAAGCCCGTACGCTTCGACGGCAATGGCTACTCGGAAGAATGGGTAAAGGAGGCTGCACGACGAGGATTGGACGTCGAGAAGTCATGCCCCGTCATCTTCGAGCACTACCTCGACGACAGTAGCATCAGGATGTTCGAGAGCACGAAGGTAATGAATCGCAAGGAACTGCAAGCGCGCAACGAAGTGAAATGGGAGATGTATGTAAAGACGGTGCAGATTGAGGCCCGCGTCTTAGGCGATCTGGCCATGAACCACATTATACCCGTCTCTACCCACTACCAGAGCCAGCTCATCAAGAATGTGCAGGGCATGAAGGACGTCTTCCCTAAGGAGAAGGCCGACCGTCTCAGTGCCCGTAACATGAAGCTGATTGAAGAGATTGCCGAACGCACAGAGCGTATAGAACAGCTGGTTGAGGATCTAACCGAAGCCCGCCGCGTGGCCAACCGCATCCACGACATCCATCAGCGTGCCATTGCCTATCACGACACCGTATGTCCCCACATGGAGGCCATCCGTCAGGAGGTTGATAAGCTGGAGATGATCGTGGAGGACGGACTTTGGACACTACCGAAATACAGAGAGCTGCTGTTCATCAGATAATCTGAGAATAGCAGCCCTATATCTCCTCCCCATCAGGATGGCTGTTCAGTTGTTTTCGTCATCCTGATAGTGGAAGACATCGACATTCGTCTCGCCATAGTACTCATCACCATTGCCACTTGGCTCGATAAGCGGCTGGTTGTACTCTGTACGCATGGGCCCTTCACGAGGTAAGAATTTATTGAAGTTGGCAAGAGGAATGACCAACCCGAAGATTCCGATACCGCAAACCTCGTCCTGTGCCCTCACCGAATTATAGACATGCATGGTGGAGAAGAACGTGTTGTCGTAGTACTCCTGGATATTGAACTTATTGAAGAGGTCAAGGCGAGCCTGGTTAGGTTCACCGTCGGCCTTGGAGAATATGTTTCCGATATTGCTCACGAAGACATCCATCCAGTCGGCCTCTATGCTATCGCGCGACTCGATGCTCTGACGAATATTGTCGAGCATCTCTGCCCGCATCTTCTTCTCTGAGGGATTGGTCAGCCAAGCAATAATCAGCAATATGACAAATACGCCTGCAGCTATCACGATTTTTCCCAAACAACTGCGACGGAACTGCTTGAACCCTGATTCTTTTGTACGGTAGGAACTGTTGTCTCCTTCTGTCTGATACATGATAAAGATTGATTATTAAACGTTTAATTAAGTTTTTGACATTAATGAGAGATCAGGTTCATGAACTCCTGACGGGTCTTAGCCTGATTGAAGGCTCCGCTGAATTCGCTCGTGGTGGTAATGCTGTTCTGCTTCTCCACCCCGCGCATCTGCATGCACATGTGGCGGGCCTCCACGACGACCATCACCCCGAGCGGGTGCAACGTCTCTTCTATGCACTGCCGAATCTGCATGGTCATCCGTTCCTGGACCTGCAATCGGTGGCTGTAGATATCGACCACGCGCGCTATCTTCGACAGGCCCGTGATGTATCCATTGGGGATGTAGGCCACGTGCACCTTCCCGTAGAATGGTAGCATGTGATGCTCACAAAGCGAGAAGAAGTCGATGTCTTTCACGATGACCATGTGCGAATAGTCTTCCCTGAAGAGTGCATCGGTGAGCACCTTATGGGCGTCCATCCCGTAGCCACGGGTGAGCACCTGCATGGCCTTTGCCACACGCATCGGTGTCTTCTGCAATCCTTCGCGCTCAGCATCTTCCCCTAGCAGGGTGAGAATCTGCTTGTAATGAGCGGCAAGTTCGTCTAAACCTTCTCTGTATTCTGTCTCTGGATTCATATCCTTTTAATTAAGATAAGGCCTAATAGGGCACGGTGACCTGTCCCCTGACCAACGTAGCCGTATCATATCCCATACGCACGACTTGGTCGAGTACCTCCCTCGCTTCTGCCAACGTACGGAAATTGCCCATACGGCAAATCCATCGCGGCGAGTAGAAGTGAACATACACCTTATGAGCGGGGAACAGTGTTCTCAATGCGCTGGCCGTCTGTTCTGCTTTCTGGCGGTCGGCACGTGTCTTTCCGCCAACGAAGGCCTGAATACGATAGCCCATCACCTTGCGTGTACGCTGAGGAGCTTGCACCAGCGAATCAGTAGCCTGCTGCGTATTGTCGTTGTCCGTCACCAGATTACCGGTATTACCTGTATTGCCGGTATTACCATTATTGCGTGGATTCTGCTGACGGGTGTTCTGCCCCCCTGTGTCACGACGTTGCTGTTGCACAGGTGCCTCCGGCTTTCCGTTCACCAACTCATCGATGGCGGCATCCTGATGAATGACCACCCTTGCTCCACCTATTGGTGTCTGCTGAATGCGCTGGGTAAACGTCTGTGCCAATGAAGGTAAAAAGGTAAAAAGGCAAAAAGGCAAAATCGCACATACCCTCTTTACCATTTGAATATGTTTCATCTTCATAAGCTGAATATTTTCCCTTTTCACTTTTTTACCTTATTTACTTTTTGATCTTTTACTTCTTCCATGCATCGATGATGCCCTTGAAGTCGGCCGCCTTCAGCGAGGCACCGCCAATGAGGCCTCCGTCGATATTGGGCTTGGCAAACAGCTCGGGAGCATTCGAAGCCTTGCACGAACCGCCATAAAGGATGGTGGTGTCGTCAGCCACAGCCTGGCCATACTTCTCGGCAATAATGCTGCGGATATAGGCATGAATCTCCTCAGCCTGCTCAGCAGTAGCGGTCTTGCCGGTACCAATGGCCCAGATGGGCTCGTAGGCGATGACGATCTTGCGGAAGTCCTCTTCCGAAAGGTTGAACACACTGCCTTCCAACTCGGCCTTTACGACCTCGTTCTGCTTACCGGCCTCGCGCTCATCCAGACTCTCGCCGATACAGAAAATGACCTTCAGGTCGTTCTTCTGAGCCAGCAGCACCTTCTCCTTCAGAATCTCAGGTGTCTCCTTGTAGTATTCGCGACGCTCTGAGTGGCCCAGAATGACATACTGAGCACCCGTGCTCTTCACCATCTCGGCGCTCACCTCACCGGTGAAGGCACCCTTCTCCTTGTCGGCGCAGTTCTCAGCACCAAGACCGATGATGTCCTGATCGAGGAACTGGGCGATAGAAGCCAGGTGAATAAACGGTGTGCAGATGACCACACCGCAGTTGGGCTTGTCGGCCTTCAGTGTCTCGTTGAGCTCTTTTGCCAGAGCGATACCATCCTGGAGATTCATGTTCATCTTCCAGTTTCCTGCTACAATTTTCTTTCTCATTTCGTTTTCTTTATTTAATGTTGTTAAAGTTGTTTTATTCTTTTTCTTCCTGCGCAACCAGCTCGTCCACGTCCACAGGCGGTCGGCAATGGTGAGCAGTGCCAGCGGCAACACGAACCACAGCAGTATTCTCAGTATCTTCTCAGGCACCGAGTCAGCCAGCAGATGTCCTATTTCCAACTGTTCCAGCGGCAATCCCACTTCTTCCTGACTGATGACAGGCAGGTTGTTGTGGCTCCATTTGCCGATGACGCGCCCGTCTTTCAAAAGCACCAAGCCCGGATTGCTGCGAATGACGGTCTTCAGCGTGGTGGGGTCGGTGAGACAGATGGGATATTCTGCTCCCGTCATGTTACGCCATTGCTCCTGTCCGTTCTCACTGCTTGCCGTAAGGCAGTAGAAGCGATAGCCGTGATCCAGACTGTACTCGTAGAGCTCGTTGATGAGGTCGAAGCGCGAATCGTCGGCTTTTTCCAGATAGGGCGACACGAGGAGGAAGGTGTAGCTGGTGTCGGCCAGCACCTCGTCCGTCAGGTCGTACTGCTCAATGCCATCCTCGCCCTCCTCCTGTTGCACGATCGAGAAATCATGGATAGGAGGCACGTAGCCTTCGCTCAACTGTACCGTGCGTGCATCGATGAACGTCCACGTGGAGTCGGGATAGTCGTCGAGTGTGAACTCGCGTTGCACACCGCCTTTCTCAAGTATGAAAGTCGTTTCAAACTGGGGCTGTTCAGCGCCCTCAGGCATCTCCATGCCTTCTCTGATGCTGGCTCCCACGTGGTAGGGGCGGAAATCGAATTGCGGCAGATCATAGAGGCTCCAGATGCTGATGCCCAGTATGAACAATGCCGAGTAGTTGATGACAATCCACTGATTGGTCTTACTCACGAAGCGGAACATCTCCAGCGGTTTCCACGCCACGACGGCCGCCATTGCCAGCAGCACCACATTCTTCGCGAACGTCTGCCAGTTGGTGAGCACCAGTGCGTCGCCGAAGCATCCGCAGTCACTGATGGGGTTGGACAAAGCCAGCCAGAGCGTCAGCGGTGTCATCACCAGCATGATAGCGAGCACCAGCCTCGACGTGAGCCTGCGCCTGATGGCGAAGAGCAGGAAGATGCCCAAGCAGAACTCTACGGCCGCCTGTCCCACGGAAAGCCCCAGCACGACGATGTCGGGCAACCAGCCTCCCATGTGCATGGCATCGAGGTAGTCCTCGAGTTTGTATTGCGAGCCCAGTGGATCTACTGCTTTGACGAACCCCGAGAGGATGAACGTCAGTGCCACCACCAGACGGCAGATATTTACCAGAAGCTTCGTCACATCAGGCGAGCTTTATCAGTCCGAAGACTGAATAGTTGATAATATCCATATAGTTGGCGTCGATGCCTTCGCTCACCTTCGTGGCGTCGCCTCTCGACGCAAGGTCTTCCATTTCCTTCACGCGCTCTATCTTGGTCAGGATGAGGTCGGTGTATGAGCTGACACGCATTCCTCGCCACGCCTCGTCATAGTCGTGGTTCTTGCGTTTCATCAGCTCCAGAGTCTCCTGCGCATAGCGGTCATAGAGCTGCAGAGCCTCCTCGTTGGTTACATCTACGGTATCGGCAAAGCCGCGCTCCAGCTGGATAAGACCCACAATGCCGTAGTTCACCAGCCCGATGAACTCAGGCCTGATGCCCTCGCCCACCAGCGATTCGCCCGTCACCTCCAGCTGGCGTATGCGCTTGGCTTTGATGAACAGCTGGTCGGTGAGCGACTGAGGCCTCAGAATGCGCCACGACGCACGATAGTCGTGCAGCTTCTGGCTGAACAACTGGCGGCACTCGGCCACAGCGGCCTCAAACTCGGCATTCGTCTTTTCAAATCTATCCATAACAGGGTGCAAAGATACAACTTTTTTTTCTTACAGCGAACAAAAAATCAATCTTTTTGCTTCTTACGGATATATTTGATGGTCTCTGCCAGCACTTCGAAGCGCTCTTTCAGGGAGTCGCAACGGGCATGCAGCTCGTTCACGCGCAGCACCTCGGGCGACTGGTCGTTCAGCTCCGTAGCATGCTCCATCACCCACTGGTGCAGTTCGTCGTGCTCACGGGTGACGGCATCCAAGAGGCTGTCGGTCACGGCCAAGTCGCGCTGAGCCTCCTCCAGACTCTGCTGCTGATGTTCCTTCAGGGCCTCGCGCCGCTCTTCAATCTCTTCGGCAAGGGCCTCATTCTCCTTTTTCAACTTGCTGGTACAGGCCGCTATCGAGGCCACGCACAGCATAAAAACAAATATTTGTCGCATAACTGCGTGCAAAATTACAAAAAAAATCGTAACTTTGCACCCGATTTCCGAAAAAAACAGCATCATGAAGCTATTTAGCGACGCAGAATTGGCCGAAATACTGCATCAGCCCATCTTCCACCAGATCAGTCAGGTGGCCGATGAGCTGCAGGTGGAGTGCTACGTGGTGGGCGGCTACGTGCGCGACATCTTCCTTGAACGCCCTTCCAACGATATCGACGTGGTGGTTGTGGGCAGCGGCATCGAGGTGGCCAAGCGTCTGAAGAAGCTGTTGGGCAGACAGGCACATCTGAGCGTGTTCAAGAATTTCGGAACGGCACAGGTGAAAATGGGCGATGAAGAAGTGGAATTCGTGGGCGCCCGCAAGGAGAGCTACAGCCACGACTCGCGCAAGCCCATCGTGGAAGACGGCACGTTGGAGGACGATCAGAACCGGCGCGACTTCACCATCAACGCGATGGCTATCTGCCTGAACCAGAAACGATTCGGAGAGCTGGTAGATCCCTTCAACGGACTGGCCGACCTGGAAGACGGCATCATAGCCACCCCACTCGACCCCGAGGTGACCTTCAGCGACGACCCCCTGCGCATGATGCGCTGCATACGCTTCGCCACCCAGCTGAATTTCCGCATCGAAGACGCCACCTTCGAGGCCCTCGAACGCATGGCCGACCGCATCAAGATTGTCAGCATGGAGCGCATCGAGGTGGAACTGAACAAAATCATGATGTCGCCCAAGCCCAGCATCGGCTTCGTAGATCTGCAGCGCTCAGGACTCCTGCAGCTCATCTTGCCTGAAGTGGCCGCCCTCGACATCGTGGAGCAGAAAAACGGACGGGCTCACAAGAACAACTTCTACCATACCCTTGAAGTATTGGACAACATAGCACAGGAGAAGGGCTTATGGCTTCGCTGGGCTGCTTTACTGCACGACATCGGCAAGACGAAGACGAAACGCTGGGATCCCGCCATCGGCTGGACTTTCCACAACCACAATTATATAGGTATGAAGATGGTGGAACCGCTGTTCCGTCGCCTGAAACTGCCTATGGGAGCCGAGATGCACTACGTGGAGAAACTCGTGGAACTGCACATGCGCCCCCAGGCCATTGCCGACGACATCGTTACCGACTCAGCCGTGCGCCGCCTGCTGAACGATGCCGGCGACGACATCGACGACCTGATGACGCTCTGCGAAGCCGACATTACCTCGAAGAACGAAGTGAAGAAGAAGATATTCCTCGAAAACTTCCGCATGGTGCGCGAAAAGCTGACCGATTTGCAGGAAAAAGACTACAAACGCCTGCTGCAACCCGTCATCGACGGCAATGAAATCATGCAGATGTTCAATCTGAAGCCCTCAAAAGAGGTGGGTCAGCTGAAACAATTCCTCAAAGATGCCGTGCTCGACAACCGCGTGGAGAACGAACGCGAGCCCTTAATGCAGTTGCTCGTGCAGAAAGCCAAGGAAATGGGGCTTGCACAATAATTATTGATTATCAACTACTTACAGCATTTATTCCATAACCCAAGAAACAAATAGAAAAACTTTTGGAACATATTTATAATACCCTTCCACCGTTATTGGAATGCAAAATAAGTCAAAGTGGTCATGAAGGTCATTGGTCAAGAGTGTCATTAAGGACTTCCGAAGAAGGGTATTATATACCATAGTATATATATTTATATATAAATATATATACTATGAATAATTTTCGTGTTTCCCAAAATGCTTAATGACACTCATGACCATGACACTCGTGACCGCATGCTGAAAAAACGAAAAAAATTCTTGGAAATAATTCGTGAACCGCAACGGAAATGTCATACCTTTGTAACAGCATTAGAGAATGCAGACGCAACGAAAGACAGATCAAGCCCCCAAGCCTCCGAGATGCCGTTTCAAGGGCCCCAAAATGCCATTTCAAGGCCAAAGACCAATTCTGTTGCTTCGAGCGCCCACCATCCCACAGGCAGCGATCTTTGACTTACTGAGAAACATTAGCGCAAGATTCATCGAGAGGAATAGCACAGGCACTTATTGAGTGAAAAAACAAGCAAAAAGTTTGCTGATAGAAAAAAAATGATTACCTTTGCAAAAAAATATCACGTAGAACAATGCACACACGCGAAGAACAGATGAAGGCTTTCGGACGGCTGCTGGACGTGCTCGACCAGCTGCGCGAGAAATGCCCATGGGACAAGAAGCAGACCAACGAGAGTCTGCGTCCGAACACCATCGAGGAGACCTACGAGCTCTGCGATGCCCTGGCTCGCAATGACAGCCACGACACGATGAAGGAGCTGGGCGACGTGATGATGCACCTCTGCTTCTACGCCCGGATAGCCAGCGAGCAGGGCGACTACGACATCTACGACGTGCTGCGTCAGCAGGCCGACAAGCTCATCTTCCGCCATCCCCACATCTACCATCCCAGTCAGGTAGGGAAAGACGAGCCGAAGCCATTAGCCCCCTCCGACCTCCCCCCGACGGGGGAGGCAATCGCCAACACCCAACTCGTCATTGACCGCTACCGTCTGGCCCATCCCGCTTCGTATGCAACATTAAAGGAGTTCTCTCATGAACTAAGGAAATGGGCTACAGAAGCAGAGTCAGCCCTTTGGACTGCTCTCAGGGGAAAGAATCTGGGGCAGAAATTCCGCAGGCAACACATCATCGGTGATTTCATTGTAGATTTCGTGTGCTTGGAGAAACAGCTGGTGATAGAGGTTGATGGAGGATACCACTATACCGACAAGCAGAAAGAAGCAGATGCCCTGCGCACTCAGATACTCAACGACTTGGGCTTTCGCGAAATAAGGTTCTCGAACGAGGAAATTCTACACAACACAGATAGTGTCATAGAACAAATCAGAACGGAACTCGCAAAGGAAGCCTCCCCCGTCGGGGGGAGGTTGGAGGGGGCTGACCTCGTATTACAGAACTGGGAACAGATCAAGCTGAAGGAGAAGGACGGCAACAAGACGGTGCTGAGCGGAGTGCCGGCAGCCCTGCCCTCGCTCATCAAGGCCTACCGCATTCAGGACAAGGCGCGCAACGTGGGCTTCGACTGGCAGAAGAAAGAGGACGTGTGGGACAAGGTGCGCGAAGAACTGACTGAACTGGAGGCTGAGCTGAAGCGCGAGGACAAGGAGAAGAGCACCGACGAGCTGGGCGATTTCCTCTTCTCGGTCATCAACGCCGCACGACTCTACAAGCTGAACCCTGACAACGCACTTGAACGCACGAACACTAAGTTCATCCACCGCTTCAACTATATCGAGCAGCACAGCATACGTGCTGGAAGGCCGCTCACCGAGATGACACTCGAAGAAATGGACGCCCTCTGGAACGAGGCGAAGCAGGAGGAAAAAGACGCCGAGAAACTCACTAACAACTAATTCAATGACAAAAAAGCATACGACTATGAAAAAAATCCTATTCGCCATGACGGCACTGACAATGATGATGACAGCATGCAACATGCGGGCACCATTGAAAGTAGGCTATGAGGAACCTGCCGACCTGTCTGAATTGCGCGACTCCACCATCTACGGCTTCTGCGGCAGCGGCTCTACGCCGACCGAACTGCAGCTTGTCACCTCGACCGAAGACACCATTTATATTAATGTGGAAGAAGCGCGGCGCAAGGGACGTGTGATGGGCGGCTACAACCGCGGTGACGAAATCTATGCGCTGCCCGCAGAAGACCATGCACAGGCGCTCTTGACCATCAACAAGTCAAGTCTGCTCGGCGAATGGGTGATGCCGAGCCCCTACGACGGCAGCACACCCGCGGGAGTCATCCTGAAAGACGGCGGCGAAGCTGAGAGCTTCGGTCAGCAGGGCGACATCATCTACAAGTCATGGCGCATCTTGAACGGTAACCTGCAACTGGTAGAGACACGCGACGACGGCACCGACATCTACTACACGCAGAACTACGAGATCACACGCATGACCAGCGACTCGCTCTACCTGAAGAACACCAACCCCGATGATGATGAAACGTTCGAGTATGGTCGTTATAAGCCTGAGCCTCAGGTAGATCTGGGCATTGAGCTGGACTACGACTACGAGGAAGACTACAACCTCTTCTAAAAGGGAATGGAACCGTTTCGCGTACACATCCTGGGCTGTGGCAGTGCGCTCCCTACCACGCATCACTTCTCGTCGATGCAGGTCGTGGAGTGCAGAGGCAAGCTCTACATGATTGACTGCGGCGAGGGTGCACAGCTGCAATTGCGGCGCTCATCGCTGTCGTTCGAGAAGCTGGGAAACGTCTTCATCACCCACCTGCACGGCGACCATTGCTTCGGACTCATCGGCATGATCAGCACCTTCGGACTGCTTGGCCGGCATGCGGCGCTGAACATCTATGCCCCAGGCGAATTCGAGTCCATGCTGAAGACACAGCTCGACATGTTCTTCAACTACGACATCGGCTACGAAGTGGTGTTCCATCCTGTCGATACACGGGTGCAGCAGGTCATTTTCGAAGACCATTCGCTCACCGTCGAAACCATCCCGCTCGACCACCGCATGCCCTGCGCAGGCTATCTGTTCCGCGAGAAGCCCGGATTGCCGCACATCCGTCGCGATATGATTGACATGTACGGCATTCCCATCTCACAAATCAACAATATCAAGGCCGGACAAGACTATACCTTACCCGACGGCACCGTTGTCAAGAGCGAGCAACTGGTAACGCCAGCCGATGCTCCCCGAAGCTATGCCTACTGCTCCGACACCCGCTACATGCCCAGTCTGCACGAGATGGTGAAGAACGTGAACACCCTCTACCACGAAAGCACCTACGCCGACGACAAGGTAACAGGAGCCGAGAAATACTTCCATTCCACAGCCCGACAAGCAGCCACCGTGGCCCGCGACGCCCACGTAGGCAAGCTGCTCTTAGGACATTACAGCGCCCGCTACGCCGATGAGAGCATACTGCTGAATGAAGCCAAAGAAGTGTTCCAAAACAGCTATCTGACCAACGAAATGGACATTTTCGACGTTTAAATGCAACTTTTTGAACAAAAAATTTGGTCGTACGGAAAATTTTCACTATTTTTGCGGGGTAATTACAAAACGACACTTCATGAAGAAAAGAAATCTACTTATATTAGCATGCGTTGCCCTGCTGGCAACAGCCACTCCCATGAAAGCCGCAAACATGGTGATGGAGATGGGTGTAGCAGAGCAGATTGACGAGGTGACACCATCCATCAACGTCGAAGGCAACACGGTAAACGTGCAGAATGCCACCGGCATGACGTTAGAAATCGTTTCACTAACAGGCCGTGCCGTAGCAAATTATAAGATTGAGGGCCCCGCCCAGCGTATAGAACTTAATTTACCGAAAGGGTGTTACATTCTGAAAGTTGGCAAGGTGGTACGCAAGGTCACCGTGCGCTAATTGTTCTCGCTTGCATTTTTCTTGCTTTAAACATCTCGGCCTGCAAGCAAAGTAAAGAAGCCGAGATAGACGAGGCTGCCCAGAAACTGGAGCAGTTCTATCGTGCCCATTCGTTAGATGCACAGCAGCATCTGGACATGCTCATCGCCGATTCCCACGACACGCTCTATGCCGACCGTATGGAACGCCGCTACTACAATGAAGGCGGCCAGTGGCGATGGATGGGTGCTCCCCAGCAGATAGCACTCTGCGACGCACTCGACAGCGTGATGCACAGCCAGATCAGTGCGATGGGATTCAGCGAAGACATCTTCAACCTCGCCGACATCGACCAGCAATTGGCCATCATGCATCAGCCCGACTCTGCCGAAAACGCAGCACTGACAATGGCCCAGCTTGAACACAACCTCACGCAGGCCTACCTGCGCTACGTCATCGGCCAGCGTTTCGGCTTCACTACGCCTGGCAAACTGTTCGGAAGCCACAACTACGACATCGAGATTGAACAGGCCGACAGCGCCTTCGTAGAACATGCTATGAAGCAACTCACCGACACGCAGACCATGCTCGATTTCCTGGCATCTACCGAGCCCACCGATACCACCTATCACATGCTGAAACGCCAGCTCACACTCGACTCGACCGATGAAGCCCGCAACCGCACGCTCTGCAACATGGAGCGTCTGCGTTGGCGCGACAAGAAGCACGCCAAGGATTCAGCCCGTCATATCTTCGTCAATGTGGCCGCACAGCAGGTATGGGCTATAAGTCCCGACAGCGTCATCAACATGCGTATCTGCTGTGGCAAGCCCGCCACGAAGACTCCCCTACTCTCCAGCGAGATTCAGAAAATCGAGGTGAACCCCGAATGGGGAATCCCGCAAAGCATCATCCGTGGAGAGGTAAGTGGACATGCCGGCGACTCAGCCTATTTCGCCCGTCGTAACTACTATGTGGTGGGAAGCAACGGCCAGCGTGTGAATCCCGGTTCCCTGACACGTGCAGACCTGGCCAGTGGTCGCTATGCAGTCCGTCAGCGCAGCGGAGCAGGAAACTCGCTTGGACGCATCATCTTCCGCTTCCCCAACAAGTTCTCCGTCTATCTGCACGACACCTCATCGCCATCGGCATTCAACCGCGATGTGCGCACCATCTCCCACGGATGTGTACGCTTGCAACGTCCCTTCGACATTGCTGAATTTGTGTTGCCCGATGCCGACCCGTGGTTCCTCGACAAGATGCGTCTCTCCATGGATCTGCAACCCAAGACCGAACAAGGTCGTCAGTACAAGCGCACCCACGGAGGAGCCATCCGACTGGTCAACAATACCGAAGTCAATCCGAAAGTGCCCGTGCTCATCGACTACTACACTTGCTATCGCAATCCCAAGACAGGACAGCTCGAGAACTGGGGCGACCCCTACAGCTACGATAAGATTGTCCTGAAAGCCATCAAGCCCTTCCTACGTTAATCACATTCATTGATGACCGCTATTATTGACGACCAGCAACTCAAAGACATGCTCAAGAACCCTGCCACACAGCGCAAGGGGTTTGAGTTAATGGTACGTCAGTATAGCGAACAGCTCTATTGGCAGGTGCGCCGCATCGTGATTACACACGAAGACTCCAACGATGTGGTTCAGAATGCACTGTTGAAAGCATGGAGCTCGCTCGATTCCTTCAAGGGCGACTCGAAGCTCATCACCTGGGTATCACGAATAGCCATTAACGAAGCACTCGACTTCACACGCCGTCAGAAAAACCGCGTAACACTGAGTACCGACGATGCCGACTTAGGACTGGCAAGCCGACTGATGGCTGACGAATACTTCGACGGCGACGAGACCGATGCACAACTGCAGGAAGCCATCGCCTCACTACCCGAAGTACAGCGTACCGTCTTCCAGCTTCGCTACTACGATGAAATGAAATATAGCGACATTAGCCGCATCCTTGGAACCTCCGAAGGAGGCCTGAAAGCCTCATATCATATCGCAGTGAAAAAAATTACAGAATTTTTCCACCGACACGATTAAACCTTCACATTATATATACGTCAATTTAGCAGAAAAGGAGAGAAAACTATGATGTACGAAGAAGATTATCTCAACAGCAAACTGGGTAAGAAGAACCCGTTCACTGTACCCGAAGGCTACTTTGAGCAGCTGACGGCACAAGTTATGGAGAAGCTGCCCGAGAAGCAGGTTGCCAAAACGGCCACTATCAAGAGGCTACGCCCCTGGTTCTATGCAGCTGCATGTATCTGCATTGGCGTATTCATTGCCGGCATTGCTTTCAACAACAACAATGACGAGGTAAGGAAGCAGATGCAGATGGCCACTGCCGAGCAGGAATACGTGGAAAGCTACTACAGCGATAGCTATATCGATGAAGAAGCTGACTATGCAATGGTTGACAATCAGGATATCTATGCCTATCTGTTAGCAGAGATGTAAAAAAACAAAGCCAACGATGAAAAAACTACTGACACTAATCATGCTTGCCGTACTCACACTGAGCATCAGCGCGCAAGGCAACAGGCAGCAACGCCCACAACAGCAGCGCCAGCAACAACAGCAGCAACGCTTCTCGCCTGAACGGTTTGAGCAGCAGTTACAGGAATACATCACGAAAGAAGCCAATCTGACGACTCAGGAAGCTGAAAAGTTCTTCCCCCTCTACAAGGAGATGCAGGACAAGCAGCGCGCCCTCTTTATACGTCAGCGCGAGTTGGAGAACAATAAGCCCTCTGACGAGCAGGGTTGTCTGAAAGTCATCAAGGAAAGTGATGAAATTGACCTCGAGCTGAAGCGCATACAACAGGAATACCACGGAAAGTTCCTGAAACAGCTGTCGGCATCAAAGGTATATGACATCTTGAAGGCCGAGCAAGGCTACCATCGCAACATCATGAGAAGCTGGGGCCGAGGAAACAGTGGTGGAATGAACCCCATGAATCCAATGAACCCCATGAATCCAATGATGCAAAGAGGCAACGGATTCCCACGCTGGCCACAGCAGCCACAGCAGCAACAGCCACGTCAACGATAATCGGCAGGAAACAGGCTTTCTTCGCGTTTGAGAAGTGCCGACTGCTCTACATAAGAACGTAATAAATGCCAGGCAGAGTCATAGACATCGACTATCGACGCTGTCTGGTTTTTATTGATGGTATAGATACGTCTCACGCGAATCATCTGCTTACTGCTGTCTGCAACTTCATCAGAGGGAAACAGTCGTATTTCAACCTGCAGCACATCGTTCATGCGTATGGAAAGGCTGTCTGAAGTCAAAGCCGTCATACAGCTCTTTCCCTCTAACAGGTTCGTAACCTCTGCCTTCATGTTGGCCTCCATAAAGTCCACCATATCCAACCGGTTATTCTTGGAGAGATAAGGCATCAGCGAGTCGGGCATCTCCTTGAAGAGTGACGATATTGTGAGCTCCTGAGCATGTATGCACAACGGGGCACACACCAACAAAAAGGCTATCCATTTCTTCTTCATAATTGTAAGGTATCACTAGTGTCCACTAAATAATAGCAGAGATGTTTGTAAATTACTTAAATATAGAGTTTTAGAGCAGAAAATTGACGGTGACGATTTGAATTGACTAC
>CAJOFE010000014.1:35419-156302 GCA_905233825.1 uncultured Prevotella sp. | reverse complement strand
CTTGGGGGCTGCTCGCCCCCAAACCCCTCGGTGTTTTTCAGGTATTAGTCTTGGCTTCGCCTCTACCTGAAAATTGCACTTCTATCTTGAACTTAGGTTCCCTGAACAACATGAGGCAACACGCAGTATCAAGGAAATCCTAGACCCTAATATTGATCCTAAGTACACGCTAAGCGATAAATTATGGGCTTACCTACAAAACTATGCCGAGAAACATCGTGCAAAAGGTAATGGTTTTGGCTTTGGTCTTGTTGACCTCAATGGTATTGCGAGGACTCTTAGTGCTCGTTATTATAAGGATGGTTCAGAGATATTGATTCCTCAAGGCGAAGGTAAGAATCCTCGCCGTCTTTCGCCACGCGAATGTGCACGTTTGATGGGATATCCTGATGCATACAGAATAGATCGCGTATCAGATGTTCAGGCATACAGACAATGTGGTAACTCAGTAATTGTGCCGTTGATTACGGCTGTTTCAGAACAAATAGTAAAAACCCTTCATATAGCATAATTGTCATGAGTGAAATCCTAAATTTAGCAACCAGCAAGGTTCAGCAATCGAGAGCGGCATTGTGCAAGTTTATCACAGCAAACGACACAGGCGCAACGGGAGGTCACCAATGTGGCTACCATGTTTCAAAAGAAGCATGGTCAATGTTTCTGGATGAAGAACCTATTAGAGGAAACAATATTGACATACCCATTCGTGTTCATTGGCAGAATGATTTCGATACAGATAGTCACTTCAAATATTATGGTGTGGGAACAAGAAACGAGTATCGTATCACAAGATTTGGCAGAGGTTTCCCATTTTTGAATGATGAGAACGTAGGCGATTTATTAGTGTTGGCTCGCTTCGATAAGGATTATTACGAAGCGTTCGTATTGCAGACAGATGATGATATTGACGATTTCTTCTCATTCTTTAATTTGTCATACGATAAGACTAACCAGATTATAGACGTTCATCAAGAAGAAAAGCCAGAGCAAAGGTTGCTGACATTGGTAAATGATTTCATTGCTCGATATGCAGATTTCCCTGATACTCGCATTATGGCAAATGGCGCAAGAATTTGTTTCAACGAGGCCAATGGAATTGTTACACATAATATCGTATCGGCCCCTGATGATGTGCTTCTTGGATGGTTAGACACTGAGTATACTCTTTTCAAATACATGGAAGAGAAAGTGTATTCAGACATCACAACAAAGCCTTTTCCCAACATTGACACCTTTGTTGCAATGGCCAATGAAGTTCTTAACCGTAGAAAGTCGAGAGCAGGAAAGTCATTGGAACACCATCTTGCCGACATCTTCATTTGTAATGAACTTATATTTGAAGAGCAGGTAATAACTGAGGATAAGAAGAAACCAGATTTTGTGTTCCCCAATGGCCAATGCTACCATAACCTAACTTTCCCAGGGGAATTGCTGACGGTGCTGGGAGCCAAAACTACATGCAAAGACAGATGGCGTCAGGTGTTGAATGAGGCAGACAGGGTAGATGACAAATACCTGTTCACTCTTCAGCAAGGAATATCGTCTAACCAGTTGAAAGAAATGCAAGACTATCGACTTCACCTTGTGGTTCCTCATAAGTACTTAACAAGTTTCCCAAAGGAATACAGAAGCGATATTTGCGATTTGTCAACCTTCATTGGAATGGTGAAGGAACGACAAGAGAGAATGCCTAAGCATTACATTATGTTTTAAGCATATGGATGGCTTTTTCACAATAACTTTCGACTTCGTAAAAGGGCTTGAAAGCATAAGAGCATCAATACAGGGTGTCTTACTAAAATGGTGGGATACTCATAAGACAAAATGGAATGACATAGATGCCATCACTCAATGCATGATGCAAATGGTGCTGTTTAAGATAAGAAGTTTGCAAGAGGCCATGAAGGGCCTACCGTTAGTCCCAAATGGTCAAAAGCAAACAATGTATCTTGATCAGTCGAACATGGCTTCTATTACGAGAGGAATTTATGAGTCTGCGTTCATATATCACAATATCTTTATTTCTACAGACAACGAAGATGAAAGACAAGTTCTTATCAATATTTGGAAAATAGAAGGATACAACAACAGGCATAAAGTACCTGTTCCAGATAGTATGGAAGAAGATGTTGCTCAAAATATCAATACAATAGAATCACTTAGGAATGCAACAAAAGAGATTATGAGCAGGATGGATATCGCGGAATCTGCAAGAAACAAAATAGAGAAAATCATAAAAAGGGATAGTAGTAATATAAAAGGATATCGTTTTGTTAAGTCAGGAAACAGAATAATTGGTTTTGAACCTATCGACTTTACAAATGCTCGAAGCACATTCGAACATGAATATATGGATGGAACTTATTCATTTTTGTCGTACCAAAGTCATCCCTCATTTTTGAGCATACTACAATTTGGGCAATTGACAGGCAAAGAACATTTTGCCGATATGGTAAGACCGTTTTTAATGGTAGCATGTTTCTGTGCTACTAAATTTGCAAATGATGCATGTAAGGTATTGACTGACGGCGAAAGTATCAAGAAACAAGTTGAGCCAAACATCTTGGCTACGATAAACTTTTTTGAGAACATATAGCATACCTATGGATTACATCACTCCACAGCAGCGCAGCAAGAACATGGCGGCGATTCGTAGCAAGGACACGAAGCCGGAGATGATTGTGCGACGTGGGTTGTGGAGTAGGGGATTCCGCTATAGGTTGAACTCTCCGAGACTGCCTGGGCATCCTGACTTGGTGCTGAGAAAATACAGGACGTGCATCTTCGTCAATGGTTGCTTCTGGCATGGACATAGAAGCCTCCCCCTAACCCCTCCAAAAGGAGGGGAGCCAGACTTGACAAATTCGGAGTGTTGCAAGATTCCGAAGACGAACCGTGAGTTCTGGGTGGCGAAGATTCGTCGTAATCAGGAGCGTGACAAGGAGGAACAGCGCAGGCTGGCAGAAATGGGCTGGCATTGCATCACGGTGTGGGAGTGCGAGCTGAAGCCGTCGAAACGGGAGGAAACGCTGAAGTCGCTGGCCTTCACGCTGAACAGGATATGGTTGGAGGATCATGCTGTCATAGGGAAACCATATCAGAGGCAGGAAGAGGAAGACAGGAACTATCTAAGGGCAGCAGAGGAAGAAGCGTGATGAAACAGATAGAAGTTGTTGCAGCAATCATACGAAAGGATGGTCGCATCTTCGCCACTCAACGGGGATATGGCGAATGGAAGGACTGGTGGGAGTTTCCTGGTGGAAAGGTAGAGGATGGAGAGATGCCTGAGGAGGCGCTCGTAAGGGAGATTCGTGAGGAGCTGTCAACGGAGATCAGCGTGGATGAGTTCCTCTGTACTATTGAATATGACTATCCTAAATTTAGACTGACGATGCATTGCTATTTCTGCTCGCTATTGACGGAGGCGCTACACCTGAACGAGCATGAGGCTGCAAAGTGGCTGGGTATGGATGAACTGGACAGCGTGAGATGGTTGCCTGCTGATGAAATCGTGATTGGGAAGATGAGATGATGTCATTCCGGCCAGTCCTCGAACTCCAGTTCCAGCTCTATCCAGCGAGGGCTTTCCTGGGGCGTTTCGCCTTTCTGATTGGAAACACCAAGACCTAACAGGCGGATGGGATGGGAATGAAACTCTACTTCGCGCATCAGCTGTTTGGCCAGTGGCAGAATGTCATCCTTGGTGAGGAGAACATGATCGACGGTGATGCTACGGGTAATCTGCTGGAAGTCGTGGAACTTGACCTTCAGCGTCAGCGTGTGCCCTTCAAACTGGTTCTTTTCTATGCGGCGTACTAACTCGAGCACCGTATGATACAAGTGGATGGTGACGGCTGAGGACTTACTGATGTCGGCCTCGAAGGTCTGCTCACAGCTGACTGACTTGCGTTCCCATTCTGAGACGACTGGCCTGTTGTCGATGCCTCGTGCAAAGTCATAGAATACCTGCCCCATCTTGCCAAACTCTTGTTTGAGGTGTGGAAGCGAGCAACGACGAAGGTCGGCTCCTGTGAAGATACCCATGCGATGCATCTTCTCTGCCGTCTTTTGCCCTACGCCCCATATTCTCTGCACGTTTAGCTGGGCAATGAAGTCGAGAGCCTTGTCTGGGTGTATCACCGTCAGTCCGTCAGGCTTGTGCCAGTCAGAGGCAATCTTCGCCAGGAACTTACAATAGCTCACTCCTGCTGAGGCAGTCAGGCCTGTGGTGTCCTTGATGCGTTGCTTGATTTCTTTGGCAACATCAACGGCCAGCTCTATGCCTTTACGGTTCTCTGTCACGTCGAGGAAGGCCTCGTCGAGTGAGAGGGGTTCAATCAGGTCGGTATAGTCCTGGAAGATGGAGCGTATCTGGGCTGACACTTCTTTGTATTTCTGGAAGTGGGGCTCAACGATGATGAGTTGTGGACATAGCCGCTTAGCCACCTGAATGGACTGTGCAGAATGGACACCGAACTTGCGGGCCTCGTAGCTCGCTGTAGAGACGACGCCCCGCTCGGCATCATGTCCCACGGCTACTGGCTTTCCTCTCAGCTCTGGCTGGTCGCGCTGTTCTACTGCAGCGTAGAACTGGTCCATATCTACATGTATGATTTTCATCATGGGTGCAAAGATAGTGGTTTTATTTCATACGAGGAAACTTTTATGTGTTTTCCTTTGCTATTTTGAGAATAATTGCTACTTTTGTGCCGTCATTATGAAAACGATTGTTAGAACAGCGACACAAGAACCTGACAAGGACGTGAAACAACAAGGGCCAACTACCGCAAAGGAGCGGCATGTGATACTGGATGCATTGCGAGGACTGGCATTGCTGGGCATCGTACTGGCCAACTATCCTGAGTTTGCATTGTGGACTTTCCTCTCTGCTGACGAACAGCAGGCTATGCCTACGGCAGAGGTCGATGGGGTGGTGCGCTATTTGCAGTATATGTTGATTGATGGAAAGTTCTACACCATCTTCTCCTTGCTGTTCGGCGTGGGCTTCTCTCTGATTCTGAGTCGCCATTCCGTATCGTTGTTCCTTCGTCGCATGCTGATACTCGTTGCCATTGGCTTCTGTCATTTGATGTTCATCTGGAGTGGCGACATCCTGTTGCTCTATGCTATTGGAGGATTGCTGTTGCCGTTGTTTATCAAGCTGAAAGACAAGGTGCTGCTCGTGGTGGCCGTGGCGTTGATAGTGCTTCCTGTGGGACTGGATGCTTTGACGGAGTTCGCAGGGATCGATTTTGCCCGTCCTTTCTATCAGGCGTGGTGGGCAGAGGCTTCGAGACAGGGAATTACGGAGGAGAACTTCGCAACGTGGCTACGCGATGCCAACAGCTATGGACAGATGTTTGCGTTCTTGCTCCAGGGGGCATGCGAACGGATGTGGGAGTTTGTGGGAGGCCATCGTCTGCCCAAGGTGGTGGGTTTATTCATTATCGGCTATCTGATAGGCAAGCATCGATTGTATGTGCGCTTTGAGAGTTGCCAGCTGCATAGACTCTGCCTCGTCTCGTTAGGCGTAGGAATCCCCACGTCGTTGCTCTATGCCTGGAGTGCCACGCAGGACCATCCCTGGGGGCTTACTGTCCATTCGTTGCTTTATGCCGTGAGTGTTGTTCCTTTGGCTTTGGGCTATATTGCCATCTTCTGCCTGCTTTTCCTGCGCACTCCAAAGAACAGGCTGTTCGCTTGGTTGGCGGCTCCAGGGCGGATGGCGCTTTCCAACTACATCTCGCAGTCGCTTATCGGCGTGCTGCTTTTCTATGGTCTTGGGCTGGGACTGGGCTGTTCTGTGGGGCTGGTTTATATAGAGCTGACGGCCTTAGCCGTTTTCGTGGTGCAGATTATCTTCTGCCAGTGGTGGTTCAGGGAGTTCCGCTTCGGACCATTGGAATGGGTGTGGCGAGTACTCACCTATGGGCGTCGTTTTCCGTTTAGGGTATGAACAGGCTGATATATCATTTAGTAGCATTCCTGGTGGTGGCCGTGTGGGGCTCAACGTTCGTCTTCACCAAGCTGTTGCTGTTGGGAGGGCTGACGGCAGCCCAGATTTTCGTGCTGCGCTTCATCGTGGCCTACGTGCTGTTGCTGGTGTTCTCGCTGACCAGGAGGTCGTTCCGTCTTTTTGCCACGTCGCTGAAAGACGAACTGCTGATGATGGGGCTGGGCGTGACTGGCGGCTCGATGTATTTCCTGACGGAGAACAATGCGATGAACTATACCACAACTACCAACACCTCGCTCATTGTCTGTCTCTGTCCGCTGGTTGCTGCGCCGCTGATAGCGTTGTTCTACCGTTCCGAACGGCTGCATGGCATTCAGATCGTGGGCACCCTGATGGCGGCATTGGGAGTGGTCGTGGTAGTGCTCAACGGACATTTTGTGCTTCATCTGTCGCCACTGGGCGACACGCTGGCTTTCTGTGCTTGCCTCTGCTGGGCTCTCTATTCGTTGCTGATGATACCTGCCAACCAGCGTTATGATACGGTTTTCATCACGCGGAAAGTCTTCTTCTACGGACTGTTGTCTATGATTCCCTATTTCCTGCTCAGACCAGCAGACTTCCCGTTGGAAGTCATACTGCGCCCTGACATCTTGGCCAACCTGCTCTTCCTGGGCTGTGTGGCCTCGATGCTGTGTTTCCTGGCTTGGAACTGGGTGATGAAGAAGCTCGGAGCCGTGGCGGCCACGAACTATGTCTATTTCAATCCTGTGACCACGGTGCTCTTTGCATGGGTCATCCTGTCAGAGCGCATCACGCTTTATTTCCTTATGGGCACGCTCCTCATTCTGACAGGTATGTATCTGTGTAATAGGGGGAAGGGTAATTAGCTGAAAACACGGAAGGCGTAGCCCTGCTCCAGCATCCACTCGATGCTCTGGGGAAGGGCAGTGCGCAGCTTGTCGATGGCTTTCAGTGAGTCGTGGAAGGTGATGATGGAGCCATTGCGTACGTAGCGCTTTACGTTGTTGACAATGTCGTCGGCAGTCATCCATTTGGAGTAGTCGCGTGTGACAACGTCCCACATCACTACCTTGAACCTACGCGACAGCCAGGCATATTGCGAAAGGCGCATCCAGCCGTGAGGGGGACGCATGAAGTGGCTATGGATGTAGGCGTTGGCTTTCTCCACATTATACATGTATTCCTTGATGCTGTGACGGAAACCGCCGATATGGTTGTGGGTGTGGTTGCCCACTAAGTGGCCGTCGGCCTTGATTTGCTCAAAAAGCTCTGGATGTTTGCGCACGTTGTCGCCTACCATGAAGAAGGTGGCCTTGATGTCGTAGCGTCGCAGGGTTTCGAGGATGAAGGGGGTGGATTCAGGTATGGGACCGTCGTCGAACGTCAGATATACTGCTCGTTCGCGACGGTCCATTCTCCATAGGGCTTTCGGGTAGAGCCAGCGGAGGTAGATGGCTGGTTGCTCGATAATCATATCTCTTTTGAATTTAGAATTTAGATGTATGCTCGCTTCGCTGCGCGTAAGATGTAGGAATTTGGAATTACTTCTTTTACTTCTTAATTCTTACTCGGCCGCTCGACCTCTGGTCGCTTGCTACCGAAGGGACGCAAGAAAGCCGATACCTCTTAATTCTTAATTCTTAACTCTATATCTGCCAGTGGGCACGATCGAGGTCACCGCCTTTACGTACGAATTCCTCGCAGCGCCTCTGTACCTGGTCGCTGAGTGTACGTGCCTTGTTCTCGTCGAAGCTGTAGTAGGCGCGGATGATATTAGTCATGACGCTGAACTGCTTCAGGCAGGAAATCTGGTCGAAGCCTGACATCGAGAGATAGTAGTCCAGATACTGGTTGGCGCGCTTCCACAGCTTGTCGAGGATGGGACGTGCCTTGTCTTCCTGGCCGAGCTCGACATATAGCAATGCCTCCCTGTACGACGAGCCACTGCTGTAGATGGCGCTCTTGCCGTCCTGATAGCCCAGACGGCGACCTTCCACCTCGCGGCTATCCATGTCGTAGGGAACATTATACTCAGGCAACTCCTTGTCAAGACGCTCCAGCACTTTCAGAGCTTTCTCATCCTTGCCCTCATCCATGAGGTGTGATGCCAGATCAACCAGCAGCATGCGGTGCGTGAGGCACATGCGCATGACAGTCTCGTCGAGATAGACACCTTCCGCGCTGACACCTCCGAACTTGAAGCGATTCATCACATTATCATAGGTCTTCTCCGTATCGAAGCTTGTCATGCCAGGCACAGAGCGGCCGTCGATGTTGGTGGTGAAGGGCGTGATGCGGTAGGCCAGTCCCTCCTGTACAAAGTGGTTGCCCAGGTTGAAGTAGTTGTCACTGCCTACGGTCATAGCCACATAGAGCGGACGCTCCCAGTTGGCATTGGCCAGCATCTCGAGCATCATGAGCTTGCTCTTGTCAAGTGCGCCTACGTCAGCCAGCGAGATGGCCATACGGTCGGGAATGCTGTTCAGACTGTCTTCATGAGTCATCAGGCTGTCGCCTTGTATGAGCATGCCACTGCGAAGCACGGCTTCCTTGTCGATATTCAGATAGACTGTGTCAGTGGGTATGAAGTTCAGCGATTCCTTCATGTGGTAGCCCTCAGGGATGTTCAATGCCGTGAACGCCCAGTTCAGGTAGTCGCGCTGCATGTCTTTCTGCTCCTTCGTACGTTCATCACGCACCCAGTATTTCAGGATGTTCTTCAGCTCGAAGGGGTCTTCGCCGAAGATCTTCTTGGCTTCCTCGGGCGATGCCTCCTGAATAATCTGGATGGCATACTTCACATAGGGATCGATAATGACGAAATCGTTGGTGCCGTCCTGATACTGAATCTTTTTCCACGAAATGGGCAGCGACGGCGAGTCGTAGGCGGGGCGCACCATCTGATCAATATACCAGTCGGTCTGCAGATAGCTCAGATTGCACACACGGGCATCAGTGCGTACACCTTCCGTATCTTGGTTATACCACAGGGGGAAGGTATCGTTGTCACCATTGGTGTAGATGATAGGGTTGCCCTTGTCCTGTAGCGTCATCAGGTAGTTCTGTCCGAAGTCGCGACAGGTATAGCGTCCAGAACGATCATGGTCGTCCCATGTCTGTGAAGCCATCTGAATAGGCACGATGAGGCAGAGCAATGATACAACGACAGCCAGTGAGGTAGCGAATTTCTCGCTCTTCACTTTTATCTTCTTCCTGATCATCTCGATAATGGCTGCAACGCCGATGCCGCACCAGATGGCGTAGGCATAGAACGAGCCAGCATAGGCATAGTCGCGCTCACGAGGCTGCAAGGGCGTCTGGTTCAGATAGACCACGATGGCCAGACCTGTCATAAAGAATAGGAAGAACACCACCCAGAACTGCTGTATGCCCTTTCGTCCACGGGCCATCAACTGCCAGAACAGGCCGATGAGACCCAGGATGAGCGGCATGCAGTAGAACACGTTGTGGCCCTTGTTGTTCTTCAGATCGTCGGGCAGTTTTGACTGGTCGCCCAGAATAGCATTGTCGATGAACGAGAAGCCAGTCAGCGCATTACCGTGGTCGTGCTCACCATAGAGGCCCTGAATGTCGTTCTGGCGTCCTGCAAAGTTCCACAGGAAGTAGCGCCAGTACATGTAGCCGCACTGGTAACTGAGGAAGAAGCTCAGGTTATCCCACATGGTGGGCATGGTGACCTCTTTCCTGTAGGGGTAGCGGTTGGGATATTTTGCCTCAACCTGACGGCCTGTGATACCACCGTTCCACGTCTTGTAGAAGCTGGCATGTGCGCTGCTGTACATGCGTGGGAATAACATGTTCTGGGCGTAGATGTATTTTCCTTTCACGTCGCGCCCGTTGGCACTCTTCACTACATAGTAGCTGTCAGGCTCGTCGGCACTGCGCTTCTCAGCACGGTGATAGGTAGGACCATCGCTCGAGAAAGCATAGTCGCCTGTTTCCTCGTCTTCTGCCAGCTCAGAATCGAAGCCCTGTCCCCACAGCAAGGGACGGTAGCCATACTGGTCGCGGCTCAGATAGGTGCCCAGCGTGAAGATGTCCTCAGGTGAGTTCTGGTCCATCGGGGGATTGGCATCGCTTCGAACCACAATGACGGCATACGTCGAGTAGCCAATCATCAGCATGAGCATGCACAGCAAAGTGGTGTTCTTCAGACGGGCAGAGATGAGGGGCATCTTCCCGGAACGACGGAACAGTGCCCAGCCTACTACGCAGAGCACGATAACGCCGATGAAGAAGGCACTCCAGCCATAGCCATAGAATGGAATTCCCAACAATCCGAACCCACAAAGGAAGGCAATGTTCTGGCGTTTCCAGTTTTTCTCAGTGGCATGCTGTGTCTCGTAGATAGCCCAGATGACGGCAGTCACGAGCAACAGCAGATAGACATAGAGGCCCGTGTTGAACGGCATGCCCAGTGTGTTCACGAAGAACAATTCGAACCATCCGCCTACGGTGATGATGCCAGGCACTACACCATAGAGTACGGCTGCCAGGATGATGAACGAGATGAGCAGGGCCATAATCGAGCCCTTGGCATTTGCATTGGGGAAACGCTTGAAGTACCACACCAGCACGATAGCCGGCAGGCACAGCAGGTTCAGTAAGTGCACGCCTATCGAGAGGCCCGTCATATACATGATGAGTACCAGCCAACGGTCACTGTGAGGCTCGTCAGCATGCTCCTCCCACTTCAGGATAAGCCAGAATACCACGGCTGTGAAGGCCGATGAGTAAGCATATACCTCGCCCTCTACGGCTGAGAACCAGAATGTGTCGCTGAAGGTGTAAATCAGTGCGCCTACCAAGCCCGAGGCCTCGATGGCAATGAGCTTGGAAAGGTTAATCTCTTCCCACTTGTTCACTAACAGGCGCCGTACCAAGTGCGTGATGCTCCAGAACAGGAACAGGATACACGCTGCTGAGAGCAGGGCGCTCATGGTGTTCACCATACGGGCCACCTGAGCGGGATCGCTGGTGAACTGCGAGAACAGGTTGGCTGTGAGCATGAAGAAGGGTGCTCCAGGCGGATGACCGACTTCCAGCTTATAGCCGGTGGTGATAAACTCCGGACAGTCCCAAAACGAGGCTGTCGGCTCAATGGTGGAGCAATATACAAAAGCGGCGATGAAGAACGTCAGCCACCCTATTACATTGTCCACGAGACGGAATTGTTTCATCTTTCTTACTATTTTTTCTTTTACTTTTTACGAATTTGCGTGCAAAGGTAGTAATTAAAAATGAGAAATGAGGAATGAGCAATGAGAAATGATGACTGCCCCTCTTTAATTTAACTTTTCTTACACAAATGGCTGGGCGACGTAGATGAGCACTACGTAGCGGAAAATCTTGCCCAGGGTGATGGCTATGAAGGTGATGACGGGGTTGGCGCGCATCAAACCTAACAGGATGGTGATGGCGCTGCCCAGCAGGGGGATGAAGGCAAAGAAGCCCATCCAGGCGCCGTGTCCTCGCATGAAACGTCGTGCCTTGTCCATACTTTCAGGCTTCACATGCAGATATTTCTCGAACCACTCTTCCTTTCCCAGTCGGCCTATGCAGTAGTTTACCACCGAGCCCATTACGTTGCCTACGGTGCCGTAGATCATCAGCACCCACGGGTCGAGGCCAGCAGCCATCAAACCTACCATCACGGCCTCGCTGCTAAAGGGGAAGAAACTGCCAGCCATGAAAGCTGCCAGCAGCATGCCCCAATAGCCATAGCTGGTGAGAAGTTCAATGAAGCAGTCCATTTTTCTTGGGGTTAGAGGTCAGAAGCTGATAACGGTGAGTGCGATGGCAAGTGCGATGGCTACGAAGAAGAGGATGTTGCTCAGTCGTGAGCTGGTGAATGTCATTACATGGGCAATGATGGGGCTGGCACAGACGAACAGGATACGCATGAACACATCGGCATGTTGTGGCTGCATGAGGATGAGCACCAGCGTGTAGATGGTCATGGAGGTGAAGAAACCGTAGAGCAGGCGTATGCGTATCTTGTCCTCGAAACTGTATTGCCAGAAGTGGAACATGCCCACCCCTGCCAGCACAATGGTGAAGAGGAGCGGGTAGAGGTGAGTAGTGAGTGGTGAGAGGTGAAAGGTGAGGGTAGAGAACTGAGGGACGAAGAGTGAGAAGTGCTCGGCGAGGGGTGTGAGGTCAATGCTTCCCTCTTCGGGAATGCTGAAGGGTGTCAGCAGCCATAGCAGGGCAAACCAATAGGGAGTGGTGAGCCCGATGACAGAGGCTAGCCACGAGCGCCAGTTGAGTGATTGCAGCTGGGTTGCCATCAGCACCCACAGCAGCGGCACGTACCATAGTGTCTGCACAAAAGCCAGGCTGGCCAGTCCGATGCCAAGGAAGGCATAGAAGGTGCGCCCCATAGCCAGCGGGTCTTGGTAGGTCTGGAAGAGGAACATCAGGGAGCCGATGATGAGCATCTGCACCATGGCTCCCGTCATCGAAGGGAAGAGAAAGCTGGCGGTGCATGATAGCACGATGAAGGTGCTCGATACCATGCGGCTGCGCACACGCAGCAAGGCGTTCTGGTTGGTCAGCTCAACTAACAGATAGATGGAGGCGATGAAACAGGCCAGCTGGGGCCATAGATGCTGTGTCACCAGTCCCGCATACAGCCACACCCCGATGGCGAACAATGCCGCCACAGGGAGTGTGAACCCGCCTTCAGCTATTCTGTTTTGTAGTCGTTTCACAAGTCTTTTCCTATGTCACGACGGAAATATTTGTCGGTGAACTGTATTTTCTGGGCCTCGGCAAACGATTTCTGCAGCGCTTCTTCCTTGTCCTTGCCATAAGAGGATACGGCGATAACGCGACCACCATTGGTCACCACCTGTCCATCTTTCATAGCTGTGCCTGCATGGAAGACTACACTTCCTTCCACCTGGTCAATTCCGCTGATCTCGTAGCCCTTCTTATATGCCTGCGGATAGCCGCCGCTGACGAGCATTACGCAGACGGCAGCCCGCTCGTCGAACTCGATGTTGCGCTCGTTCAGGTTGCCTTCTGCCACACCCTCGAATAAGTCAACGATGTCGCTCTTCAGGCGCAGCATCACGCTTTCCGTCTCAGGGTCGCCCATGCGGCAGTTGTACTCAATGACCATCGGCTCACCCTTGACGTTGATGAGTCCGAAGAAGATGAAGCCCTTATAGTCGATGCCTTCAGCGGCTAATCCTTCTACGGTGGGGCGTATAATGCGGTTTTCCACCTTCTGCATCCACTCCTTCTTAGCGAAGGGTACGGGGCTCACGCTGCCCATGCCGCCTGTGTTCAGGCCCTTGTCGCCCTCGCCGATGCGCTTGTAGTCCTTGGCTTCGGGCAGAATCTTGTAGTGCTGACCGTCGGTGAGTACGAAGACGCTACATTCGATGCCGCTGAGGAATTCCTCGATTACCACGCGGCTCGATGCATTTCCGAACATGCCGCCCAGCATCTCCTTCAGCTCTTTCTTCGCCTCGTCCAGCGTGGGCAGGATGAGCACACCCTTGCCGGCACAGAGGCCGTCGGCTTTCAGCACGTAGGGGGCTTCGAGCGTCTCCAGGAACTTCAGGCCCTCTTCCAGATGCTCGCCATCGAATGTCTCATAGCGTGCGGTGGGGATATGGTGGCGCTGCATGAAACCCTTTGCAAAGTCTTTCGAGCCTTCAAGCACGGCACCTGCCTTCGAGGGACCGATAACGGGAGTGTTTTTCGTGCGCTCGTCCTGCTTCAGGTCATCGTAGATGCCTTTCACCAGCGGGTCTTCGGGGCCTACCACCACCATGTCAATCTGCTGGCTCACGCAAAACTGCTTCACGGCCTCGAAATCGTCGGCCTTCATATTCACGTTCTCGCCACAGTTGCAGGTTCCTGCATTACCAGGGGCAATGAATAGTTTCTCACACTTGCTGCTCTGGGCAATCTTCCATGCTAAGGCGTGCTCGCGGCCGCCGCTGCCTAATAGTAGTATCTTCATAATCTTTCCTATGTTTTTGCTTTTTGCGTGCAAAGGTACGAAATTTTATTCTTTTTGTTTTCACTTAGCCGATTTTTTTGTACCTTTGCAGCCAAATTAACGATAATCAAAACAAAATTATGAAGAAAATACTCCTGCTTTCAGCCATTGCCATGATGCTATGCATCAAGGCTGGCGCTCAGACGGTGGCCAATGCCTACAAGGGCGATACCAACGCCAATCCTATCAGTCCCTGCGTGTTCTGTGCCGACCCTACGGCGCTTGAGTACAACGGTCGCCTGTATGTCTATGGCTCAAACGACCATCAGCAGTTCATCAAGAACGGCAAGAAGGGCGAGAACACCTACGGTGATATCAAGTCGATTGTTGTCTTCTCTACTGACGATATGGTAAACTGGACTTTCCACGGCACCATCGATACGAAGAAGATATGTTCCTCGTGGGTGACTAATCCGTGGTATCAGGGCTATGGCGTTTCGTGGGCTCCATCAGTCACCTGGCGCACCACTGAGGACGGTACCGACGAGTTCTTCCTCTACTTCTGCAACAGCAGCCACGGCGTTGGCGTGCTGAAGGCTAATTCGCCCCTAGGCCCCTGGAGGTCGCCCCTTAACAAACTGCTGATTCACTACGACACACCAGGCGCAAACCGTCAGGGTACCAATGCAAACTTCGACCCCGGTGTGACCATCGATGAAAACGGTGTGGGCTGGCTTACCTTCGGCGGTCTTGGACCTAGCACATTTATGCCCGATGCTGCCCGCATTATCAAGCTGAAGCCGTCGATGACTGCAGTTGACGGCTCGGCTGTTATCATTCCCGCTCCCTTCCACTTCGAGGCCAACGAGCTGAACGTGATGAACGGCAAGTATGTCTATACCTATTGCTCGAACTGGGCAAACCGTTCCGAGTTTAGCAAAGAGTGGAACGCCTACAAGGCCGAGCAGGGCTTCACGGGTAATGCTCCCGAGACCTGCACCATGTGCTATATGGTGTCCGACGACCCTACAAATCCCGACTCGTGGACCTATAAGGGCGTCTATGGCCCCCATCCCGGTATGGGTACCAACAACAACCATTCGCACCTGCAGAAATTCAAGGGCGAATACTATCACATCTATCATGCAGCTCCGCTGATGGAGAAGATGAGGGAACTGAAAGTTATTGACAGCAATTGCGGCATCTTCCGTTCCATCTGTGTCAACAAGGCCACGGTGAACGAGGAGACGCAGAAAGTGAACAGGGTGACGCCCAACAAGAAGGGCGTGGACCCCATCTGCAATCTCAACCCCTATGCGCTTCAGCAGGCCGAGACGATGGCCACCTGCGGAGGCGTGAACTACGAGGACTTCAGCAACACCTCGAAGAACACCAGCATCAGCACGCTGGGCAACGATGCTTCGCGCAACATGCAGGTGAAGATGGCTGAGATGTCGTGGATCATGGTGCGTGGTGCCGACTTTGGCGAGGGAGCCCGTGCGCTCTCCATCACGGCTCGTGGTGCAGGCACGATTGAAGTGCGTCTCGGCACCCGTACTGCCGCTGCTGCTGCCACGATTGACATTGCGTCTTCCACCCATCAGGAGCATACCATCGAGGTGTCTCCCGAGCTGTTCAAGGGCGTGAAGAACGTGTTCTTCGTATGCACTGGTGTCACTACTAACGTCTATTTCGATGCCTGGCAGTTCTTCGATGCTGTTCCCGAGGGCATAGACGACTTGGAGAATACTCGCCTTTCACCCTCTGCCACGCAACCCATCTTCGACCTTCAGGGCCGCAAGGTGAAGGCTCCCGTGCGAGGAATCAACATTATCAACGGTAAAAAAACGCTAAGAAAATGAGAAAATTATATCTGTTTCTACTGATGATGACGCCTCTGCTGCTGTTCAGTTGCGAAGAGACCGGCAATGACGAGCCTACAATCACCCTCCTTCTGCGCTCGCAGACCATCAGCGAAGGAGCTGTGGTGGATGCCAACTCAACGACCGTGCTCACCCTGTATTACAACAACAGCGTGAAGCCAACTGGCAAAGGCATCACCCTCAACGGGACTGCGGTGACCGCCAAGAACAACGCCTCGTCGCCCGTAGCTATCGATATCCCCCTGAACTTGAAGGAGAGCACTACCTACACCCTGCGGGTGGAAGAGGGGGCTGTAGTGGCTACAAGCGATACGAGGGTGTGGGCACCTGTGTTCACGTTGAACTTCTCCACCAGAGAGCCTCTCAAGCCCATCGACAGCGCTGCCGAAGTAGCCAAGAGACTGGGGTGGGGCTGGAATCTGGGCAACCATTTTGATACCAGTTCCGGTGAGGACAACAAGACCCAAAGCTACTGGGACGGCGCCAAGCCTACCCACCTGCTCTACAACAACCTGAAGAAGGCAGGCGCCAGCACGGTGCGCATCTGCGTCACCTGGGGTAACTATCAGGCTCCTGAAACCTGGACCATCAAGGACGAATACCTGGCCGAGGTCAAGCAGAACGTGGACTGGGCTGAGCAGGCAGGGCTGAACGTCATCCTCAACATGCACCACGACGAGTACTGGCAGGACATCAAGGAGGCTGCCGCCAACTCCACCTTCAACGACGGCGTGAAGGGCCGTATAGAAGCCACCTGGAAGCAGATTGCCGAGGCATTCAAGACAAAGGGCGACTTCCTCTTCTTCGAGGCCTTCAACGAGATACAGGACGGCGGCTGGGGCTGGGGAGACAATCGCAACGACGGCGGCAAGCAATACAGGACGCTGAACGAATGGAACCAGCTGGTGGTCAGCACCATCCGTGCCACAGGCGGCAACAACGCCACGCGCTGGATAGGCATCCCCGCCTATGCAGCCAGCCCTACTTTCGCACTTGACAACAATTTCGTGCTGCCTACCGACCCCGCCAACCACCTCATGGTGAGCGTGCATTTTTATGAGCCTACAAACTTCACGCTGACGCCCGACAGCAAGGGCGGCATGCCAGAATGGGGACACACGGCAACGGCAGGCAAGTACCAGGCAGGCAACAACGAGGACCATGTGGTGGACACGTTCAAGAAGCTTCAGCAGAAGTACATCTCCAAGAATATTCCCGTGTATATCGGCGAATATGGCTGCGTGATGCACAAGACTGACCGCTCAAACCTGTTCCGCAACTACTATCTTGAGTATGTCTGCCGCGCTGCTTACACCTACGGAATGCCCCTCATCATCTGGGACAACAACTCCGTGGGTAGCGGTGACGAGCACCACGGCTATTTCAATCACGACGACGGTACCTACCTCAACGGGCTGGAAACGTTGGTGCAGACCATGATCAGGGCGGCTACGAGCGATGACGAGAGCTATACCCTGCAGTCGATTTACGACAAGGCTCCGCAGTAGTTTGTCGGGGCGTGTGACGTCCGCTGACGTCAGGTTCTGGGGGTGAAGGAGCGCGTGCGTAATATGTAGTATGTTCGGGGCTTCGGAGACACGGGGGGCGGCTTCTGTTTCCGTTGCTTCAACATTCTCTCAACGTCACTGCAAAGATACAAATTTTTTTTCATATCTCCAAATCCATACCCCCGTTTTTGTGTAAAAATATGTTAACACCCTGTTTTTGCACAAAGGTGACATAGTGACAAGTGACAAAGTGACATTAAGGTGTTTCCGTATGCAGATGGCTTGAAAGTAAAAAATGTAAGGATAATATTTTATAATTAATATATAATATATTATATATTAATTATAACCATAGTTTGCGCATATTGCGAAGGTGCTTAATGTCACTTTGTCACTTTGTCATTGTCACTTTTCTGAAAGCACGATCCTGAGCACGCAAAAGAATTTTTCCTCCGTTAACAATTTTTCACGCAATATAGAGCCTGGAAATTTGGAGATGTCAATTTTTTTTTGTAACTTTGTAGCGTAAAAGGGCAGGGTATCAAAACGTTTCAGGCGGCGGCAAAACGTATTTTGGAGGCACAAAAACGAAAATAAAAGGCGGCAAAACGAAAAAAAGGAGTCAGCAAAGGGGGAATTACAGTTGTCGTTGGCTCATCTCGTAGAACAGTCCCTGTTGGGCCATGAGTTCATCGAAGGTGCCCTGCTCGGCAATGCGACCACTGTCGAGTACGATAATGCGATCGCAATGGCGAATGGTGCTGAGGCGATGTGCTACGACGATGCGGGTGCAGTTGAGCTGCGCCAGGTTGTCGGCCACCTGTTTCTGACTGATGTTGTCGAGGGCGCTGGTGGCCTCGTCGAAGAAAAGGATGCTGGGGTGCGCAATGAGTGCGCGCGCGATGAGAAGGCGCTGTTTCTGACCTCCGCTGAAGCCTCCTCCACCTTCGCTCACCATGGTGTGGAGCTGCATGGGCATACGGCGCACGTCGTCTTCCATCGAGGCCAGCCGCAGGGCTTCCCATGCATCGTCTTCAGTGGCCCAGGGGGCGGTGATGATGATGTTGTGGAAGAGGTCGCCCGTGAAGAGGCTGCCGCTCTGCAGGCAGGTGCCTATCTTGCGGCGCAGCGAGGTCTTGTCAATCTGCGCGAGGTCGTAGGTGTCATAGTAGATGCTGCCCGTCTGGGGGGTCTCGAAGCCGAGCAGCAGGCGCAGCAGGGTGCTCTTGCCACAGCCCGACTTGCCTACTATGCCCACGTATTCGCCGGCTGAGATGGAGAGCGAGAGGTCGTCGATGACCAGGGGTGCGTCTTTCTCGTAGCGGAAGCTGACGCCGCTTATCTCTATCGAGCCGAAGAGGTCTTCTATCTGCGGGGCCTTGGCTTCCATCTCGGGCTCGGCTTCAAGGATGGGGCGCGTGCTCTCCAGGAGCGGGGGTATCTGTGCCAGCTCGTCGATGATGCCGCTGAGCTGGGTCACGGTAGCAGTCATCATGCCGAATGCGCTGCAGAAGGCGATGAAGTCGGAGGTAGCGAGATCGTTCTTCAGGGTGAAATAGTAGATGAGCGCCATGCCGCCGATGTTGAGCAGCGAGAGGAGGGCAGGGTAGAGGTGGCTCTTCATGCCCGGATTGTAGAGCAGGCGCGAGGCATCGGTGTATTTGTTGAGCCAGCGGGTGAAGGCTCGCTTCTCGCTTCCCGTAAGCTTCAGCTTCTGTATGCCGGCTATCATGTTGTATTCCAGTCCGCTCAGGCTGCTGGCCTTCTCTGTGTAGCGCCCTCTGATGTAGGCCGTGCGGCGGTAGAGGAGTATCATCACCACGACGTCGAGCAGCAGGATGAAGAGGGCTGGCACGAGCAGCGACTTGCCGTAGATCCACAGCTGGATGAGGTAGATGATGGAGAGTGCGGCTGTGAGGATGGCACCCACGATGTCTTCGTTGATGAGCTTGCAGAGGATGGTGACGTTGTTCAGACGTGCCGATAGCTCACCGCTGGCGTTGCGTGCGAAGAACTTGGGTGAGAGGAGGAAGGTGCGCGCCATGACGGCGTTCTGCACGTGGAGCTCCATGATGTCCTGCACGCGGTCAATGTAGATGTTGCGCGTCAGCGTGAGGAGCATGGTGCCGAGGGTGGCTCCTACGAGGAGTCCGAGGATTGGCATGAGGTCGGCAGCATCGCCGGTGGGGATAACGGTGTCGAAGATGAGCTTGTTGGCCATAGGGGTGAACATGCCGAGGAGCACCACTACGAGGGCTGCAAGGAGCACGAACACATAGTTGGCCTTGGGCACCACCTGCCAGCAGAAGCGCATGAGGTCGCGCAGGCGCAGTTTCTTCAGCGGCAGCGGCTTGGTGAAGGTGAGGGCATCGCCGGTCAGCACGTCGCGCATGTCGCGTCTGCCCACTTTCACCGTCTCTCCCTCTTGGTTGCGATAGGTATAGCCCAGGTTCCAGCTGGTGGGGATGAGCGCCACGAGGCGTCCCTCTTGGTTGTGACCCAGCAGGGGTCCTACGCTCTCGCGCCACCACTTGCCGCTGAGCTTTATCTTGCGCATCATGATGCCTCGGGGGCGCAGGATGCCGGTAAGCATCTCCTCGGGCGAGAGCATCTCGTTCTCTTCCAGCTCATAATCGGCGACACCCAGCGCATCGAGCACTTGCCGCAGGGCTGAGTGGTCGTCCTGTGGCTGTGCTTTCCTCCGGCTCTTGAAGCCCATGCGGCGCTGACTGTTAGCCAGTGCTTCGTTCAGGGCTGCTTCTTCCAGGCGGCGGCGTTTCTCTATTTGGTCTAAATATATGGGCATTTGTTTTCTCGATTCTTATTCGCTGTTCATCAGTTCACGGTACATTCCCTCCTGTGCCATCAGCTCCTCGTGGGTGCCGCGCTGCACAATCTTTCCCTGGTCAAGGACGATAATCTCGTCGCAGTCGCGGATGGTACTCAGGCGGTGGGCTACGATGATCATCGTGGGACCCATCATGCGCACCGCCTGCATCACCTCATCCTCGGTTTTGGGGTCGAGGGCGCTTGTGGCTTCGTCGAGGATAAGCACCACGGGCTCCTTAGCCAGTGCGGTGGCTATCTCCATGCGCTGACGCTGTCCGCCGCTGAAGTTCTGTCCGCCTTTCACCAGACGGGTAGCAAAGCCTTCAGGACGGCTTACGATGTCGCTGCGTATCTGGGCATCGTTGCAGGCCATCATCAGCGTGAACTCCTCGATAGACTGGTCCCACATGCGGATGTTCTGTGCCACGGTGTCGTCGAAGAGCACGATATTCTGGTCAATGGCGGCCACGCTGTTGGTGAACTCCTCGCTGCTGATAGTCTCAATGGGACGGCCATCGAAAAGCACCTCGCCGCTCCACGGCCTGTAGAGGCCTGTGATGAGCTTGGCGATGGTTGACTTGCCACAGCCGCTGCCTCCCACGAATGCCACGCTGTGACCAGGCTCAATGTGGAGCGAGAAGTCTTCGATGAGTGGCGGCTGCATGGTGGAATAGCCGAAGGTGACGTGGCGCAGCTCTACCTCGCCGCCCAGCTTGCCTGAGGGCATGGTTTCTTCGCCTCCTTCCATCGCATTTCCAGGGGAGGTAAGGGGTGTCTGTTCCGGATATTTCATGACATCGTCCACTCGCTCCATCTGCGACCGCATTTCAATGATGGTCTGGCTGGCACTCACCACCTCGCTCACAGGCGTGATAAACGAGCCCATGAAGCCCTGGAAGGCCATGAGCATGCCGATGGTGAGCTCGCCTTTCAGAATGAACAGCGCACCGAGAATGAGCACGGCAGCATCGATGATGCCTGTAATGAAGACGGGGATGACGCCCATGCGTATCTCCAAGTCATCGGCATCGTTGGCACGGTTGAACTTCTGCGCCCATAGTCCGCTCCAATAGGCAAAGAAGCCCGTCTCGGCACCTGCAGCCTTGATGCTCTCCATATTGTCAATGCAGCTCACGGTGGTGGAAAAATACTTTCCCTCGCTTTGCTCCATGGTGCGGATGAGATTGACACGCTTCTGTGCAAACCACTGGATGAGCGCCAGGTTGAACAGCGCTGCTGTGATACCTACGAGCGACAGCGTGACGCTATAGTTGAACATGATGAGCAGATAGAGCACCAGCAACGCAATGTTGATGAGCTGAGGTGCCAGCACGTCAACCAGCGACTTGGTAATGCTTTCATTTAGGTGCTGGCGTTGCTGCAAGTCGCCCACATAGCGCATGGAAAAGAACTTCATGGGCAGGTGCAGCAAGTGGCGGATATAGTTGATATTGCCTTTCAGGGCCAGTGAGCCAGCTATGCGCTTGGAGTATTTGTCCTTCATCAGTTCAAGCAGGAAGCTGAACAAGGCTACGGCTGTCATAGCCATGATGAACACGCGCCCCCAGTCGCGGTTGCGGCCTGAGAGAATCTCGTCGAAGAAGATGTTGGTGAACAGCGGCACGCTAATGGTGACAAACGCCGCCAGCAGGCTGAAAAGCAGGGTAAGCCAGAAGGCTTCCTTGGCGCCGCTGAGGTATTTGCGAACGTAGGACAGAATGCTGATAGGTGCTCCCTCGGGCTGGAAATCCTCGGTGGGCTTCAACTCTAAGGCGATGCCCGTGAATGAACGCCGGAAATCGTCCATCTTCACCTCAACAGGGCCTGCAGCAGGGTCGTTTAGGCAGGCTTTCCCGTGACTGAAACCACGGAAGACAACGAAATGGTTGAAGTTCCAATGGATGATGGCTGGCTGCATGCCCTCGAGCCCTTCAGGACTGACGCGGTAGCCGTGGGCTTCCATGCCATAGTTGCGGGCTGCCACCAGCAGGCTTTTCGCTGAAGAGCCGTCGCGACTGACGCCACACGCCTCACGCACCTGCTCCAGGGGAATCCATTTGCCGTAGTAAGCCAGTACCATGCTGAGAGCGGCAGCACCACATTCCAGTGCCTCCATCTGCATCACCATTGGAACACGCCTTACCATCCCCTATCCTTTCAATTAAAATTTGTCTTGATTGTTTTAATTTCCGCCAATGTCTTCTATGGTGTCGGATACTCGGCCTACCAGCACTTCCCACACTCGTTTCTTCTCAGTGATGACCTGCACGTTGCACAGCGTGCCAGTACCCATGCTTAGCTGGCTGCTCTTCGTGCGGCTCCAGCGCAGCGAGGTACCTTCCGTGCCGTCAGCCTTCTCTCCGGCATCGAGCACCACCTTGATTTCATAGACGGCTCCGTCGCCGATAAACGATGCCAGCGGTGCCAGCTTCAGGCGGCTTGCCACCTCATCGCGGTCAGTGGGATAGGGGTCGATGCTCAGTATCTTGCCATAGGCATAGCCGCAGTCTTCACGCTGCAGGTCAGCAGGCGTCACTTGCACTTGCTGGCCGGGCTTCAGGTCGCGCAGGTCTTCAAAGCCCACATAGACCAGCATTTCGCGGCGAGTCTCGTCAGTCTCGGTAGGCATCAGCCACAGAATATTGTCGTTCTCCCTGAAAGCTTCTTCCTCGGCACGATAGGTGAGCACCTTGCCGTCGCTTGGGGCCAAGATGGTCATCGTGCTGTCGGCAGTACGGATTTCAAGCAGGGCGTCGCCGGCTTTCACGTCGGCACCGTGGCTGGTGAGAATATGTTCTATGCTGCCTTCAATGGGGGCACTGACGCCCAGCGGCTTCTCAAAGGGGAAGACCACGCCCTGCGCCGTTACTTTATAGTTGATGGTGCCAAAAGCGCACCAATACACGCCTACTGCACATAGTGCCAACATCGCAGCAATGACAAACAGCAGCGACGGGTGTGACACGCGAGCCAGCTCTTCTGTCTCGTTCTGCTCGCCGTGGAGCGCATCAATAGACTCCTCGTTGAATAGTTCAGACATCCGCTTTATTGATTAAATGATGTGACATTGGCTGGGGTAGAACCCTCAGGAGTTACGGAACCAGCTGGGATGGTGTGCGCTCTGCGCGCCGCCAACCACCTCTTCCAGCATGTCATCGTCCAGTAGAATACGCTCTGCCTGTTTCTCCTTGTGTATTTTCATCATTCTGTGGTTTGTAATTTCGATGCAAAGTTACAAAAAATCGCGAGCAGAACAAAAGATTTTACTCTTTTTTTTGCCGAGACCGAGTAAGTTCGCCAATTTTATTGGCAAAGTTACTGATTATTTTTTTTATGACAAAGAAAAATGATTGAAAGTTTGGCGGTGAGCGGGATATTTTGTAACTTTGCCTGCTCAAAATCGAAGAACGACAACTTTATTCAAAAAAACTATAAGGACCAATTATGAGTAGAAGACTATTGTTAGGCGATGAGGCCATTGCTCAGGGTGCGCTGGATGCGGGCCTGAGCGGTGTCTATGCCTATCCGGGGACTCCCTCGACGGAGATTACAGAGTACATCCAGCTGTCGCCGCTGGCCAAGGAGCGTGGCGTGCACAGCCGGTGGAGCACCAATGAGAAGACGGCCATGGAGGAGGCTCTGGGTATGTCGTTCATGGGTAAGCGCGCCCTGGTGTGCATGAAACACGTGGGCATGAATGTCTGTGCCGACCCCTTTGTCAACAGCGGTATGACAGGCGTCAACGGAGGCGTTGTGGTGTTGGTGGCCGACGACCCCTCCATGCACTCCTCGCAGGACGAGCAGGACAGCCGTTTCTACGGCAAGTTCGCCATGGTGCCCACCTTCGAGCCGTCGAGCCAGCAGGAGGCCTACGACATGATGGCAGCTGCCTTCGACTATTCCGAGCAGCAATGCCTGCCCGTGCTGATGCGTGTCACCACCCGCATGGCCCACAGTCGCGCCGTGGTGGAGGTGTGCGACGAGCCGCGTCCGCAGAACGAGCTGAACTATAACGCCGTGGCAGCCAACTGGGTGCTGCTGCCCGCCAATGCCCGCAAGCGCAACGACAAGGTGACGGCACAGCAGGCAGCACTCGAAGAGGATGCCGCCAACTCCAAGTATAATGGCCTCACCCCCAGCCACTCTCCTGAAGGCAAGGAAAGTCGATATCCCCTGGGTATCATTGCCAGCGGCATAGCATACAACTATGTTCAGGAAGCACTTCAGGGCGATGTGAGCTTCCCTATCCTGAAAATCTCGCAGTACCCCCTGCCGAAGAAGCTGGTGCGCAGCCTGATGGACCAGTGCGAACAGGTGCTCATCGTCGAGGAAGGCCAGCCCTTCATCGAAGACATCGTTCGTGGCGTGTATGATCTGAAGAATGTTCACGGCAAACTCGACGGCACGCTGCCCCGCACAGGCGAGCTGACGCCCGACGCAGTAAAGAAGGCCCTGAGTGTCCTCTCACCACTCACCACCCACTATTCGCCTCAGGAGAATTTCGCTCCCTGCGAAGACGTCGTTCCCCGTCCGCCCGCACTCTGTCAGGGCTGTGGCCACCGCGACGTCTATGCTGCGCTGAACGAGGTATTGAAGGAGTACTCTAATCCCCGTGTCTTTGGCGACATCGGCTGCTACACGCTGGGCTTCCTGCCTCCGTTCCGAGCCATTCACTCGTGTGTCGATATGGGAGCCTCAATCACCATGGCCAAGGGCGCTGCCGACGCAGGTCAATGGCCGGCTGTGGCTGTCATCGGCGACTCGACCTTCACCCACTCAGGCATGACGGGCCTGCTCGACGCCATCAACGAGAATGCCGACATCACCGTCATCATCAGCGACAACCTGACCACAGGCATGACGGGCGGACAAGACTCTGCCGGCACCAACAAGTTCGAGGCCATCTGCCGAGGACTGGGGCTGAGCGACGAGCACCTGAAGGTCGTCGTTCCCCTGCCGAAGAACATGCCTGAGATTACGCAGGCCATCCGCGACGAGATCAACTACCACGGCACCAGCGTCATCATCCCGCGCCGTGAGTGCATGCAGACACTACAACGCCATCTGAAACAGAAGAAAGCGGCTGCGAAGAATTGAAGGATTGAAAAATTGAAGAATTGAAGTTATGAAAACAGACATCATACTTTGCGGCGTAGGAGGACAAGGCATCCTCTCCATCGCCACCATCATCGGCGAGGCCGCTATGAACGAGAACCTATACATCAAGCAGGCCGAGGTGCACGGCATGAGTCAGCGTGGCGGCGACGTGCAGTCGAACCTGCGCATCTTGTCAGACCCTATCCACAGCGACCTCATCCCCCTGGGAGGTGCCGACGTCATCATCTCCATGGAGCCGATGGAAGCCCTGCGCTACCTGCCCTGGCTGAAGCAGGACGGTTGGATCATCACATCGAGCACCCCGTTTGTGAACATCCCCAACTATCCCGACATGGAGATTATCCGTGGCGACCTGGCCAAGCTGCCCAACGTCATCAGTCTCGACATCGAGCAGCTGGCGAAGGACAACGGCGTGCCCCGCTCGGCCAATGTCATCCTCTTGGGAGCTGCCCAGAAGGCCCTCGGCTTGGAGTACGAGAAGCTCGAGGCCGCCATCCGTCGCGTCTTTGCCCGCAAGGGCGATGCCATCGTCGAGGCCAACATCAAGGCCCTGGCCATAGGGCGTGCAGCACAATAAAGAAGGCACCTTAATCCACTTTGGAACCAGCATAAGAGGAATCCCCGTCATTTGCTTGCAGATGACGGGGATTTGTTTCAAAATGACCTACCTATGCGCCATATAATCTTCGCTGTAATTCAAAGTAATGAGCACGTATATCGCTGACAGACATGTTTAATCTTTCCTTGGCATCACTCATGGAGTTAAACTTAATGTTGATATAGGTTTTCAGATTATCAGAGCCAAGTTCTTTGAAGCCATTATTGAGATAGTATTGCAGGATAAGGTTATCGAATTCTCGTTGCTCCTTATTCAATTTATTTACGTACTGTTTCTTCACAAGATCCACTCGTTGTACTCTCTCTATTGGTGTAGAGTCATAGGCAATATATTCCAGCACATCCAGCAGGTCACATTCCTGCATTTTCAGCATGTTCTTTAAGAGCATCAGCTTTTCTTCTGCAAATCCTGCTTCATCAAGCGTTTTGAGCAGTTGCTCACGGGTTTCGGGATTGGCCCATTTTTCTCTCAGATCATCTGCGTCAGAGAAGAAATCAGGAATCCTTCCAAAGAGTTTTTTTACATATTCGTCAAGACTGATAAACTCGTCACCAAAGAAAATCTTCTGCTCCCATGTTGTTTCAAGAGACAGCCTTCTTCCATTAGACAGCTTAATATCTATCAGATTTGTTCTTGGTCCTTCACACGTACAGGGCAGATGTCCACAAATAGGGCAGATGTCAGGTTCAGATAGATAGAAATCCTCCCTGACACCATGGAAGCCTTCTTCTTCCTCATCATCAACAACTCTTCTCTTCTTACAAGTACATGGCCAGTTGCCACAAATCGGGCAGTATGTATCGCCATCCCAATCAGGATCTTTGAACATATTGCATGCACCAACATAATCATAGATGGTGAAATAATACTTTCCGTCGAACAAACGGGTACCACGACCTATTATCTGTTTAAACTCCACTATATTCTGAATAGGTCGCATCAACACGATGTTGCGCACATTACGGGCATCAACGCCAGTACTTAGCTTATATGATGTAGTGAGAATAGTAGGCAACAACTTTTCATTGTCCTGGAAAGCTCTCAACGTTGCTTCTCCCACTTCACCATCATCAGCGGTCACTCGCTCACAATAGTTGTTAGCAGGTCGCTGCTTGTGCTTGTTCACCATATCACGCACAATCATAGCATGCTTCTGGGTAGCACAGAAAATGATGGTCTTTTCGTCAGGATTAATCTTGTTCAGCAACTCCTGCACACGATGCTCGTCACGCTCTTTGATCTGTATTCTGCCATTATAGAAATCCGACTCCGAATAAACCTTCTCGTAATCTATCTCTCCACTCTTCACGATGTCGCCTTCTTTATACTGATAGTCATCAATGTTGCTCGTAGAGATTTCCACGCGGAACGGAACAAGGAAACCATCCTCGATACCTTGTTTCAGAGAATAAGTATATACAGGATCTCCGAAGTAAGCATAAGTATTGGCATTGTCCTTTCTTCGTGGTGTAGCAGTCATACCCAGCTGATAAGCGCTGTCAAAATACTCCATCAGCTTTCGCCACTCGCTTTCGTCGTTGGCACCACCACGATGACACTCGTCGATGATGATGAAGTCGAAGAAGTTGCGTTCATACTGCATGTAGTATGGCTGGTCGTCGGCACCTTCAGGCAACTTGATGCCTTGCTCCTCTGCCTTCTGCGCATTAGGCGACGTCATCATCGTCTGAAAGATGGTGAAGTAAAGATTGCGGGCAGTTGGCACCTTATAGTTATTCTTCTTCAACTCCTTTGGTGTCACGCGGCACATCGCATCTTCAGGAAACTGATCGAAGTCGTTGATGGCCTGATTGGCAAGAATATTCCTGTCGGCAATAAACAGGATTCTTGGCGCACGTTCCACACCCTTCGTACACCACTTCGTTTGCGTCAGTTTCCAGCATATTTGGAAAGCAGTATAAGTCTTACCCGTTCCTGTAGCCATTGTCAGCAAGATACGGTTGCGTTGCTTAGCCACAGCCTCCAGCACGTTCTTGATGGCTATCTCCTGATAGTAGCGAGGTTGGCGCCCACCACTACGATTGAGCGCACACAGATTAAACTTGTCTCGCCAAGGGTTCTCATCAGGGAAGGTCATCTGCCACAAGTCCTGCGGCGTTGGGAAATGGTCTATATCATGTTCCTTGCTGGGAATAATATATTCTCCCTTACCAGACTTTATGCCCATGTCGATGAACCAAATCTCGTCGCCATTGCAGCTATAGGTATAGCGAATCTTCAGGGCATCGGCATACTCCTTGGCTTGCTTCACCCCTTCCGACACGTCTTTCTCGTCGCTCTTAGCCTCTATCACGGCAAGCTTCATCCCCTTGTATTCAAGGATATAATCTGCCTTCTTAGGGTTCTTGCGACCAGTAGTGGTGATACGGCCAGGCGCAATATAAGCACTCTGCTCCACAAGAATATTACTTCCTGGAACAATCCCCCAGCCAGCATCCCTCAGCTTGGGGTCTATCTTGTTAAAACGTGTCTGCGCTTCGTTCATAGGCTATTCCTTGTCTGTATTATCTTGTTCCACGATTCTTTTTTCCAAATCTTCCAGCATCTTCAGATCATCGGCATCAGCAGTTTGCGCCTCCATCTGTTTGCGCTTGGTGTTGAAAACATCATAGACCTGCTTGGCTTTTTCCTCAGCTTCATAGTTCGTAATACTACCAGCACCTTGCAGTATGTCTTTTTCCTGAAATGTCAGCAGACTGTCCACATTCTTGCGCCAATAGTCAAGCGTGAGATCACGGCGCCCCTTTACCCGTTCTTCGGCACTTGTCAGGAAGATATCTACCAAGCGGTTCAATGAGTCGATTTCCTCAGTCTGCAGGTAGTTCTTGGCGATGATTACATCACCCTTTCTTACGATGCTGCCTTTCCATGTGGTGAGTCCCATATTGGGTTGAGAGGCATCTGCGCGACTGACAATCAATTCTGCAGCCGTCTGATGAGTAACGGCATATAGCAGTTTGTTTTGTGTCTCTGCAAAGAACATCTGAGTTGCCTTGTCGCTCTTGTCATAGTCGCTGCTGAGCGCAAACAGATCTCGTATCTTCTGATAGAATCGCTTCTCTGAAGCACGGATATCACGGATGCGGAGCAGCAATTCATCGAAATAGTCAGGTCGTCCGTCAGGATTCTTCAGCCGTTCATCATCCATCGTAAATCCTTTCACCAGATATTCCGTCAGATGCTCAGTGGCCCACTGTCTGAACTGAGTGCCGCGAATGCCTCGAACACGATAGCCTACGGCAATAATCATCTCAAGAGAGTAGAATACCACGTTGTAATTCTTGCCATCAGCGGCAGTAGTCAAATATTGTTTGACAACTGAAATTTCGTTTAACTCCCTATCTTTCAGTATATTAGCTATATGATGACTAATCAATTGCTTTGAGGTGGCAAAAAGTTCTGCCATCTGTTGTTGGTTCAGCCAGATCTTGCCATCCTTAGCAAAGAGGGCTACTGATGCACGTCCGTCAGCTGTGCGATAGATGATGATATTCTGTTGTTCGTCCATTGTTTATTCGAATACTTGTCTTAATATGGCTTGTTTCAATGCGTCGCACTCCTTAGAAATCTTGTCGTAGTTTGCCTGGAGACGGTCAACCTTTGATTTGAGAGAGTCGAGAGTGGCGACGATGGATTGTTGTTCGGAGAAAGGAGGAAGCGGAATCGGCGCATTCTCTAAAGCCGGCTTTAGAAAAGAGCAGATCTTACCTTCATGCACATAGTCAACCAAATACCTATGATAATTATAAGATCTTAAATAATAGGAAATATACATCGGATCTTGCTTATGTTTAAGAATAAAACATGCGTCATGCACAGCTGCTGGTTCTTCTCCGAAATATGCTACACCAACACCAATGTCCCAATTATTTTCACCTGCCTGAACAACTACCACATCATTCTTCTCTGCAAAGCGCATTTTCTTTGCTAATTCGGGGTTGATGCATCCTCTTGTCTTTTTTACAGATAAACCATAGTGGGTATAAATATCACCATAATGAATGCAAGGAACACCATTTTCAATAATATCTGTTCTAACAAATCTTTTGCCACGTATTATTTCGCATATGTCACCCAAGTTCTTCTCTTCCCACCCTTCTTTTGGTTCAAGCATTTCTTTGAGTGATGCTTGGAAGAGGGCTTTGGCTTCATTGAGGGCTTTTTCTGCATTAGCCTTCATCGTATCTATCTTTGCAAAAGCAGAGTTAAGATAATCAACGATGGATTGTTGTTCGGAGATGGGGGGCAAAAGTAATTTAGCTTCAGTAAGGTAACCTAGCTTTATGTATTTAATAATTGCGCCAATTGATTTTTTTCTTAAAATTGTTACATATTCAGAAAGGAACATGTATAAATACCTAACATCTAAGACATTCTTATCGTTAGATTCAATAATATAGGTTCGCTGATATGCATTGAACTTTCCCGAATAATACTTAACGTTCAAGTCACCATTACCTGCTACTAAAACACACTCACAATCATAAGCATATTTGTTTATTCTAAGTGGTGTAACTGAGCATGTAAAAAAGGGATATAAGCCATCATCGTCTGCAGCATTTGCATCTAATTTTCCTGTGCGAATTCTGCATAAGTCTCCCAATCTCTTGTATGTCCATCCCTCTTTCATACCATTTCATAGATTTCATCCAACAATCCTTTAGCTTCGCCGTAGAGCTGCAGCAGGTGTTCGGTAATTTCTTTTGAAGAACGCTCATCCACTTCTTCTACCTTGTTGGGGTTCTTCACGCTGAGGTCGCAACTGTCGTCGAGGGTGCTCACATCGAGCGTCCACGAATGTTCACTTTCTCCCTGCGTCTTCTGCAAAGTCAGGAACTCCTCCATATCAGTCTCCGTCAACGGCTGCGTCTTGGTGAAGTGCTTATCTACCTGGTAGTACCAAATCTTCTGCGTCGGCTCGCCCTTGGTGAAGAACAAAACAACGGTTTTCACACCAGCACCTGTGAACACACCTGATGGCAGGTCAAGGATAGTATGAAGGTTGCAATTCTCCAGGAGCATCTTTCTAATGGCACTTGCATCGCCATTACTCAGGAAGGTGTTCTTAATGACAATACCTGCACGACCGCCAGCCTTCAGCATCTTGATGAAGTGCTGCATGAACATATAGGCCGTCTCAGAGGTGCGAATCTCAAAGTTCTGCAACACCTCACCACGCTCATTGCCACCAAAGGGAGGATTAGCCAAGATGACATTCTTGCGGTCGCTCTCCTGAATCTGACTGAGGTTCATAGCCAGCGTATTTCCGTGCGTGATATTAGGTGCTGATACACCATGAAATATCATGTTCATCGTGGCGATGATATAGGGCAGACCTTTCTTCTCCTTGCCATAGAAGGTAGATTTCTGCAAGATTTCGTGGTCTTTCACGCTCTTGATCTTATCCTTCATGTAAAGGAAAGCCTCACAAAGGAAGCCTGCAGAGCCGCAAGCAGGGTCATAGACCGTTTCACCAATCTTGGGGTCAACCACCTGGATGATGCTGCGAATCAAAGGACGAGGCGTGTAATACTCACCACCATTGCGGCCTGCATTACCCATGCGCTGGATATTGCTCTCATAAAGAACCGTCATTTCGTGCTTGTCCTCAGCACTCTGGAAGTGGAGTTCATCAATCATGTTGATAATCTCACGCATATTGAATCCGGAACGAATCTTGTTGTGCAGTTCTCCAAAGATTTCGCCTATCTTATATTCAAGACTATCTGTCTGAGTGGCGGTATTCTGGAAGTCTTTGAGGTATGGGAAAAGCTTCTGGTCAACAAATTCCACAAGGTCGTCGCCACTCATGGCGTTGACAGTATCCAGTACCATCTTGCCCGTCTGAGGGTCGCGCTTCTTAGGCGTTGCCCACTGGCTCCAACGGTAGAAACCAGATACCAGTCGCTTGTAGGTCTTGCCTTCCAGTTCGGCTTCGTCCTCACGCTCCGTTTCAAGGTCGTCGAGGTATTTCAGGAACAGCATCCATGATTTCTGCTCCAAGTAGTCCAACTCACTTCCACATCCCTGCTCCTTCCACAAGATCTGGTCTATAGCCTTGAATGTATTTTCGTATTTCATTTTCAAAAATTCTCGTTAATATAAAACTCATTGTCTTGATCCATCTGCAAAGATACGAAATATTTTCTATACTTAAAGGCTATTGTACAAAATTTAACTTCGTTTACCTCTGTCACAATAAAGAACCCCCAAAACAAATTGCATTATTTTGGAGAAATGATTTGGGAATTTCAGAAGAAATTATTATTTTTGTAGGCGATTTTAGTTTATTTGTAATTCAGGATAAAATATGTTGTATTCGACAATTGTTCAAAGAAACGAGATTGGTTTTTACCAGATGTATTTGGCCGCACGTGAGTTCGAAGAGTTGAATGTGCTTGAGGCTATTATCGTTTGTAAGTTCAACAAGAAGAAAGTGGAGCAGACACTAAATCTTGTCCGTATGTATCAGGCGAGACTTAACATTGAGTCAATGGACTTGGTGGAGTTTTCAGATAACTTTATTGAGGAATACGCTACTGACTATAATGAGTGTTTCAGAGTAGCAGAAATGCTTGTTAGACGCATTGGTACAACCATTACTGGCAGTATGAAGATTTTTCGGAAGTTCTGTCCTGTGGTACGCCGCAAGTTAGATAGTGTGGGCAATATTGTTCCAACGCTCGACTACAGTCGGCTGACTTTCAGACAGTTTTATGGACAGATGTTTGGTGTGGAAGTTTATATTAACCTGGTTAAAACACTTCTTCATGAACTGGCTACGTTCTTTTATCACCTGTTGTCGGTATTGGCTCTTTGCAAGGACATGATTCGAAAAGAAGAAGATGTTAGAGGCGACTACAAACGTCTGAAAGCAATCTTTGAGAAGAGCTGCGATGAATTACTTCATAACGTACGCAAAGTAAATGAATTATTTGGGCATGTACAACTTGTTTCTGACAAGGAATTGGAAGAACGTCGTAAGAACGCTCGACCTATGTCTGAATGGCTGCCAAAAGACTACCATGCTCACGATAGACAGTGGTTAATGCGTGAGGGATATCTTCGCCGTATAATGTCAGGCCGTCAGTTCGGTCTCGACGATATGGCATCAAACCTATGGGCAAGAAATCCTGAATGGGGCCGTCATATATGCGCTTTGATTACTATTTTCGACACGTTGGGCATACCCTTTAAAAATAGTAAAAAGGCTAAAGAGCAAAAGAAGAAGGGAACATTTGATGCTCGCGATATGGCTTATTTTCTCAAGTACGGTGCTGTCAGCTACCTGAGTGAAGATGGTAAAACCGTTATTGATGAGGTTAACGAAAAGCAGCTTTACCTATACTTACAAAACCATTATCGTGGAGATTACTGCTTCCCGTCTTGGCAAGCAGTTTGTGGGGAGCGCAGATACTGTGCTAACGAGGGTATTACAATGAAAGAAATGTCCGAATGCTTTGCTAAGTATGTACCTCATCAGGATTTGGCTACAGAGATTTCCCTCAGTATAAAGGGTGAGTCACCTCTACGCTCTACCAGTTCCATTTGATTTTATAGATACTATAACCAATTTGACAGACATCCCACAAATGTCTGTCATTTTTTTATGCTGGTATTACTACTTTGTAAAAATTCTTGGCCATTGATTTTACGCCCAAGTCTTTTGCTGTAAAATCGATGGTTAATGCTTGTAAAAACATTCGGATTGGTGTAAAAACTCATGTGTCAAAATGGGTGTAATTCTGTAAATATCAACAAATTAGGAATAAACCAATACAATGCCAAATCATTTGTGGATCAAGAAAAAAGCCTTATCTTTGCAGCAGAATTCTATGGGAGTTCTGCTGCTTTTTTAACCAAAGCGCAGAAACTGAGCACGGGCTCCCACTGCGGCATGAAACATATCCGCTATATGACTGCAGGGTGCAAGTGGGTTCTTAACATATTAAAAAAAAATGAACACAAAAGTAACACTCGCTGCTACGAGCAACGAAAGAGAAAGAGAGTTAAAAGTCGTGTTGGATGACCAGACGGGACGTTATCTTCCCAATATGCACTGCTGTGCGATATTGGCCGAGGCGATGCCCGACTGGATGCCTCCCAGAATCTTCTTCCACATGGCGGATGCATTGCGTGGACACTCGAAGAACATGGCGATGCTGATGACCCAAAACCTAATAGGATTTATGTCGGGGTGCGGTCGCCGACTGACGGGCATTGCCCACGTGGACGACCAGCTTCTGGGCCTGTACCAAGAGATTTACGACTTCGCATTTTTTTATGACAAAAAACTTGAAGCTCTCTTCTAAGCAGTAAACCTGGGTACACATTTCATCCGAGGTGTGTACTTAGGTTCTATTTTTAAAAAAAGGAAAAGATTATGAAATACGAAGTTAGCTTTTTTCTGCGGCCCATCGGCAACAAGCACCCGCATGGCGTGATGAGCCTGTTTCAGATCTACGAGTACCTTCGCCATAATAACGGCAGGAGGGCTACTGAAGAGCTGAGACAGCTGACGGACAAGGACGAACGACGAGCCTACAAGAGCAGTCACTTCGACTATGTGACATTCAGTGGGACATTTGCCTATTGCAACGACCAGTCACTCGTCAAACACTCCAGACTGCTGTGTATGGATTTGGACGAATTGGGCGACCGCGTCGAGGAGCTGTTCCAGATTTTGATGAAACACCCGATGACACTGCTGCTCTTTTATTCACCTGGCGGCTTCGGCCTGAAATGGGTGATTGAGATTGACCTCTCACGATGTGACCACAAGACATGGTTTACTGCTATGCGAAATTACCTCATGACGACTTACAATCTTTCTGAAAACCAAGTAGATAAGTCGTGCTCAAATGTCTCCAGGGCTTGCTATCTTGGTTATGATCCAGATGCTCACCTTCGTGGCGATTTAATTGAATATTTTTAAGATGATGGATAACAATTTTTCTTTCGACCCATTGGCTTGGGCCAACTTAGAGAATGTGAACGAGGAGCCTCGCAAGATGGCTGCTCAAGTGATGAACGCTGATGCCGGCTCTCCCTTTGAAGGGGAGCTGGCCAAAGCCGAGGCCGTGGGTGAACGGCTGATACAGATGGGGGCGAACATAGCCGAGAGCTATGGCGATTATCTCTGCCTTGGCTTTGCGCTGGCCGATGGCCTGGGGGCACAGGGGCGCGAGCTCTTTCACCGCCTGTGCAGCCAAAGTACGAAATATCGTGAGGCGGAATGCGAGAAGAAGTGGCAGGAGTGTCTGTCCAAACACGATGGCCGTACTACTATTGCGTCTTACTACAAAATGGCGCAGCAGGCAGGCGTTGATCTCTCGGAGATAGGCAGGATGTTCCCCTCCTTTCCGCCAACTCCGCCATTCCGCCACGATGCTATGGAAACAGATGATGACATGCGGCAGCAACTAACAACGGCTATCCAAGAATCTGATAATAAGATGATTGTGAATAATGATGGTAGCGTACAGTCGATGACTGTTACTACGCAAGAGAGCCGTGGCGGAGTGGCGGAAGTGGCGGAGAATGCCAATGCCGAGGAGCTGGTGCTTGATGCATCGAAAATTCCTAACCCTACCTTCAGCGATAAGATTCAGTTGGAAGACCTGCCTTCGATAGAGCAAGAAGCTGCCCGCTTGCAGGATACTCCAGAGGGGCGCGACAAGATGATACTTGGGACGCTGGATCTTGCCTCGGCATTCATGTATAACGTCTGCGGCATCTATGACAAACGGCGTGTATATCCCTCAATCTATCTTCTGTTGGTGGCGCTGTCGGGAAACGACAAGGGTGTCCTGCCTGCTTGCTTAGCTCTGATTGACCCTATTGTATGGGAGATTCGCAACCAATATGAGTCAGCCAAGAAGGAATACCTTCAGCAGAAGGCACGCTACGACGCCCTTGACAAAAAAGCCAAGATTACTGCCACCGAACCGGAAGAGCCTCCCTACAGGTCGCCGCGCATCTCGGTAAACGCCTCGGCCACCGCCTTCTACCAAGACCTGGCAGCCAACGATGGATGGGGTGCCGTATTCGAGACTGAGGCCGACGTGCTGGCGCAGGCCATCAAACAGGACTACGGCGACTATAGCGGCGGTCTGCGTAAGGCTTTCCACCATGAGACTATTGACTACAGCCGACGCAAGGACAACGAGCACGTACACATCAGGGAACCCAGACTATCGGTGCTGATGACCTGTACCCCAGGCCAGGTGCCCCTGCTGCTCTCTCCGCAGAACATGGAAAACGGACTGGGCAACCGCTTCTTGTTCTATTTCCAAAAGAAAAGCTATGGCTGGCGCGATGTATTTGAAGGTGGAGAAGAAACGCTTTACGACAAGATGGCAGACCTGGGACGACGCTTCAAGGAACTCTATCATGACTTGGAGGCTTTTAGTGGCAAACCACTCAAGTTCACGCTGAACGAAGAGCAGAAAGTGCGCTTCAACCAGTTCTTCGAACCACTCTACAAAGAGCAGACAGGACTCTATGGCGATGACCTCGAAGCCTTTGTGTTCCGTCTGGCATTGACCACCTTCCGCATCGCCATGATATTGACCGTGTTGCGCCACGAGGAGATGACACCACACTTCAGCCCGCAAGGTGAGCCCTTGGTGTGCTGCGAGAAAGACTTCCAGACCTCTCTCACCATTGCCAACTGCCTGATTAACCACACCGTGTTTGCCTACAAGAACCTGCTTCCCCACACCGAGGCACCTCTCAGCTCAAGCGGCAAGCGCATGTCGGCACAGGAGCAGGCCTTCCTTCAGGCACTACCCAAAGAGTTCACGCGGAAAGAGTTCATCGGGATAGCCCAGCAACAAGGTATCTCTGGGCGGACAGCAGAACGATATGTTGGTGCTTTCTGCCAAGACTACTTCGTGGTAGCCAGAATCACCACAGGGCATTATCGAAAACTATGAGTTCACTATGCAATCAAGATAAGGAAAATATCTCTAAATTTTATTTATTTAACAGAAAATATTTCTATGAATATTTGCATATATCAGATATTATTTGTATCTTTGTACTGTAATTAATTACAGCGATCTTTGGGAAAACAGATGCCGTTTCGAGGCCTCCGAGATGCCGTTTCCAGGGCCCGGAGATGCCGTTTCCAAGGCCAAGAAATAGCCCCCCTCTCGCTCCCCCCCAAGGGGGAGAACTAAGTAAACACAAACACAAAAAATTCACAAACACAAAAACTAAATTATGGCAGATTTGAATCTTCAAATGCAGATTGATGCCCGACGTAACAACAACGAGTCGAGCACGAAGTATGGGCGTATTTACCCTGTTTTGTACAAGAAAGGCACGCTGAGCACAGCGGGTCTGGTAAAGCACATGGCAGAACATGGCTCGCTGGTAACTGACGAAGTACTGGCGCTGGTGCTGGCTCAGCTGAAGAAGTGCGTTCCCGAGTTGGTCAGTCAGGGCTACGGAATAGTCCTCGATGGTCTGGGTGAGTTCTACCCCAGCATCACCTGTGCACCCAACGCGGGTAAGAGCGATGTGGAGACCTTCATCGCCACCCCCTGCGAGGACATGATTAAAGGTGTTCACCTGCGTTTCCGTCCTATTGGTGACGACGTGCAGAAGTTGGCATCCACCTATTTCAAGGCACAATGCTCGTTCAAGAAAGGCGACTATGTGAAGGTGAACATGGCCGAAGATGCGCAGACGCACAAGCGCACCACCTGGGTGGAGCGCATCCCGTTGGACGACTGGGACACCTACAAGGCCAATGGCGGTACCGCTGTGCCCACAAGACCGGAGTAAAAAGCCCCCTGTAGTCCCCTTTGGGGGACATAAAAAAGCCTCCCCCTGCCCCCTCTAATGGGAGGGGGAATAGGGGAAGTACAACAAAAAAGCCTCCCGTTGAGGAGGCTTTTTTTTGTCGCTGTGTTGTTTTACTTCGCTACTCGGATGTTGCGGATGAAGTGGCTGCGGCCGTCGGCACCATCGCCGGTGATGGTGAAGTAGCCTGCCTGCTTGATGTTGGGCATGTTGGCAATGCGCTTGCCGTTGATGAAGAGCTTCAGGTTGCCCTTGTCGTAGCTGGCGGCAAGGTGGTTCCAGCCGTTGCGGTTGATGATTTTCTCTAGCTCATCCTGATCGCCGTGTATCCACTCGTCGTCGTTCTTGGCAAAGTTCCAGTCGGCAGAGTATGCTGTAAACAGGTTGAAGTTGCCGACTTCCTCCTCTTCGGCTGTGTAGAAGTGGACATGGAACCACACGTCGTCCTTGCCAAACATGAACTGGAACTCCATGGTGTACTTCTCGGGCAGGAAGTTCTTGCTGTTGTCGCCTACCAGAGGCAGCAGGTTGGTATCGCCGCCCAGCATGGTGATGTACTTCACGCCGTCAGCTACGCCCACTTCGGCACTTCCGCTCCTAATATCCCACTTCTCAGGCAGCTCGCCGGCGCTCTGACCGCCCAGCGTGTCTTCGAAGATGGTGGTCATGGCGGGCTTGAAGTCGCCTGCCTCGTAGAGGGCAGCGAGGTTCAGCACCTCGGCTTCGGCGGGGTTGCCCCACACTTCGGCTTCGTCGGCGTTCTGTGCTTCGGCTTCCTGCTCGTCGGCATTCTGCTCGTCGTCGTTTACTACTTCCGTTTCTTCTCCCTCGGCGTCAGCGCCCTTGTCGCCTTTCTTATCGCCGCTGCAAGCTGTCATCAGCGAGAAGCTTGCCATGCACATGAGTGCCAGATAGATCTTTTTCATATTTTTCTTGCTTTTAGCCTTTAGCTTTTAGCCTTTAGCTAGATTATTCGATGTTACCAGCCAATCCGGGAGCGAAGCGCACGATGACGAAGTTGGGCTCCTTTTCGTCCTGATGGGTGACATAGCAGCGCTGGATGCCCTTGTCGGTACGGAACGACCAAGCGGGGAAGCTGTTGTCAATCAGACAGTCGTCGAGCGTCACCTCGGCGTTAGCCTGCTCTGGGGTGAGTTTGCTCATACCGTCGTAGCCGTGAATGTTCTTTCCTTCGGAAGACAGCGACTGAGTCAGGGCGAAGAGCTTCTGGGCCCAGGCCTTGAACTCCTCCTGGCTGATGGCGCTGCCATCCTTCTTCTGATAGACGGCGGCTGCCGAGTTCACACCGTTGCCCTCGAACTTGTCCCAGCCCTCGGTTACCTCGGCATACTCGAAATCGGGCTCAACCTGCTTCAGCTGGACGCCCCAGCCCTTCTCCAGGGTGGCTGCGCACTTTTCTATACCAGTCATCTCTGACAATGCCTTCTCGGCTTTCTCCACAGTCTCCTCGGCCTTTGCGGGCTCGTTGGAAGCCTCGGCGCTCTTCTTGTCGCCACCGCAAGCCGTCATCATTGCGAGGCTTGCCATGCACATCAGTGCGAGATAGATTTTTTTCATAATTTTTTTGCTTTTTGCTTTTAGCTTTTAGCCTTTAGCTGTATTAATGTATTAAAGTTGGGGGCAAAGTTACGAAATAAGTGAGAGAAAAACAAGAAAAACGGAGTTTTTTTTGTTCTTCCGAACGAAAAGTAAGTTCGGCGAAGCCAAAGTTGCAAATATTTTGCTATTAGTGAAGGCTTTTGCTATTTTTTTTGTAATTTTGCCGACTGAATTTGTAAATAGTAAGTAGTAAATAGTCAAAAAAATAGTAAATGAAACCGACACCAATCAAGAAGGAAATCGTTGACCGCCTTGTCAGTGGGCTGGGCATTCAGGACTTTGCCAAAGCCACCATTCGCGAGGTGAAGCAAGTTGCCGCTATGGCCGAGAAAGAGAGCGGCGTGGAGTATATCAAGATGGAGATGGGCATCCCCGGGCTGCCTGCCGCCCAGGTGGGCGTTGATGCTCAGGTCAAGGCCTTGCAGGACGGCATCGCCCATTCGTACCCCGACATTCAGGGCTATCCCGAGCTGAAACGCCAGGCTTCGCGCTTCGTCAAGGCGTTCATCGGTGTGGATATTGCCCCTGAGGGCTGTGTGCCCGTCTGTGGCTCGATGCAGGGCACTTTCGCCTCGTTCCTCACCTGTTCGCAGGCCACGAAGGGCAAGGACACCGTGCTCTTTATCGACCCTGGCTTCCCTGTGCAGAAGATGCAGCTGCAGGTGCAGGGCGTGAAGTACGAGACCTTCGACGTCTATGATTTCCGAGGAGAGAAGCTCGGCCCCAAGGTGGAGAGCTATCTGGCTAAAGGGAATATCTGCGCCATCGTATATAGCAACCCCAACAATCCCTCGTGGGTGTGCCTCACTGAGCAGGAACTGCAGGCCATCGGAGAGCTGGCTACGAAATACGATGCCATCGTGATGGAAGACCTGGCTTACTTCGCTATGGACTTCCGTCAGGATCTCAGCACTCCCTTCGAGCCTCCCTATCAGCCCACCGTGGCCCGCTATACCGATAATTACATGCTGCTCATCTCAGGTTCGAAGGCCTTCAGCTATGCTGGTGAGCGCATTGGCGTGACCTGCATCGGCGATAAGCTGTTTCACCGCCACTTCCCCGACCTCGCTGCCCGCTACGAGGGTCTGCCCTTCGGTCTCGTCTTCTCTACCCGCATGCTCTACGCCCTGTCGTCAGGCACCAGCCACTCTGCCCAGTATGCCATGGCAGCCATGCTGCGTGCCGCTTGCGACGGCGAGTATCGTTTCCGTGACGAGGTGAAGGTCTATGGTGACCGTGCCCACAAGCTGAAGGAGATTTTCTGTCGCCACAACTTCTATATTGTCTATGATAAAGACCTCGACCAGCCTATTGCCGACGGTTTCTACTTCACCATCGGCTATCCTGGCATGAGTAGCGGACAGCTGGCTCGTGAGCTGATGTACTATGGTGTGTCGGCCATCTGCCTCATCACCACCGGCTCGCATCAGGAGGGACTGCGCGTCTGCACCTCGTTCATCGAGGATCATCAGTATGAGCAGCTCGACGAGCGCATGGCGGTCTTTGCCGAGAACAATCCTGTCTCATAATCCGCCGTCCCTTTGCTGCACTTTTTTTGACAATGAAAACGGGGAACCTCATCGCTGAGATTCCCCGAGTCCTTTTGAATAAAGGCATATAGAGAGAAAACGGAAATTACCTGCGTCCGCCGCCGAAGCGACCATTGCTGCCAGTGTTACGCCATGTCCTGTTAGTGTTACGCCATGTCCTGTTATTACCTGGAGCGTCGGGCTTGGGGTGATGAGCCACCGGATTGCCGTGGTGTACGCCAGGCTTGTCAATAGGACGGTCAGCGTAGAAGCGGGCATCGCGATGGTTGTTACCACCGATGTAAGTCACGAACACTCTCGGACGGTCATTGAAGAAATGGCCCCTGTCATAGTGAGAATAGACTGCGAAAGTCCAGCCACCACGCTTCCAGGCCACAGGGCGATAGAAGTGGGAAATGCTCACATACTTGTCGTACTGCCAGGCGTTCAGCACAAAGCGGAGGTCAGCGTTGCGGCGATCCCACCAAGGGCCAAACACATCGCGGTGTCCATTCAGACTCATCAGGTAGTCGAGGTTAATCTCATAGACAGCCTCATACTGTGCAGGGGTGAGGTTCAGCTCATAAGCCATCTTGTCGCTCAGGAACAGAGCCTCGTCCTTAGCTGCGTTATAACTCATTGCGTTGGCCGTGACGGTCATGACCATCATCATTGCCAGAATCATCATCTTCTTCATAGTCGTATCTCCTATACTTTAAATGGTGAGACATTTGTTTCTTTTTCTCGATGCAAAGATCGGTATATTTCTGCATACCTGCAAAGGAATAATCCTAAAGTGAAAGGGGTTTTTCCCTAAACCTTCATAGGGAAACTCCCCAGGCGGCTACATGCCGTTTTGACGTTTTTTCCTGCAAACATGCGAATAATTGCCGATTTTTCATTATCTTTGCACCGATTATTTGAGAATCATGAGTATTTTTAATCCAACAACTATATCAATGATGAGAAAGAGAAGTATGCTACTAACCATTTGCCTGATGACCGTGGTAGGCACGATGGCACAACGGACGGAGCAGCTGTTTGACTTCGGCTGGCAGTTTACACGTGAGGGTAAGACGGTGAACGTCGATTTGCCGCACGACTGGGATATCTACGAAGGGCCTCATGCCGGTGGTGCTACGGGCACTGGCGGTGGCTGGTTCGAGGGAGGTAAGGGCGAGTATCGTAAGACTTTTATGATTGAAAATGGAAAATTGAAAATTGAAAATGATGCTACGCGTAGCCAATCTTCAATCTCCAATCTTCAATCTTCAATTTACAAGCTACATTTTGAAGGCGTCTATCAGAAAGCCGAGGTCTTCGTCAATGGGCAGAAGGCAGGGCAGCACCACTACGGCTACACACCGTTCACCGTTGATATGACGAAGTTTTTGAAGTTCAAGGATTCTAAAAATGATTCCTCCAACCTCAATGAAGTAGTGGTGAAGGTCGATAACTCGCAACAGCCTAACTGCCGTTGGTACTCAGGTTCGGGCATCTACCGCCACGTGTGGCTGGAAACGTTGCCTGCTCTCCACATTGTCGAGAACGGTGTCAGAATTTGGACATCTGAAGTCAGCGACGAGCATGCAAGGGTCAATATGAACGTCTGGGTTGGAAACGACGGCGATAAGACTCAGCAGATTGATGATATAGACGTCAGCTTCGTGGGTGGAAACTTCAACATGCAATATGACGACTCTCCGCATTTGTACTCGCCATTCGTCATCGTCTCTGATCAGCCGAGACATGATTTCAAGGGTATGACAATGGTATCAGTAGATGGCTCCGCACCAGAGCGTAAGAAGATAGAGAATACCCCATTGCCAAACGGTAAGTTTGCTACATACGTGCTGGCATTTAACATCGAACGCCCCCAATTGTGGTCTCCAGATGCCCCATTCCTCTACGAGGCCATCGTCCGCTTGAAGTCAGAGGGGAAGGTTCTCGACGAGAGGCGTATAAAATTCGGCATCCGCTCGTTCTCGTTCGATGCCGAGAAGGGCTTTGTGCTCAACGGCAAGAAGGTGCTTATCAACGGTGCCTGTGTGCATCACGACGATGGTGTGCTGGGCTCAATGGCCTTCGATGCTGCTGAGATACGCAAGGTAAGGCTGATGAAGGAGGCGGGCTTTAATCTCATCCGTACCTCGCATAACCCAACCACTCGTGCCTTCCTCGATGCCTGCGACTCAATAGGCATGCTGGTCATCGACGAGGCATTTGATGGCTGGCGGCAGGAGAAGACACGCTACGACTATTCCACCGTCATCGACAGCTGCTACCGCGAGGATATCCATGCCATGGTGGAGCGCGATATGAATCATCCCTGCGTCATCTCGTGGAGCATCGGCAACGAAGTGATGGAGCGCAAGGACATCCGCGTCGTCACCACAGCACGACAGCTGAAGCAAGCCATCCTGGAGATTGATGACACGCGGCCTGTTACTGAGGCTCTCTGCTCGTGGGATCGCGATTGGGAGATCTACGACCCGCATGCCGAGGTGCTCGATGTGGTGGGCTATAACTATATGATATTCAAGCATGCCTCCGACCATCAGCGAGATCCCCAGCGTGTGATGTGGCAGACGGAGAGCTATCCGCGTGATGCTTTCAGGAACTGGGCGCTGGTGCAGGAGCATCCCTACATCGTGGGCGACATTGTGTGGACGGGACTCGACTATCTCGGCGAGAGTGGCATTGGCCGCTATTACTACGATGGAGAGACGAAGGGCGAACATTATGTGGAAGGCGGAATGCCTGAATGGCACGGTGCCTATTGTGGCGACGTGGATATTACTGGCTGGCGCAAGCCCGTCAGTCACTATAGGGAGATGTTGTGGAGCCTCACCCCTAACTCCTCTCCAACCGGAGAGGGGAGTATATACCTTTGTGTGAAGGAGCCTGACGGCTATCATGGAAAGATACGCGAGACGGCGTGGAGCGTATGGCCTACGTGGGAGAGCTGGACGTGGCCAGGATGGGAAGGCAAGCCCATCGAGGTGGAGGTTTACACTAAGGAGCCCAATGTAAGTCTGTATCTGAATGATAGGTGTGTAGGTCTCAAACTCGTTAACAACCAGCAGACGGAGTACAAGGCTGTATTTAAGGTCCATAATTACGAGCCTGGCATCCTTCGCGCTGAGGCTGGTGGCAAGAGCGTGACCTTGTGTACAGCAGGCGAGCCTGCCCGTCTGCGTCTGACGGCTGACCGTCGTACGATTACTGCCGATGGTCAGGACTTGGTTTTCATTACCGTCGAGGTCATCGACAGCAAGGGCAACGTCTGTCCCCAGGCTACCATTCCCTGCGAGGTCAGCGTCAGTGGGCGTGGAAGTCTGTTAGCAGCAGCCTCTGCCGACCTGAAGGACACCGAGCCTTATACCTCGCCACGTGTCACCACCTGGAAAGGACGTGCCCTGCTTGTTGTACGCAGCGCGCAAAAAGCAGGACAGGCCAAGGTCAGTATCAAGAGCTCTCTCCCCACAGCAAGCATCAGTATTAAGACACAGCCTCACCCCTAACTCCTCTCCAGGGAGAGGGGAACTTTAGGAGGGGAGGACTCACCTCACAGCCATAAACTGTTCGCTGAGGGTGAAGGTCTTCTCATAGCCTGCCGTCTTGACGGTGTAGGTGCTGCCTACCTTGAAAGCGGGATTGCTGACGAGGCTGGCACTACGGCGTAGGGAGAAGGGAATGGTAACGGTGTCGATGAGCTTGTTGCTGCCGTCGTAGATATAGACGGGTTCGTTCTTCACAATATTGAGGCCGATGAGCACGACAGTGGGCTGCTTGGCATCCTCGTTGGAAGGTACGGAAGGCATCTCACCCATGCCACCACCGACGGAGAAGATGGTGCCACCCTCGACCACCAGCGGAGCAAAGTCGCAGTCGAGTCCCTCCTCTGGTGAGCCTACCTGGCTCCAGGCATAGACGGCGCCACCTCTGATGATGATGGCAGGTTCCTCCGAGCCCCCTAAGTTAGGGGGTTGGGGGTTTGAACCAGCGTCAGAAGTTCCATCGTTCAGACCCCTGTCGCCCCCTAACTTAGGGGGCGTAAACATGAAGAAACCGCCTTTGGGATTGGAATCTACGGCATCGTTACCCATGCTTCGAGCTGTGACGTGGGCACCGTTGAACTCAATCGTGGCATTGGCATTGATAGCATCATCGGTGGTCAGCACATCGATAGTGCCCCCATTGAAGACAACACCCTCCTTACCTTCAATACCTTCGGCTCCAGCCGTGTTGGTTCTGACGGTAACATGGCCGCTGTTGATGGTAATCTTACCTTTCGACGCAATGCCCTTGGTGGAAGCTACATACTTGTGCTTGCCTCCAAAGCCACCACCAAAACCATCCTCGTTGGTGCTGTCATTCTCGAAGCCAGGGAAGCCACCTCCGAAGTCAGGCATTCCTCCACCTCCGAAATTGGGCATCCCTCCGCCTCCGAAGTCAGGCATCCCACCACCAAAGCCTGGGAAACCTCCGCCTCCGAAATCAGGTCTCGGGAAGTTACTGAAGTCGGGCATTCCACCACCTCCGAAGCCTGGGAAACCGCCAGGGCGTGTGCTGTCGTTGCCGAAGCTTGGGAATCCACCGCCTCCTCCAAAGTCTGGCATTCCTCCTCCTCCGAAACCGAAGGGCTTCTCGCCGAGATTGTCGCCCGAGGTTGTCACGTTCAGCGTCAGCTCCTCGATGGTGATGTCCTTTTTGGTCTTGATACCTCTGCAGCCGTCGCCAGTGGCGATGATGTTGAGTGTGCCCTTGCCGCTGAATGCCAGCTTGTCCTTTGCCCAGACCACAGCCGCCTTATGGTTGGCAGTATCGTTGCAGGCCGTGATGGAGAGCGTGTTCTCCGTGCCTTTGGCAGCCACCACCTCCACTTTCTTCTTGTTCTTCAGGCAGAGCGGAGCCCCTTCCTGACTGGTCAGCGTCAGCCCTTCGAGCCTGATCTTGGCCTTGCCGGCTGTCTTCAGGTTGAGCTGGCCGTCGTCGCTCTTGCCTGTCAGCAGGATGGTGAGCTTGTGGTCTTCGTACAGGCTCTCGATGTTCACGCTGGCACCGTTGACGGTGACGCTCACGCTGTCCTTCGTGTTCTGTTCCACTTTTGCCGTCGCACCTTGATAGTGGATGGTGATGTCTTCTTCATGTCGTTCGGCTCTGCCGCTTTGCTCTGCAAAAGAATGGCTAACAGCTAATAGCAGTGCCCCTAATAGTATTTTTCTCATGTTGTTGTTTGGTCTTATTGGTGATTAGACGGAGATAGACGGAAAAGTTTAATGCAGTACTTTGCGAGTAGTTTAGTTTTTTGTAGTTAGTAATTAGTAGTTAGTAGTTCTCATGTGTCGAGCAGCTGCCTCCTAAAACGATTTTGGCGCCTTCTGTTTTCGTTTTGGTGCGTGCTAACTGGTACCGAGCTGCTGGCTGTTTCTCGGCATCCTCACTCTCTGATCTTCCTGATGTACAAATCCTGTATTTCAGGTACTTCACCCAGGCCCTCGAGTCTTATTTCAACGGTAAGTCCTTCTTTTTCGAGTGCTTCCTTCCATTCTACGGAGATGTCGTTGTTGGCATGGTCGCCAGCTACAAAGAGCAAGGGCACCAATGTCACCCGCTTGCCTTTCATCGCCTTGATCTGAGCCAGGGCAGTCTTCTGGGTGGGATAACCCTCGATGGTGGCTACATGATAGTTGGCATGACCGTCGGCACGAAGCATGTAGTCAAGCTGGCTGTAGAGGGCCGTGGCGGGTCCTTCCGTCCCATGACCGATGAAGAGTACATGCTCGCGTTTCTTGGCGTCTGCCGGATGGCGATTCACCAATACCTCGCACAGGCTCTCAGCATCCTCAACGGTATAGATCAGGGGGGTGCTTACCCAGATGCTGTCGAAGAAAGGCCGTAGCTGTTCCACGTCCTGACGCAGACGATTCATTTCGATGCCGTCGATGACATACGTGGGTTGTATCTTCACCGTCTTGACTCCTTCGCTGCGCAGTTTCAGCAGGGCATCGATGGGTGTGTCTTTCTTAATGCCTCGCTGGGCAAGCCGTTTCATCACGATACGGGAGGTATAGGCCTCGCAAACCTTCAGCTGGGGGAATGCCTTCGTGGCTTTCTCGTTGATGGCATCGATGGTTTTCGCACGCGTATCGTCATAGGTGGTGCCGAAATGTACCATCAACAAAGCAGTGTCCTGCGCCCAGCACGGAGCTGAACACAGGAGCACCAGAAACAAACTTATATAATAATACACGTATTTCATCACACGTATGTGATTCTTGGTTAGTCTTCAAGGATACGTATCTGATCGAAGTAGTAGCCGGCAGCAATGTTAGAACCCTTCGTGACTGCACCAGTAGCTACGTTGTAGATATAGATGCACTGCTCAGTCTCGGTATTTACACCGAAATAAACCTTGTTCTCCTTGGAATTGAAAGCTGAGCGCTGTGAGAAACTACCACTGCTAAGGCCAATTTCTGCGCCGTTATAGGCCAGACGTGTGCTGCTCTTTGTATTTACGTTGATAATCGAGTAGTAATAGGCAACGCTACCGATAGATGTTCCGGCCTCGGCATCGCCAGAATATGCCAGCACTTTGCCATTACCCAGATACTGAACGGTCAGCAGCTTACCCTTGGCCTCGGGGAAAGCATTGTATCCAGCCTCAAAGTCAAATTCTCCATTCTTGATGCGCGGCAGACAGCCAATATTCTTCTTGCTGACGCTATTGAAACAAGAGATGTAGAGGTTGTCATTTTCGTCGAAGAATACAGTTTGCTGCAATAGTTCACCATAGGCAGATGCCGTGGTTTGGGCAGCCTCCTTGTTAATAATTTCCTGCTCGACAGCCATTGTCTCAGGATTGATGACGGCGATGCGGAAGAACGGTTCGTTGGTGGACTTGTTGCTGCCACTGGTTTCCTTCTTGTTGTAGTAGAAATAGAACAGTTTGTTGTCGCTCTTACGATAGGCGACGATGCCGCTGGTGGTCAGCACGTTGTAGTCCTCGGCAACGGTAATGGTCAGCTCGCCTTCGGCAATGATAGTCATGTCCTCGGCATTCAGCTTGGTCCAGATGACCTTCTTGTGCTCGCCGTCTGTTGCCATGATGAGCAACGTATTGTCCTTCAGCCAGGTATGGGTGTAATTGCGGGCCTTGTAGGTGTTCTTCACGAACTTCTGTTCCTGCACCACCTGCATTTTGTTGTCCTTGAACAGCAGCTTTGAAAAACGGTCATTAGATACAGGAACCTGATAGATGTACTTGTTGTCGTAGATGCACTCCATGGTGTAGTCAGTAATTTCTGCACCAGTACCCTCGAAACTGAGAGTTGCGTTAGCATCGCTCAGCGAAGCTACACCCAGCGTGATGTGCGACTTGTCTTTGCTCATGCCGCCGTGATTGCCTGCCGTCACTGTCAGGTCGTAGTGATAGGTTACCTCAGGAACGGGCTCTGGCTCAGGCTCAGGGATAATCGTGTTTTCGTCGTCGTCGGAACACGAAGTGAATGAAATACTCAACAGCAATGCTGTCAGAAGCGAATAAAAGATACTTAACTTTTTCATGATGTTTGTTATTTTAAATGTTTATTGTAATAAAAGTCTGAATTTCACGAATAACGATCGTCCGGGTTTTTGCAATTTGTAGTTGTCGTAAACGGTTTGGTTGAACATGTTCTGGCAGTCTACTGACACGCTATAGCGCTCTTTCTGCCACGAATAGGTTACATTGGCACCCACGATGCTCTTCTCTGGGATACGCGCCTTAGTGTCTTTTGCTCCATAGGCCTCCCACGACAGGTAGAACCAGTGAACCCACTGGTAGTCGAAGACCAGATAAAGGTGAGAGGTCTGGGGTAAGAAGTGTGAGATGTGACGAGCTGCATCGTAACGCAACTCTGTCGAACCAAACAGCCAGGGGCGGTTAGGCACGCGGTTGTTGAAAGTTACCGACTCCTTACCATCGTTCATGTATCTGTTGCGATTGCGGGCGTCCTGCCAGCTTAGGTTTCCTACTATGTGCAGACAACTATTCCAATCGTAACGCACCTCACCCTCCACACCTTTTATATGCACGGCTGGTTCGTTACTGTACTGCATCATACCCTCCTTTTCCGTAATTTGTGGTTGGATGTAGTTGTCCACAAAACGCAGGAAGCCGTTAGCTTCATAGTATAGAGAATGCGAGCTGGTGTGAAAGGTGCCAAAGAATCCCAAATTCAGGTTATCGCTGCTCTCTGGCTTCAGCGCCACATTGGCATAGATGGTCGTACCGTTGCCCAGAAGTTCTCGAGCCAATGGCAGCCGTACACTATGCTCATAGCTGGCCTTGATGGCCAGAGGTTCAGCTATTTCGAATCTTGTGCCGATTCCACCACCCAAATCGTTCTGCGTGTTCGAGCCCGTAGTCTCTCTCGAGCCAGTGATAAATGGCAAGTCCGTCTGCTCTACTGACAGATAGTTTACATAGTCCTTCAGAAAGAATGTGTTATACAGCCGCCCACCTAATAGCGACTGGTTGTAGGCCAGTCCGATAATGTGTTTCGCCAGCACGTCGTTGGCAGGTTCAAACTCCTTGTCAACCTCGTCCCTGCGATTATTTCCAGTATGGTTGAATGCATAGTTTAGGTTTAGCATGTGTTGGTCTGAAAAGCGGTAATTCAGGTCAGCTCGTGCAATAGTCAACGGCCGCTTAATGTGCCGTTCGGAAAACGCACGACCATTGATCTCGTTGCGAGCACTGACAATGTAGTCACCATTCCAATCGTACTGACGATGGGCAGTATCGGTGGTGATGGAATGGTCCCATGTATGCGACAGCGACAGGTTTAGGCTCATGTCATCTAACAGGAAGTGGCGTTTCTGGTAACGAGCGCCTATGCTCCACGATTTCGATTCTCGCTCAGCCTGTCCGATGACACGTGTCTGTACCTGTCCTGTTTGCAGTTCTTTATTGGTTTGCTGGTACGATGCGGTGACGAAGAACTCGTTAGCATACCACTTGTCTGTCACACCAGCTTCAAGCTGCGTAAGAACAGACAAATATCCATCATGGAAACGGCGGCGGTCCTGAGACAAGTATTTGCGGCTGTTTTCGTCCCATAGTTCCACGCCTTTCATCAGATAGTCGTTTTTCGAATAATTCAGTCCGAAAGTGGGACGCAGTGTCAGTCCGTTCTTGAGCACATATTGTCCGTTGATGTCTGCCCGATGGGTGTGGAACGAACCAAATCCATACGAGACATCCAAATAATTAGTCTTCTTGCGGTGGGTTACGATGTTCACGGCACCGCCAAGCGCATCACTACACAGCCATGTAGGCACCACGCCCTTATAAACCTCCACATGGTCTATCATGCTCACGGGAATGTTGGCCAGTGTCAGTCCTGAACCGCGTGTGTCCAAAGGTACACCATCTAAGAAATAGCGCACGGCATTACCGTTCATACCATTGATGCTTAGGTCGAAGTCTGAACCCATACCACCTTCCTCGCGTAGCTTTACACCTGCCGTACGATCTACTATTCCGCTTAAACTGCTGATGCTGCTGACCATCGAGCGCACATTGATAGCGTTCACGGAGAGCGCCCCCTCGCGTAGCCGCTGGACCTTTGATTTTCCAACTACGGTTACGTCTTGCAGCTGTACCGAATCTGCCATCTGGTTCCGCCGTTTATCCTGGCCATTGGCAGTAAGGACAAATGACAATAGTATATATATGATAAGGTATAGCCGCGTCTTCATACCTTTACTAACATACATCGTTACATTCGCTTCTTTAATAATATCCGCTCTGACCCCGGAGCGACGGATTATTCTACGGAAATAGGCAGGTCTCCTGACTTTCCCCCTGAAACTCGCCTTCCCAACCATGCGAGTAGTCTTAGAGCGGTTGCGACACTCTTCACTTTTCCCTTCTTTGGTCAGTGGCTGTGCTTTGAGTTCCACACAACGGGGATTACAGTAGCGGGCACTGCTCAGGATTTGCACCTGATTCCCTATTAAAGACCAAGACCTTACCGTCCAGGTCTGCCTAAACCCGACTTATCACGCTGCAAAGGTACGGCAATTCTTTGGAATATGCAAATAAAAATGCAAAAATATGATGAATACTCCACCTATCAGCCCATCACCACGTCAAGCACCATCATCAGTACAAAACCAATGGCAAAGCCGATGGTGCTGAGATTGCTGTGCTGGCCACTGGAGGCTTCGGGGATGAGTTCTTCCACCACCACATAGAACATAGCTCCGGCAGCAAAGGCAAGCATGTAAGGGAGGACGGGCATGAGCAGCGAAGCAAGTAATAAGACTGCAATCGCTCCAACTGGCTCGACGGCTCCACTCAGAGAACCAATCAGGAACGAACGCCAACGGCTGTTGCCAGCCGCTCTCATAGGCATTGAGATGATAGCTCCCTCAGGTACGTTCTGAATGGCAATACCCAGCGAAACAGCAACGGCACTGGCTAAAGAGATGTTTGTTACACCACTGTCGGCCCCTGCAAACACCACGCCGACAGCCATACCTTCGGGCAGATTATGGATAGTGACGGCCAGGGCCAGCATTGCGGTTTTAGAAAGACGTGAGCGCACACCCTCTGGTTTCTCCGTGCCAATATGAAGGTGGGGCGTCAGCTCGTCGATCAGCAAGAGAAAGCCCATACCTAACAGGAATCCTACGGCAGCAGGAACCACTGACCATGCACCTTTGCCTGTTTCCATTTCCATGGCAGGAATCAACAGCGACCATACCGAAGCCGCCACCATCACACCCGATGCGAATCCCAGTAGCGACTTTTGTAGCCGTACTGACATCTCATCCCGCATGAAGAATACAAAAGCCGAGCCGAGCATCGTTCCCAGCAGCGGAATCAATAGTCCTATAATCAATGTCGTCGTCATCGGGTGCAATGTTGCGATTTAGCGAGTGCAAAGGTACGAAAAATTATTGAGTTATACAATACTCAAATCAGATGAAATGTAAAAGGAGAGCCGAGGCCCTCCTTCTATTATAGCTTCATTACCCGCTTCATCTCCAGGTTCTCGTAGCCCTCGGGACAATGGGTAGAGAGATAGATGGTGGGATTGTTCTTGATGAAAGTACGGACGCGGTCAAGTGTCTCACGGGCTGCAGCCTTGTCCTCAAAGACAATGCTGAGCTTGTTGGCCTTCAGGGCAGCGTCGCAGTAGGTGATATCGCCGTGGAACATGTAGTAGAGTCCTTCGTGCTCCAGGATGACGATGCTGTTGCCTTTGGTGTGGCCCTTTGCCTCGATGAAATAAAGGCCGGGGGCAATCTCCTCACAAGCGGGGAAGTTCTGGTAGCGTCCGTCCTTATAGCTGACACGGATAATGTTCTCGCCTTCGAGCTTCATCGCGTCGGCATCCTCAGGCGAGATATAGACTTTGGCGTTGGGGAACTCTGCGATGCAGTCCGAGTGGTCGCCGTGCTTGTGGGTGATGAGGATTTTCGTCACCTGTTCAGGCTTGTAGCCCAGCGCGGCGAACGATGCCATATAGTCGTCCACCCTGTCGCCCATATAGAGCGGTGCGCCCAGTTTCTTGGCCGGGGACGACATGCCTGTCTTGAAGCCGGTGTCGATGAGGATGATGCCTTTTTCAGTCTCGATGAGGAAGTTCTGGAGCGAACTGCGGTAGATAATCTGCTCGTCGAATTCTTCTTTACCTTCTTCGCCACCAAAGGCGAAACTCTGATTCATAAAGCCGTGGTCATACATTCGCACGGCTTTGATTGCTTTGATTTCCATAATTCCTGAGTTATTCTTCTACAGCAACGAATTTCTCTTTCTTACGCTTGCAGCGGGGACAGCGCCATGTGTCGGGCAGTTCCTCAAAGGGAGTGCCGGGAGGGATGTTCTGCTTGGGGTCGCCCTTTTCAGGGTCGTAGGTGTATTTGCAGGGGCATTTGAACTTTGTCATATCATTCTTTAGTTTTAGGATTAGAAAGGGGAGAGTCGAGGCCCTCCCCCGTGAAGATTTGAGTATCCCCGTTCATCGGGGAAATGGCTTAAGCCAAAGGGGCTATGCCGTGAGAGATTCTTGCTGAGGCAAGCGACCATAGGTCGAGTCTCAAGCGGGCTGCCACTTGCAACGGACGGGCGACACAATAGCACCCTCCTTCTTCAACTCGGCAAAAGCCTTGTCCACTTCCTTGCGGTCGATACCTGTGATCTCCGCAATCTTGCCAGCGTTCACGGGAGCTCCGAACTCACGCATGGCCTGTAATACCTTCTCCTTCATAATTGTACGAGCCCCCTAAGTTAGGGGGATGGGGGTCTAAACAAGCGTTCATCGCCCCGGTTAAATGTTAATACTATTGTTATTATTCGTCTATTCAGACCCCTAACCCCCTAACTTAGGGGGTTAGGCTACATCTGCATGATCAGCCAGTTCTGTGCGCCAATCTTCTCAATCATTTCAAGAGCGCCCTGACTCCAGTAGAGATCTTCCTCCTCGTCGGCCAGATAGGCCTTCAGGATGTCGAAGGTGAGATAGTCCTCGCATACCGAACCCATGCACTTGCGCAGCAGCTCCACGCCTGGCTCCTGAATCTTCAGGTCCTCCTTGATGTACTCAATGGGGTCGTAGCACAGCGTGCGGGCCTCGTGCTTGTGGCCGATGTACTTCTCGCCCAGCTTCGTAAAGCCCTGAGCCTTGAAAATCTGTCCCTGTACCTTGTGTACGAATGCGCCCTCTGAGAGGCCTGTTACGATGAACTGTAATGCTTCGATTGATTTCTGCTTGTCCATAATTCTAATTTACAATTTAAAGATTTACCATTTACGATTTATTTCTCAATTTGCCAATTTTACTATTGACACTGCAAAGTTACGACGTTTTTTCCATAGAATTGCAAGCCCGAACGAAACAAAAACCGACCCAAACGGAACAAATTCAAAAATTATTCGTATCTTTGTCGCCAAATAGTGCGACTATGTACAGCTTGAAGGAATTTTGGCAACTGAGAAACCTGCCCGTACCCGAAGGAGAGTGGGACGGAAACGTCATTTGTATAGAGACCAATGTAGAGTGGACATTCGGCACTAACGAGACGCACGGTTTCCTGTCGTGCTACACCTTTACGATTGTCACGCGCGGCTGGCTTACCATATTATATAATAATCGCGAACTGACGCTACACAAGGGCAACCTTTACACCTATTCACCAGGCTTCGAGGTTACCGTCCTCTCGTCCTCTACCGACTACAGCGGCATCTGTTTGTTGGGCGACGAGCATTTCACGCTCAGTCTGCCCACGGTGCGCGAAGCCATCCGCACAGCCTACTTCATGGTGGTAGAACTCACCTCGCCTGTGCTGCCGCTTCAGGACGACGACCGCCACCGCCTGCAAGAACTGATGCAGATGATGATTCACTATCAGCAAACGGGTCTGCCACACGCCAACGACAGCCTGCGGATGCTCTATAACCTCTTCCTCACCGACCTCTCCGCCATACAGCAGCACAGCATCCGCGAGCACCGCTTCCCCAAGCGCGTCGAAGAAATATTCCTCGGCTTCCTCGGCCTACTGCCCCAGCATTTCGAAGAGCACCACGACATCGGCTTCTATGCCGACCGCCTCTGCATCACCACTACCTATCTCTCGCGCGTCGTCCGCCAAGTGTCAGGCGGCCGTACTGTCGTCGATTACATCAACCAGTTGCTGCTTATGGAGGCCGTGTTTCTCCTGCGCCAAACCTCGCTCAGCATCACTCAGATTTCCGACTGCCTCCATTTTGCTGAAGTCACCACCTTCGCCCGTTTTTTCAACCGGATGAAGGGAATGAACCCCAGGGAATTCAGAAAGGGGAAGTAATACCACAGTGTCGGACTATAGTAGCACTTTCGTGGCAAGGGTAGCTGCAGCTATTCTTTTGTAAATTTGTAAACGGCCACTGTCGGCAGTATGACCAACAGCAGCAATGCAATCTCTACCAATGCGTATGACCCGAAATAGTCAACCAGTGTCTGGAATTTCAGAACTCCATCAACCAGTAAGACTAAAAAGGCAAGCCAGCAGAGGAAGAATATTGCAGAATACTTGATTTTCCGTTTTTTCAGTTTCATTTTGCTTTATGATGATCTACTTGATGTACTTTACCTTCGAGGCATCGCGGGGCTTGGCTTCGGGTTGTTCGTCGGGGTAGCCTATGGCGAGGATGTAATTCAGCTTGTAGTCAGTGGGGATGTCGAGACGGTCGAGGAAGAACTTGCACTTCTCGTTCGATAGTAGGAAGCGCACGGGACCTTGGAGGCAACAGGTGCCAAGCCCCATCGACTGTGCTGACAGCATCATGTTTTCACCAAGCAATCCTGCATCGAGTTCACCGCCGCCATTAGCAGAGGTGCAGACACAGATAAGGGCAGGTGCATCGTAGAATAGGCTCCTTCCAGCTGCCTCGTTCACGTCGGCAATCAATTTCTGGTCTTCCACCACGCGGACAATCCACGGTTGGCGGTTCATGCCGCTGGGCGCATTGATGCCACACTTCATGATAATCTCCAACTTCTCGTGTTCCACGGGCTCGTTGAGATACTTGCGGATGGAACGACGCGCCATGATGTTGCTCAGCACAGGATTAACCTCCATCTGCATGTCAGCCTCGATGGTGGTAACCTGATCACGAGACTCATAGCGCTTGATGACCTTGCCGTCGCGACCTATGAGGAACTTGGTGAAGTTCCACTTGATGTCGCCGCCGCCAGCTTGTGCCTTCAGCCAAGTATAGAGCGGATGGGCATTCTCACCGTTCACATCAATCTTGTCGAATTGTGGGAAATGGATGTCGAAGTTGGCCGTGCAGAATTGGTGAATCTCCTGAATAGTACCAGGAGCCTGCTGGCCGAACTGGTTGCAGGGGAAGTCGAGAATCTCGAAGCCCTGAGCGTGATACTTCTGATAGAGTGGCTCCAAGTCTTTGTACTGTGGCGTGAATCCGCATCGGGTAGCGGTATTCACAATCAGTAGCACCTTACCCTTGTACTCAGTGAGCGACACATCCTTTCCTGCATCGTCCTTCACCGTGAAATCATACACATTACTTTGTGCTGTCATTGTCAGCACGCCCATCATTGCCATAAGGCTTACAACAAATCTCTTCATAATCGTTATAGTTTTTGTGATTATACTTTTCCTTTGAACGTATATCCGATTCCTTCAACCGCCGCGCGGATGGCTTCTTCCGTAGCTGGGCCTTTGATGGTAAGGGTATTGGCAGAGGCACTGGCTTTGGCTTTCTCTATGCCAGGCAAGTCTTCGACGGCGCGAACTACGGCGGCCTCGCAATGACTGCAATGCATGTCCTCGACACGGTAAACGGTCACATCGGGGTCTAAGGACTTTGTGGTAGTAAACTTGCTGAATAGTTTCATCATAAGAGCAAATATAATTAATAATGTTAATACTATAGCACAAACGAGTTTAAATGGGCTGGACAGGGTGGTTGCACTCATGCAGCAAGTGTCGTGGCTGACGACAGAGAAGTCTAATCCCGTGGCATTGAGCAGCAGTCCGAAGAGAACAGCAAAGCCTACGATGGTCATCAGGTAAATCGAAGTGAAACGACGTCCCATCGACTTATGAACCACCAGTATAGAGGCGAGATTAACCGCAGGGCCTGCCATTAGCATCACCAATGCCGCTCCTGGCGAGAGTCCCTTCATCATCAATGCAGCAGCCACAGGGATGCTGCCCGTCGAGCAAATGTACATCGGTACGGCAATAGCAAGAATGACCAGCATCTGCAATAGTGGCTGACTTCCGAAACTAAGGAAGAACTCATCAGGCACAGCCACCTGAATCAATGCTGCCACAACAAGTCCGATAAGCAGTCGAAGGCCGATGTCGCGAATCATGTCGTAGTAGGCATATTTCAGGACTCGCCATAGTTTGTTCCCCTTTTCCGCCTGACATGAGCAGTTATCAATGCCCATAACGTCATCCTCGCGAACCAGACGGTTCACCAACAATCCTCCACAAACGCCAATAATAAGTGCCGCAGTCGGACGGATAATCGCGAAGCCCAGTCCCATCAGCGAGAATGTGGCTAGGATAGAGTCGATTCCCGTCTGCGGCGTGGCGATAAGAAACGAGGCGATGGCTCCCTTCGAAGCCTTTTCGTTCCTCAGACCGATGGCCGTAGGGATTACTCCACATGAACACAGCGGTAGGGGTACGCCCAACAGCGCCGCCCAAACCACGGACAGCTTGTTATTTCTCGAAAGATACTTAGAATAGAATTTCTGCGGCACGAACACGTGTAGCACCCCTGCGATGAAGAATCCCAGCAGCAGATAGGGAGCCATCTCGCAGACCACGTTCAGGAACGATGTGAAGAAACTCTGTATATCCATCAGGGTGCAAAGGTACGAATAAATAAGCGAAAAGCCAAATTAATTTGGCTCTGCGCTCACTTATTCTCTTTTTTCACACCGAGGATGGTAGCATAAGAGGGCTTTTTACGGTGGATCTCTGTCTGAGTGAAGCCTGCATCATCAAGCATTGACTTCAGTTCCTTCGGCGAGTAGGCTGTCATACCATCTACAACATTTGTCCACATCGAGTCGCTATCGACAACCTCCACCATGATGGCGAACTTTCCGCCAGGCTTTAGTACGCGACGCACTTCTTGCAGGCAGTCGGGAAGGTTGGGCCAGAAATAAACAGTTTCTACTGCCGTTACGAGGTCGAACTTTCCGTTCTCATAGGGAAGTTTCTCAGCTGAACCTTGACATACGAATACCTGCTTGTTAAGCATTTTGGCGTTTACCTTCTTGGCCTTCGCCACACTCTCCTCAGAAATGTCTATGCCATAGACCTGTGCTTCTTTGACCTTCGGTCGAGCCTGCTCACGCTCGGCAAAGCTCAAAGTTTGGCTTTGCACTCGTTTACTCGCAGCTTTGCTCCGTTTCAGCAACCGCTTCAAGGTTGCTCCTCCGCCACAACCGATGTCGAGCATCGTCCAACCGTCTTGAATATCGACGAGTTTCAGTCCCCAGTTCGTCAGTGGAGCATGACAGAGGTTCATAAACTTCAGCATGGCACGTCCCATCCGTCCCTTAGGACAGGCACAGTTTGTGAATAGTTTCTTTATTAGTCCCATAACTCAATCCTCCATGACATATTTAATACTATACCACGCCAGCACGAGGCCTATGACGATCATCATGGGCATGATGATGTACTGACCCGCATTGTCTGAGGGCAATTCCATAAAAGCATGGGCGATGTTAAACAAGCTGATAAGCACAGCCAGCACGGCATTGATGACTTTCACAACCTTTGCTTTTGCCAGCATACAGAGCACGCCACAGGCCGGAATGAAGAACGAGAGCAACATCATAAAGACAATCATGCCCTGGTCCACGTTGCCATCAGTAGCAGCAACAGCCATATCCTTGCCCCAGAACATGGGCAGTACGTCACAAATGGAGTGGCAGGCAAAACCGCAGATGGTCAGCAGCCACAGAATCGAAATCTTAATACTTCTTGTCATAGTGGATGTTTTTTATAATTCAGGAGTGATGGCGGCTATCCAGGTTTCGATGCGGGTGTCGGTTTTGTCATCCTCGTTGATGTCGTCGAGGGGCAGGCCGATGAACTTACCGTCGATCACGGCCTCGGAGTCGTCGAAAGTGTAGCCGTCTGTCTCAACTGAGCCAATGAACTTAGCACCGCTATTCTTAATGCCGTTGTAGAGTTCGCCCATGCCGCCTACGAAGGTATCGCTGTACGACGAACAGTCGCCACAACCGAAGAGGGCAATGGTCTTACCGCTGAGGTTGGCACCTTGGAGTGTCTTCAGTCCGTCGTACCAGTCGTCCTGCAATTCGCCTGCACCCCAGGTTGAGGTTCCGAGAATCAGGTTCTGGTTGGCGGCTACGATGTCGGCTGTCAGGTCCTGTACGTTCAAGGCCTCGCAGTCCAGTTTCGAGGCAATCTTCTCTGCGATAGCCTCGCAGGTTCCCGTTGAGGAACCATAGATTACAATTGTTGCGTTCATTTTTGGTGATTTATTATAAGAAGTTGTTAATTCTTGTTGATACAATTCCCTTTGCATTGTCCTTGACATTTGCGTTTGCAGTATCGTTCGCATTGTGCACAGAGGTCGTAACCAAGCATGGCTCCGAGGATAAAGTCCTCCTCTGGCGTGAGCTGGTTAAGCGGGCGAGTGACGATGAGCCGGATAGCTTCCAGACACTCGCGTCGTCCGAAATAGACGTTCAGGTTCTGCTGTCCTGCGGGTTGCAACACATAGGGGATGCCCTGGCTCTCCAGTCTTTCAACAGCCAGCTGACCGTATTTCTTGTTACAGGTGAATAGCACCATCTGGCGCACACCCTTATTCAGTTCATAGATGTGGTTCATCAGCACCTTAAGCTCCACAGGAGTTGTTGTTGTCGTTCTCATTTTTATCGTTTTCAAATTTCGGGTGACAAGGACAGTGCCGCTCGACCTTTGGTCGCTTGCTACCATCGGGACGCAAGAAACCAAGCGCAGAGAACTTGCTCTTTGCCGAGGTGCGGCCTGTCCTCGCAGTTGAATTATAAATTCGACTGCAAAGGTACGGCAAATAAATAAGGTGCGCAATACCTAAAACGCGGTGTTTTAAGCATTACGCACCCTTGAAGCCTACTAAAGCAGATTAATCAGAAGTAGGTATTATGCTGTTAATCTATACTCATTCGGTGTCATACCTGTACGCGACTTGAACAATCGCGAGAAGTGTTGCGGGTATTCGAAGCCGAGCTGGTAGGCGATTTCGCTGACGGGCAGACGGGTCTCGACGAGCAGCTGCTTGGAGCGCTCGATGACGGCATCCTGGATGTGGCGCTGGGCGGTGGTGCCGCTCTCCTTGCTGATCAGGTCGCCGAAGTAGTTGGGTGACAGGCAGGCCTTGTCGGCGAAATAGGCTACTGAGGGCAGGCCGTTACGCTCTGGATGGCCGCTCACGAAGTACTCGCGTAACTGCTGGTGGAAGGCGGTGAGGATGTCGCTGTTCACCTTGTGGCGGGTGATGAACTGGCGGTCGTAGTAGCGCATGCAGTAGTCCAGCAGCAGGCCGATGGCATCGGTGATGAGCGTCTGCGAATGGCGGTCGATGGGGTGCTGCAGCTCCTCTTCGATCCTGTCGAACAGTTCCACCACCATGTGCTGCTCGCGTTCCGAGAGGTGCAGGGCCTCGCGCTGGTCGTAGTCGAAGAACGTGTAGTCGTTGATGCGTCGGGCGAGTTGCGTGCCGTAGAGCAAGTCGGGATGGAACAGAAGTCCGCGCGAGGGCGGCATAGGGCGGCTCTCGTCCCACTCCACCTCGACCACCTGTCCGGGCTTGAAACTCACGACAGTGCCCTCCTGATAGTCGTACTTCTCGCGTCCGTAGCGTATCGAGCAGCCGTCGCCCTGTTTCAGGAATAGCGCATAGAGGCCGTAGTTCAGCCGCGAGTGGTTCAGGTTGCTGGCCATCGGGTTGGCGTGGTTCACCACCGTCACCAGCGGGTGTAGCGTCTCCCATCCGTACAGTTTGTTGTACGCATCCACGCTGTCTATCTGGATGATTCTGTTGTTGGTCATTTCAAGTTTTCGTTATAGAATGCAGCTAGCTTGTCGAAAGGGATGTAGCTCTGTTCACCACCATCATAAAGGTCGCAATGGGTAGCACCAGGGACGATGTAGAGTTGTTTGTTGCCGCAATTGAGGATGAACGGCTCGGCAAGCGGAGCATTAAGCGGCTGCAGGTTCTCGTCTTGCCCTTGCAAATTAACCTTTTCACCCGTCATGTTCTCGAAGGCGGTGATGCCGAAATAGCGGCTGTGGGCCTTCTCGCCGTGAAGGATGAGGACAGCATTGTCAATCTCGTTGGTGAACTTGAGGAAACCTGCATTGAGCCAAGGCAGGACGGATGTCTTGTTCCAGCCCTCGTTGGAATTGAGGCTGCGGGCATGGTAGCCGCGCTTTGTCTTATAGTAGGCGTGATATTGCTTGAAGTACCATGCAGCCTCTTCGGGTATCGGGTCGATAACGCCGCCAGCACGCTCGTAGGAGCCGCTCTGGTAGTCCTTCAGCCGCTGCTCGGCCAGGGATTTACGCATCTCGTCACGCGCTTCTTTGCTGTCGCCGTCGTCGTGATAGCCGTTCTGCGACACACGGCTCATGTCGTACATCGTCGTTGCCACGGTGGCCTTGATACGCGGGTCGAGTGCCGCCGCGTTGAGGGCGATGCCTCCCCATCCGCACACACCGAGGATACCCACTCGATCAGGATTCACATCGTCGCGCGACATGAGGTAGTCAATCGCCGCAGAGAAATCCTCTGTGTTGATGTCGGGAGAGGATACATAGCGAGGTTCGCCGCCACTTTCGCCTGTATAGCTGGGGTCGAAGGCGATGGTCAGGAATCCATGCTCAGCCATTGTTTGGGCGTAGAGACCGCTCGACTGTTCCTTCACCGCACCGAAAGGACCGCTACAAGCGATGGCCGGCAGTTTGTCCTTAACGCCTTTTGGCTTATACAAATCCGCTGCGAGTTCGATGCCGAAGCGGTTCTTAAACGTGACCTTCTTATGGTCTACCTTATCACTCTGTGGAAACACCTTGTCCCACTCCTGAGTTAGTTGCAATGTCGTATTCATATCTTCGTTTGTAGTTTGTTTGTTCTCGTTGCAGGCCGTGAGCGTCAAGCCCATCAGCACTGCGGCCAATAATACTTTCTTCATACTTTATAAGATTACCTTTTTACCGTTTTTTATATATATGCCATGTGTTGGATTCTCGATGCGCTGCCCGCTGAGCGAGTAGTATGCGTCATTTTCTGTAGCTGCGCTACGGACGCTATTGACGGCAGTTGTCCCAGACGAGAGCGACAGCGTGACGGTGATGTTGCTCTCGCCAGCCTTGAGGAACGTGCGAAGTTCGCTCTCCGACAGACCGTCAATCTTGCCCAAACGGGTGTAGCTCCACGAGTTCGTACCGTAGAAGATGCAGATATTCGAACCGTTGTACAGGATGACGTCACCTGGTTGCGCGTTAATCTGCTCGTTGTTTGTTGGCAATGAGAAGCCAAGAGCTCCCCAAATCTCAAAGCCTCCGCTGCTGTTCAGCGTCACAGTTACGGGAGCCTGCTGCAATTTCTCAACAAGCGTCTTTGTTGCTTGATTATCGACGAGTGTCATAGCCTGTGTCTGTCCGTCGATAGTAATATACATCCTATTCATTGTAGTTTGTTTTTCAGCAAAATTCAGCGTCGGCAACCAGTTCTGAATCAGCGAGGCACGGTTACTATGGTTGCTGGCATTGATCCACAGTGCATCGCCCATCCATGTAACGTTCTTCACCAGTCGCTCAGCATCGGCTACCACACCGCTAATGCTGCTACTGTGGCTCGACACAATCAGAGCAACATTTTTGCCTGTCATCTGCGCACCATAATTAAATAGGAACGTCTGCATGATCGCTGCCATCTGACTCCACCACAGCGGTGTCACGATGATGATATTCTGGTACTGTGAGAGGTCGGTGATGCTCACGGGGTCGATGGCAGGGTAGCTCGACGCATCGTTGGGTGCAGCCTTGATAGCGTTCAGCAGCGCCGTACCGATGGCATAGCCGTTTGCCTCATACTTCTGCGTCTTGTCCGCAGGTTCAATCCGCATCACGTCAGCCTCAATCTGACTCGTCAGAGAGGTCACTATCTCGTGACAATTGTTCGTGTAGCTGTAGTACACCACCAGCGTCTTACCTTCCTCCTGCACGGTGGCAGCCTTTACCTCGTCATCCTTCGTGCAGCACACCATCAGGAGCGACATCAAAATCAATGCAATCTGTTTCATTTCTCTTCTTTAAAATTTGACGCTGCAAAGGTACGACGATTTTGGCAATCAGGCACTACCCAAATCTTGGAAAGAATTACCAATATTACGGAAGTTTATAAATCTTACGATTACTTTTCTCATACGTCTATTTATGTTCACCGATTATCTTCTCCATCCAAATCATGTCATACCAGCGTCCAAACTTCTTGCCGCACTGGTGGAAGTGGGCCACTCGACTGTAACCAAGCTGTTCATGGAAGCGTACGCTGTCCTGCGTCAGATATTCATCTTCTGTCTCGATGAAGGAGATGCAGGCATTCATGTTAAGGATGCCCTGAGCCTTTAACCGTTGTTCGAGGGTTTCGTGGAGTTGGCGACCTATTCCGCATCGCTTCATGCTGCTGTCAACATAGATGGAGGTCTCGACGGCCCATTGGTAAGCCGCCCGTTCCTTGAAGGCGCTGGCGTATGCGTAACCGACAATCCGTCCATGCTCTTCAGCCACAATCCAGGGGTATTTCGTCTGCACCTTCAACAAGCGTTGACGAAAATCGTCTGTTGTCGGCACATCATACTCGAAGGTAATGGCCGTATGTTCTACGTATGGCGCATAGATGGCAAGCATTGCCTCTGCGTCCGTTATTGTTGCTTCTCTAATTTCCCACATTATTCAATTACCTTATTTAGGGCACAAATATACGAAGAAAATCCCAAAGCAGGTCGATTCTGCCTTGGGATTTAATGATTATTGGGAATTGGCCCATGAATTGCAGAGGCTTCTCGAAATATCATGCGATAGATGCTGATTCTTTTCTTTTACACGAAACAGTATCTTTTGCTGGTAAAAAGAATGTTTTTTAAAAGAAAATTTGTAACTTTGCAACGGTTAAACAAAACAAGGGATATACAGATTAAGATAAAACTCACAAAAACCACACTTTACAATACAACAATTTTATGATACACAAAATCAAATACGGCATTTACCCCAACCCTCTGCCCGATGCTGAGGGTAACACCACCTATCAGGTGCGCCACATGCCTGAAGGCACGATGAGCGAGAAAACCTTTCTGGCTCACCTACAGTATCACAACACCTATAACACCGTCATGATGAGATCGTCGCTTTCCGTGCTGAAGGACGAGATTGTTGAGCAGTTGCGCAACAACATGCGATTCCGCATCGATGGTATCGGCACCTTCCAGATGAAAGTCGGTCTGAAAACGCAGTACGACGAGGAAGGCAACCCTATCAAGCCCCACTTTACCGACCCCGACGCCATCACGGCTAACGATGTGGAGGTGCAGGGCGTTTCTTTCACGCCTGACCCCAGTTTTGTAAAGGCCCTGAAAGACATGACATCTACCCGCAACAAATATGGTCGCGGGCCGGCAGGCAAGAATAAGCCCTACACGCGTGAGCAGGTTATGGCATTTCTCGACGAATACCTGACGGAGCACCATTCCATCACTCGCAAGCAAATGGAATTCGGGCTGAACATCACGGCCTATCGTGCCCAGAAATGGCTTGATAAACTAACGGCAGAGGAACCTCCCAAATACTACTGCGAGAAACAGGGCGCCACATACGTTTATTATCCTTGCAGCACGGAAGAATAAAGCCTTTAGAACCGTCTTGAAGACGGCTCAAACCACCTTTTAGGTGCCTTTTCACGAATCTGCCACTTAAGTCCTAGGCTTCTACCACTTAAGTGGCAGACTCTTACCACTTAAGTCCTAAATGCCTACCACTTAAGTGGCAGATTCAAAAAAGCCGTTCTCTTAACTGCTTAAAGGGCACTTCTACACCTTTGCAATTCAGTGAAGCACGTCAGATGCTTTCTATGAACTTCACGACGGCATCGCGATCGGCTTTGGGCAGGCGATAGAACTTCTCCGTGGCGGAGTAGGCATCGCTCTCCTTGGAATAGCCGTGCCACATGATGGCCTCGATGACGGTACGTGCGCGACAGTCGTGCAGACGATCGTCGGCACCAGTGAGACGGAGCGAGAGTCCGCGACCCCAGAGTGGGGTAGTGCGGCACCAGCCCGTACGGATGTCGTTCTTCATGAACAGCCGGTGCTGCACCATATCGGTGTAGGGCCAGATGGTCTGATGGGCATAACGGGGAAGCATGTCCTCGGCCTTCTTGCCGATGCTCTGGGCATAGGCCTTCGTCGAGGCATCCACCCACATCTTGTCCTCGCCGGTCTTCCATGAGGGACGGTGACACTGGGCACAACCCAGGTCGGTGAAGAGCACCTTGCCGCGCTTCACGTCGGCATCGTCGAGGTTACGGGCTGCAGGCACGGCGAGGCCGCGATGCCAGACGATGAACTGGTAGTACTGCTTGTCGCTCATCTCCTCCTCGCCGTTGTAGGGCTTGCCATTGAGGAGATATTTCTCGAAGACGTCTTTCTTGGCAATGCTGGAGCATGAGAGGATTTCATTCACACGCTGGCTGATGCCCTCATCGGTGCCGTCGGCATAGTAGGGATGGAGGATGCTGGTCTCGCTGGCTCCATGCTCGCGGATGTAGGCGATGACCTCTTTGTCCTCACTCATGGCCTTTGCCCAGGCGGGAGTGGTGTAGAGCCAGTGACGGTCGCTACGGGTGACGTTGGTGATGTTCCAGATGGCGTTGGCGCCGGCACCGTCCTGAAGGGTTCCTCGTGTCATGGCGTAGGTGAAACGCTTCAGCGGGCCGCGATCACCATGATGCTTGCCCGTGTCGTTATAGCCTGCCGAATAGTAGGCTGAGGCCTTGAACGTACCGGCCTCCTTGTCCCACATGGCGGGGTTCAGCTCCACATAGGGCGACTCAGCCTTCCACTGGGCTTCGATGTCGGCATCGTCGAGGGCATCGAGCAGTCCCGTACCGTAGATGCCGATGGTGCTCTCCAGGCGCACTTCGTAGTTCTCAGGCTTAGGATTGGTGTTGAATGCTGACTGCGGAATACTCACTTCCGGGTATATGAGTGCATACTGCTCGCCGTCGGCAAACTGCATGGGCAGTCCGCTGGGCATCTCCTTCACGTCGAGCCACTGGATGCTGATCTGGTTCTCGTCGATGGGGGCTTTGAAGGGTGCCATAGCCTGTGTCTGCGGCATGCCCGTCACTTCGCTGATGTAGGCGTTGTTGTCGGGGTGGTAGATGACGAGCAGATAGCCGTTACCCACTTGGTTGGCGCGATACTCTGTCTGGCGTTTGCCGTGACCGTAGCTGGGATGGCAATGAATACAACCGTTGCGCACCCAGGCGGGGCCGAGGCCCTTACGTGGTTCTTGCTCGAAGGTGTAGAGATGTTCGAAGAAGTCTTCACCCGTGTTGAAGTCGGCTTCCATGCCTGCAATGCTTGCTGCAGCAGGGGCAATGGCGCTGTAGCTGGCCTTCTCGGTGGTGCCGAGCTGTCCGCCAGGGTACCACTCATCTGCGCTAAAGGTATCATTGGCTTTGCCAAACACTTCCTCGGCCAGTGTCAGCTCGCCGAGGTCTGTCTTGTTGTCATCATCGGAACATGCTGACAGCCCGAAAGCTGCCAGCATGGTCACGATGGATAATCGTGATAGCTTGTTCATAGTATATCTAAGTATTATGTTTTCTTTTTCCGTATAAAACCATGTTAAACCGTGGCCTTTTATTCCTCAGGTATCTCTGCATCCTCAAACGCAATGCCCCAGATGGTGGAGCAGTACTTCACGAAGGGAGCAGGCATGTTCGAGATGCCCTCGATGGACTTTACGTAGGCACCCTCAATGGTCTGATTGATGCTTTGCTTATTGACGCTGGCGAAGAAAGTATGGAACGAATACTTGTTGGCCGTCTTGTCGGTAGAGCCGAGCCAGATGTTGCGGATGCTGCGGATGTTGTCGCGGAAGTCGGCGATGCTGTTATAGCTGTAGGGCGACTCCACGTAGCTCACGTCGCCTGCTGAGAAGGGGTTGGCAATCTTCGCCGTGCCCACCTCGTTGCCGATGGCAAAACACGAGCCTTCGTCGTCGCTCAGCACCTGTGCAATGGCATCCTTCAGGGTGGGGAAGGTGCTCTTGCTTCCAGCGATGCCTGCATTGACGAGGTTGTCACCATAGGAGAGTCCTGCCTCGGTGGTATAGTCCAGACCTGCAGTCTTCACCACGTTCAAGCGTGAAGCATTCTTACCGCCATCCCATGCCACTTGCAGCTGGAAGGTGCGCTCCTTCAGACGCTTGCAGATTTCCTGAGCATACTTCAGCTCCTGCTCGCCTGTAATCTTTTCGAAGTTCTTGTAGGTATCGGTGGCCTGCAGCTCAGCTACACGGCGGGGCTGACCGTCGCGGAAAAGGATGAACTCCAGGGCGTGGAAGCCGAGGATGCTGGCATCGTCGAGCATCTCGTCATTCATGCCGTTGTTGAAGTAGTTAAGCAGCAATGTGCGGTTCAGCGGCCACGAGTCGATAGTGGGGTCGATGTCGAAGTCGCTGGCGGCACCGCCGAGGAAGGCCTCCGAGCGCTCCCAGTAGAGACGGGCGGCCTTGAAGTCATCGCAGGCCTTGTTGATTTGCGTCTGCGTGATGGTCTGTACGGTCAGGCCATTGAGTGTCTTCTCCAGATCCTCCACGTTGTCGGCCAGAGCGGTATATGTAGGTACGATGACGTTCGAGACGAGCGTCTTCAGCACTTCACGCAGATACTGCTCCTGGGTTTCGTTCAGCTTGGCTGAGGCAATGGCGGTGTTGGCTTTGCCCAGCTCGTCGCAGAGCGTGGCGCATGCATCAACAGCGGTGTTGCCGAAGCTCTTGCTCTTGTAGTTGCCCTCTGTGGTGTTGGCGGCGTAGCTGTCCTGATCGACAGCGGGCGTAGTAATCACAATGTTGAAGTCGGTCGAGTCGTTGTTCTCGTCATCGTCATCGCTGCAAGCGGTGAACGTCAGTGTGCCCAGCACAAGGGGCAGGTAGAAAATCTTTTTCATGTTGTTACAAATTTATCTGTTATTCTATTTAAATTAAAAATTCTAAAGTCTATAGTCTCTTTCTATAGTCTAAAGGAAAAAACCCTCGTAGGTCACGCCGATGTTCACCGCCGGTTCGTTGTTGTAGAGTCCTTTCAGGAAGCGGTTCGAGAACTCGGCCTTGATGGCAATCTCAGGCACTGGGAAGTAGTTCAGACCTACAGCCATGCGCTTTACGGCGGTGTAGTCGTAAGCGGCACCCTTGGTGTTCGAAGCGTAGGGATTGTATGCCTCGTATCGTCCAAAGAGGTAGAGGGACTCCTTCTTACTTCCCTTACATGAGGTGAGCTGCAGGATGTCGTAGCCCGCTTCAAGTCCCACAGCGTAGGCATTCTTCGAGACGAAGGCAGAGTGGTGGAAGGGCGACTTCTTGTTCACACGGTTATAGACATACTTCAGTTCCTCGGCATCGCCTAAGTAGCCGTAGTCGGCCTGACCGCGGACAATCAAGCCCGCGTGGTTGTAGGTAAAGTCGAAAGCTCCGACTGCTACCGTGCCCTTGTATTCGGCATCCACGCCATTGGCATTTCGGGGGTAGCTGTTGCCGATGCTCTCGCCATAGTATCCACTCAGCCCCAGGCGCAGGCCAGGCAGGGCGTAATAGTCCAGACGCAGGGCAGTGCCGTACTTGTTGGCCACGTCATACTCCATCGGACTCTTGTGACCCTTGCTGATCCATCCTGTGTTCGTAAAGTTGTCGGCGTTCAGGCCCGCCAGTAACTGGGCCTCGTAGCGCAACTTCTTATAGCGGCCGAAGAACGAGAAGCCCGTCTGATGCCACGTTGAGGGCAGGATGGTGTTCTCGCCCTCGGGGCGATAGACGGTGAAGAAATTCAGTGGCTCGTGGTGGGCATTGTTCAGGCCTACAGGCACCACGATATGCCCCATACGCAGATTGGCTGCGCGGCTGAAGGTCTTCTGAATCCAAAACTGCTCCAGTTCTACCTCGCCGCCCTTCTCGGTCTCCTGTTCCCATTCACCGCCTTCTTCGTCTTCCTTCTCGTAGGCTAGGCCGTTGCCGCCATGCTCGAACTCAATCTCTGTGCCGAGGCTCCAGCCTTTGCCGAAATTGTAGCCCATATACACCACTACATGGGGCAGGTCGAAACGTCCGTGTGAGGGGTCGTCTTTGTGCTCCTCGGGCTGTGAGTAGCGACTCACGTGGTCGCTGAAGAAGTTACGGCTGTAGGCCACCTCGCCATAGCCGCCCACGCTAAACCGTCCGCTTTGCTGCTGACCAAGCACGCTGTCGGCGGCATTTACCTGCGCCTCGGCCGTTGCGGCGAGGGCAGCAATTACTATTATACTGAGTAACCTTTTCATACTTTTTTCCTGAAATCGGCTGCAAAGGTACTGCCATTTGTCAGCTCCTCCAATACCTAAAAATAGTGAAATGGCCTAAAATGGGAGTCGGGAGCAGGGAGAAAGGAGAAAAAATACCTACTTGTGATTATTGTGCATGTCGGAAATAATGCCTACCTTTGCACCCAGTAATCATTATTGGGTAATTGATAGTTATGAAAAATCAGAAGATGTATGAGGCCGATGACAAGATGATCTCGCTGATTCGCGACAATTATGACCTATTGCAGATGCTTGGCAGCTTCGGCATCAGTCTTGGTTTCGGCGATAAGACTGTCAAAGAAACGTGTGAGGACAACGAAGTGGACACCTATACTTTCCTCGCGGTGGTCAATTTCATCATCAACGGCTATGGAGAATTTGAAGCAGATGAGCAGTTGTCAGTTCCCACGCTGCTGCACTATCTGGAGGCCAGCCATGCCTATTTCCTGGATTTCCAATTGCCTTATATCCGTCGCGAGTTGCAGGAGTCGCTCGATGAGCGTGAGTCCTTAGCCAAGCTGATACTGCGCTTCTACGACGAATATGCCCACGAGATTCGGCGCCATATGAAATATGAGCAGAAAACGCTATTCCCCTATGTGCAGTCGCTGATAGACGGGCAACCTGCCAACGACTATGATGTAGATACTTTCTCCAAACATCATGGTGCTACCGACAAGAAACTGCGCGAATTGAAACTGCTGATCATCAAGTACCTCCCTCAAGACGGACTGCATAATAACCAGCTCACCGCCACTCTTCATGACATCTACGAGAATGAGGTGTGGCTGCGTCAGCATGCGATGGTAGAGGATTTTATTTTCGTGCCTGCCATCCGTCGTTTGGAGCAGATAGTCAGACAGAGCGATGTCACCCGTAACATCTCTGACATGGTATTCAAGGCTGGTGCTGGTCAGAATTCCGAAGCCCTTTCTGATCGCGAGAAGGATGTGATTATCTCATTGGTGCAAGGCATGTCGAACAAGGAGATAGCCGATCACCTTTGTATATCGGTGAATACGGTCATTACCCATCGTCGCAACATCGCCCGTAAGTTGCAGATACACTCGCCGGCCGGCCTCACCATCTATGCCATCGTGAACAATCTCGTAGATATTTCTACCGTCAAACTTTAATAATACATGTATTTTACTGGCATTACCATTGCCGCGATGACCTTTCTCACCATCGGCATCTGGCATCCCATCGTTATCAAAACAGAGTATCACTGGGGCACGCGTCCCTGGATTATCTATCTGCTCGTCGGTATCAGTTGTTGTGTGGTAGCCCTTTTCATTGCGAATATCTACCTCTCGTCGTTCCTCGGTGTCTTTGGAGCCTCTGCCCTCTGGGGCATTGGTGAACTCTTCTCGCAAAAGAAACGTGTAGAGAAGGGCTGGTTCCCGATGAATCCCAAGCGTAGGCATGAATATACCGTCGAATCGTAAAAAAAATGCGAAAAAATTTGGCAGTTTGAAAGAAAAGTCGTACTTTTGCAGCCGAAAAGTTTTAAAACAACAAAATCAGATATGATTAGAATGCAGAACTATTGGTGGTGGCGTAGCTCAAGATTCGGAAGATCGTGAGAAGATAGCCGCGTACCTATAGTTTGCATAGGAGAGATACTGAGAGGCCTGTCGTTCTTGCGATGGGCCTCTCAAAGTTTTAATATGTTTTATCAACACAAAGTTAATATATATGAGTAAGTATCAAGTTGACAAAAACGGTTTCTATGGAGAGTTCGGAGGCGCTTACGTCCCTGAGATTCTCTACAAGTGTGTGCATGACCTTCAGGATGCTTATCTTCCGATTATTGAGAGTGAGGAGTTTAAGCAGGAGTATCATGCACTGCTGAAAGACTATGTGGGAAGGCCAAGTCCTCTTTATTTTGCGCGAAGGATGAGCAAGCAGTACGGCTGTCAGTTGTATCTGAAGCGTGAGGATTTGAACCACACGGGAGCCCACAAGATTAACAACACTATTGGTCAGATCCTGTTGGCTAAGAAAATGGGCAAAACACGCATCATCGCCGAGACGGGTGCCGGACAGCATGGTGTGGCAACGGCAACGGTCTGTGCGCTGATGGACATGAAGTGTGAAGTGTTTATGGGTGCTACCGATGTGGAGCGCCAGCACACCAACGTGGAGCGTATGAAGATGCTGGGTGCCGAGGTGCATCCCGTCCGTACAGGTAATATGACGCTGAGTGATGCCTGTTCGGAAGCCATCCGTGACTGGTGCTGTCATCCTGCCGACACGTTCTATATCGTTGGATCGACGATGGGGCCGCATCCCTATCCCGATCTTGTAGCCCGTATGCAGAGCGTCATCTCTGAGGAAATCAAGTGGCAGCTTGAAGCCCAGATAGGCCGCGACTATCCTGACTATCTCATTGCCTGCATTGGTGGAGGATCGAATGCCGCAGGAACCATCTATCACTATATGGACGACGAACGGGTGAAAATTGTGCTGGCTGAGGCTGGTGGTCACGGTTGGGATACGGATTATACAGCTGCGACTATTCATCGCGGCACGACAGGCATCTTGCACGGTGCGAAGATGCTGGTAATGCAGGATGAGGACGGTCAGATACAGGAGGCTTTCACCATCTCGGCTGGCCTCGACTATCCTGGTGTAGGTCCCATGCACTGCAATATGGCGAAGCAAGGTCGTACGCAGGTGCTGAGCATCAACGACGATGAGGCCATATATGGCGGTTATGAGCTGACCCGTATGGAGGGCATCATCCCTGCCATTGAGAGTGCCCACGCCATCGCTGCCCTGAAGAAACTGAAGTTCCAGCCCGACGATGTGGTGGTGCTCACCGTTAGCGGGCGTGGCGACAAGGATGTGGAGACTTATTTGAAGAACAAGCAAATGGCAAAAGAATATGGAAACTTTTAAATATACGACAACCAGCAAGACGATACTGGCGGATCTCTATACCCCAGTAGGTGTCTATATGCGACTGAGAGATCTTTATCCGCAAAGCGCGCTGATGGAGAGTTCCGACTATCACGACGCGAATAACTCACGTTCGTTCATCGGTCTGAACCCCATCGCCAGTGTGGCTATCGGGCATGGTATCGCAACCGTTAATTATCCTGATGGTACGACCTTCCAGCATGAGGTGAATAAGGAGTATCGTTCTGACAAGGCCATCCATGGGCTTATCGACCACATTGAGGTTGAGGGCAAGGACAAGGACGTCTGCGGACTCTTCGGCTACACTTCCTTCAATGCTGTCAGATATTTTGAGGATATCCCCGTGAAGGACGAGACACAGGCCAAGAACGATGCTCCTGACGTGCTCTATATATTATTTAAGGTGGTGATTGAGTTCGACCATCATAACAATATGCTGAAAGTAGTAACGCTGGGCGATACCGCTGACATCGATGCTGTGCTCAAGGCGATGAACAAAGCCAATGTGCAAGCTTACGACTTCCATCCCGTGGGCGATGTCAGGAGCACCCTGACTGACGATGAGCACAGAGAGAATATTCGCCGAGGCATCCAGCACTGTCTGCGTGGTGATGTGTTCCAGATTGTGCTCAGCCGTCGCTTTATCCAGAAGTACGAGGGCGACGACTTTAAGCTCTACCGTGCCCTGCGCAGCATCAACCCCTCGCCTTACCTCTTTTATTTCGACTTTGGTGGTTTCCGCATCTTCGGATCTTCACCTGAGACGCACTGTCGTATCGAAGGTAAAAAGGCCTACATCGACCCCATTGCTGGCACTACCAGACGTACGGGTGATGCTGAGGCAGACCGTCAGGGAGCCGAGTATCTGCGCAATGACCCTAAGGAGAATGCCGAGCATGTGATGCTGGTAGATCTCGCCCGCAACGACCTGAGCCGCAACTGCCACCATGTGAAGGTAGATTTCTACAAGGACCTGCAATATTACTCGCACGTGATTCATTTGGTATCGAGAGTGTCAGGCGAGCTTGATGAAGGGGCCGATCCTATCAAGGCGTTTATCGACACCTTCCCTGCTGGAACACTCTCTGGTGCCCCTAAGGTGCGTGCCATGCAGCTAATCTCCGAATACGAACCACATAATCGTGGTGCCTATGGTGGCTGTATTGGCATTATTGGTCTCGATGGTTCCCTGAACCAGGCCATCACCATCCGTACCTTCGTTTCGAGAAATGGCGAATTATGGTTCCAGGCTGGTGGCGGTATCGTGGCCAAGAGCGACGTGGAGTATGAATTACAGGAAGTGAATAATAAACTGGGGGCCCTGCGTAAGGCCATCGAAAAAGCAGCAACATTATGAAGATTGTTATTATAGATAATTACGACTCGTTTACCTATAACCTGAGTCATTTAGTAAAGGAACTCGGTGCCGAGGTCACCGTTGTGCGCAACGATCAATTTGAACTCGCATCCCTTGAGACCTATAGCAAGATTATCCTCTCGCCAGGTCCAGGCATTCCCTCTGAGGCAGGATTGTTACTTGATGTCATTCGTACCTATGCCGGCCGCAAGCCTATCCTTGGTGTCTGCTTGGGCCATCAGGCCATTGGCGAGGTGTTTGGCGCTAAGCTCGAGAATCTGTCAGATGTGTTTCATGGCGTTGCCACCCCTTGCCACATTGTGGCCGAAGACCCTATCTTCAGTGGCGTTGAGCGCAACATTACCGTAGGTCGCTACCACTCGTGGGTGGTCTCCCGTGAGGAATTCCCAGATTGCCTCGAAGTGACAGCAGAGAGTGACGAGGGCCAGATCATGGCTTTGCGCCATAAGACCCTCAACGTGCGTGGCATCCAGTTCCACCCTGAGAGTGTGCTCACCCCCGATGGCAAGAAAATGATACAGAACTGGTTGTTCTTATAAAATGTAAAAATGAGAAAATGTAAAAATGTAAAGATATGGAACAAACAATGAAAGGCTATCTCTTCCGCCTGCTGAATCATGAAGAGCTCTCCCGTGAGGAGATGAAGACCATCCTGATTGGTATTACCCACTCAGAGTACCCCAACGAACAGATTACTGCTCTGCTGACCTGTCTGCAGATGCGAGGTGTCACCGTAGATGAGCTGCTCGGCTTCCGCGACGGCATCCTCGAGACGGGTGTGCCGGCTCTTTTGAAAGCTGACCGTTATATCGATGTCGTAGGTACAGGTGGTGACCGTAAGAACACGTTTAATATCTCGACCACGGCCTGCTTCGTGATTGCCGGTGCTGGTTATAAGGTGGCCAAGCATGGTAACTATGCCGCCACGAGCGTCTCAGGTGCCTCGAACGTCATCCAGCATCATGGTATCAAGTTTACAGACGACATCGATAAGCTGAACCGTTCGCTCAATGAGGCAGGCATCGTCTATCTCCATGCCCAGCTCTTTGCCAAGGCCATGAAGTTCGTAGGCCCGATTCGTAAAGCGCTACAGTTTCCCACGATTTTCAACCTTTTAGGTCCTATTGTGAATCCCTCACAGCCGAAGTGCCAGCTCCTTGGTGTGGCAAACCTCGACCAGATGCGCCTCTACAACAGCGTATATCAGAAGCTCGGCATCGATTACGGCATCGTGAACTCGATTGACGGCTACGACGAGATTTCGCTGACGGGCGACTTCAAGGTGACCACCAACAACTACGAGCGTATCTTCAAGCCTCAGGATTTAGGTTTTGCTATTGCCAAACCCGAAGAACTCGTGGGTGGTGCGACGGAGGAAGAGGCTGCCGAGATTTTCGACGCCGTGTTGGAAAACCGTGCCCTGCCTGCCCAGAAGAATATCGTATTGGCCAATGCCGGCTTCGGCATTCAAGTGCTGGAGAAAGGACAGAAGAGCATTGAGGAATGTATCGAGATTGCCCGTGAGAGCATCGACAGCGGTGCCGCCCTACGTACCTTCAAGAAGTTCGTAGAGCTCAACAGTTGAAATCCGTCCCCCAAAAAGAATAACGATGCAAGATATCTTACAACAAATCGTCGCTACTAAGCACCAAGAGCTTGAACAGCTATGTGCGAAGAAGCCCTCTTTGCGCAAAGCATTGCTCCAGAGTGAGACGGGTGTCATCGCCGAGTTCAAGCGCCGTTCGCCTTCGAAAGGCTGGATCAAGGAGGACGGACGGGCCGACATCATTCCGCTAGCGTATCAGCAGAATGGCGCTTCAGCGCTCAGCATTCTTACTGATGAGCACTACTTTGGCGGCTCTGATGATTTTATCCGTATTGCTCGTAAATCTGGTGTCACCTTGCCTGTCCTCTACAAGAACTTTGTCATCGATGAGGCCCAGCTCTATGCTGCGGCTCTTTGTGGAGCCTCTGCCGTGTTGCTTATTGCCGCTTGTCTGACCAAGGCTCAATGTAAATCTCTTTTGGATAAGGCTCACTCCCTCGGCATGGAAGTGCTATTGGAAATGCATTCTGAGCAGGAGCTGGAGTATGCTGAGCTGGAGCCCGATCTTTGTGGCATCAACAATCGCAACCTGGGGTCTTTTGTGACGGATGTTGAAAACAGCTTCCGTCTTGCGGAACTGTTGCCGAAGGATGCTGTGAAAGTCAGCGAGAGTGGCATCTCGAATCCTGATACGGTGAAGGCTCTGCGCCAAGCAGGCTTCCGTGGCTTCCTGATTGGCGAGAATTTCATGAAGGCTCCCGATCCCGGCCAAGCCCTCAATGCGTTTATTCAGTCAATTGTCAGATAGTCAGAATGATTAAGGTTTGTGGCATGAGAGATGCGGAAAACATCCGCGAGGTGGAGGCATTGGGCATCGACCTGATGGGTTTTATATTTTGGCCGAAGTCGAGCCGCTTTGTCAGCGAGCGTCCTGCTTATCTGCCTACACAGTGTAAGCGTGTCGGTGTCTTCGTCGATGAGCGTATTGAGCAGGTTCCTCGCATTGCCGGTGAATATGCGCTCGACTACATCCAGTTGCATGGTCATGAGAGTCCCGACTACATCCATGCCCTTAAAGCGGCTGCAACTCCACGCCCCTGCAAGGGAGGGGTCAGTATCATCAAGGCTTTCAACATCGCTACAGCCGATGACCTGGCTCAAACAAAATCCTACGAAGGCCTCGTTGATTACTTCCTTTTCGACGCTAAGGGCAAATCCGTAGGAGGTAATGGCGAGAAATTCAACTGGAGCGTGCTCGATAGCTACGATGGTGATACACCTTTCCTGCTTAGTGGCGGCATTGGTCCCAATGATGCCGATGTGCTCACCTCTTACCTCTTACCTCTTACCTCTAAACACTGCATCGGCATAGACCTTAATTCTCGTTTCGAAATGGCCCCAGGTCTCAAAGACGTTGCAAAACTTAAAGAATTTGTGTTTAATCTGAACACAGAGATACAAAGATACAGAGATTAACTATCAAATACTCTGTACCTCTGTGTTCCATAAATAATAGAAAAATGAATAAGATTAATAAACTTTTTGAGAGTAGTAAAGACCAAAAGCTCCTTTCACTCTATTTCTGTGCAGGCAGTCCTACACTCGAAGGCACGGCTGATGTCATCCTAACCATGCAGAAGAGAGGCATCGCCATGATAGAAGTAGGAATCCCCTTCAGCGACCCATTGGCTGATGGGCCCGTTATCCAGAGTGCAGCCACTCAGGCTTTAAAGAACGGCATGAATCTCAGGACGCTCTTTGCCCAGCTGCAAGCTATCAAAGACCATGTAGAGATTCCTCTTGTGCTGATGGGCTATCTCAATCCTATCCTCCACTTCGGCATCGAAGAATTTTGCAAAAGCTGTGTCGAGGCTGGCGTCAGTGGCGCCATCATCCCCGACCTGCCTTTCGATGACTATCTGCACATCGTGAAGCCCATTGCCGACCGTTACGACCTGCGCATCATTATGCTCATCACCCCTGAAACCAGCGAAGAGCGCATCCGCTTCATCGACGATAACACCGACGGCTTCATCTATATGGTTAGCTCAGCCTCTATCACAGGCACGCAGAAGAGCTTCGACGAACAGAAACAGGAGTATTTCCGTCGTATCAACGCCATGAACCTGCGCAATCCTCGTATGATTGGCTTCGGCATTAGCAACGCCCAGACGTTGAAGGCTGCCCAGGACAATGCCGCTGGTGCCATCATCGGTTCGAAGTTCGTTACCTTACTCAACGAAAACGAGGGCAACGCTGACGCCGCCCTCGATCAATTGTTTGATGCACTCAGGAGTTAAAGAGGATAATCCTCGAAAGCATAAAGCACGGTAGAGAGATAGCGCTCACCAGTATCGGGCAGGAGGACCACAATCTTCTTGCCTTTGTTTTCCGGGCGTTTGGCTACCTCGATGGCAGCAAAGAGGGCAGCACCGGCGCTGATGCCCACCAACAGTCCTTCCTGCTGAGCCACTTCGCGACCTGTGCGGATGGCATCGTCGTTCTCTACATCAAACACTTCGTCAATCACGTCGGCATCATAGGTCTTGGGAACAAAACCTGCGCCGATACCCTGAATCTTGTGCGGACCGCTCTGACCTCCGTTCAGCACGGGACTTGACTTCGGTTCTACGGCGATAATCTTCACGTTGGGGTTCTGTTCCTTCAGATACTTGCCCGTGCCGCTGATGGTACCACCAGTACCCACACCGCCTACGAAGATATCCACCTTGCCGTCAGTGTCGCGCCAGATCTCAGGACCCGTGGTGGCATAGTGCTTGGCGGGGTTGGCAGGGTTCTCGAACTGTTGCAGGATGACACTGCCAGGAATCTGCGACCGCAAATCCTCGGCAGCGCGGATAGCACCAGGCATGCCGTCTTTACCAGAGGTCAGGCGCACCTCGGCACCGTAGGCTTTCACCAGGTTACGGCGCTCCACGCTCATGGTCTCGGGCATGGTAAGGATAAGATGGTAGCCCTTGACGGCTGATACCAGTGCCAGTCCTACGCCTGTGTTGCCGCTGGTAGGCTCGATGATGGTAGCGCCTGGCTTCAGGATGCCCTTCTGCTCTGCGTCCTCAATCATCGCTAGGGCAATGCGGTCTTTCACGCTGCCGCCAGGATTAAAAAACTCTACTTTGGCAATAACCGGAGTCTCCAGACCCTTTGCCTGTGAATACTTGTTGAGCTCTAAGAGTGGAGTGTTGCCGACGAGCTCAGTCAGCTGCTTTGCAATCTTTGCCATAGCTATCAATCTTTTTTTATTCTTTTCTTAGTTTTCTTTTACTATCGGATAGAGTTCGATAAACTCACCCTGATGGTTTTGACCGTCATTGATCAGTTCTGCGAATTTCCGACCTACTGTTTCGATATCGTGGAAACCGGGCAGTGCCATATTACCATTCAGGTCGGTCGTGGTGGGACCAGGGTGAACGGAGAAGACTTCCACGGGCGTGTTGCTCTGCTGAAATTCGATGGCCATCACACCCATCATGGCGTTTTGGGCGGCTTTGCTGGCGACGTAGGCCAAGGGGTGCCAGTAGGGACTGATCTCCGAGGGCACGGTGACGTTGGCTATGCGGCCATTGTTCTTGCTCAGCAGCGGAATCAGGGCTTTGGTGAGCGCGAAGGTGCCGATGAAGTTCACGTCGAGCGTCTCGCGGATAACACTGATTTCCGTATGCTCGCTATTCACGTTCATGTCGCCAGGAATGCCAGCATTGTTCACAAGTAGTGACAGCTCTGGGAATCGCTCGTTAATCTCCTTCGCGGCCTTGTTGATGCAGTCGAGGTCTTTCAGTTCGATATCTACCCAGCCGAGCACTTCTATGCCTTCAGCTTGCAGTTTGGCGATGGCTTCCGAAGCACGTTGCTCATCGCGTGCGCCGATAATCACTTTCCATCCGCTGAGGCCCAGGTGTTTTGCAATGCCGAAGCCTATGCCCTTGTTGGCACCTGTCACTAATACAGTCTTTCCGTTCATCTCTTCAGTTTTTGTGTGCAAAGGTACGAATTCTTTTTGATACTTTTAATTTTTTGATTTTTAAATTTTATCAAACGCTTGCGACAGATCCTCGATGATATCATCGATGTGTTCAGTGCCTATGGAGAGGCGGATGGTTGAGGGCGTGATGTGCTGCTCGGCCAGTTCCTCAGGCGAGAGTTGTGAGTGGGTGGTGGTGTAGGGATGGATGACCAGACTCTTCACGTCGGCCACGTTAGCCAGCAGCGAGAAGATCTGCAGGGCATCGATGAATTTCCAGGCTTCTTCCTGTCCGCCCTTGATCTCGAAGGTGAAGATGCTGCCACCGCCATTGGGGAAGTATTTCTGATAGAGCTTGTGGTCGTGATGGCTCTCCAGCGCGGGGTGATTCACCTTAGCCACCTTCGGATGGTTGGCAAGGAAATCCACCACCTTCAGGGTGTTCTCCACATGACGCTCCACACGCAGGCTCAGCGTCTCAACACCCTGCAACAGGATGAAGGCATTGAAGGGCGAGATGGCAGCACCAGTATCGCGCAGGATGACGGCACGGATGCGGGTCACGTATGCTGCAGCACCCACAGCGTCGGCAAATACGATGCCATGATACGAGGGGTCGGGCTTGGAGAGCGTGGGGAACTTGTCGTTCTGTTTCCAGTCGAACTTACCGCCATCGACGATGACACCACCGAGACTTGTTCCGTGACCACCCAGGAACTTCGTAGCCGAGTGTACCACGATGTCTGCCCCGTGCTCCAACGGACGAATGAGATAGGGTGTGCCAAACGTGTTATCCACGATAAACGGGATGCCGTGCTTGTGGGCTACGGCTGCCACACCTTCCAGGTCGAGCACATCGCTGTTGGGATTGCCGAAGGTCTCGGCATATACTACTTTTGTGTTGGGTTTGATAGCGGCTTCCAGGGCTTCGAGGTCGTTTACATTAATAATCGTGTTCGTGATGCCTTGCGTGGCCAGCGTGTGGGTAATCAGGTTATAGCTTCCACCATACAGGTTGTCGGCAGCCACGATATGGTCACCAGCCTGCACGATGTTCTGCAGGGCATAGGTGATAGCAGCAGCACCAGAGGCCACAGCCAGACCAGCCACACCACCCTCGAGGGCAGCCACACGATCCTCGAACACACCCTGTGTCGAGTTGGTCAGACGACCATAGATATTACCGGCATCACGCAGACCAAAGCGGTCGGCAGCATGCTGGGAGTTGTGGAACACATAGCTCGTGGTCTGATAGATAGGCACGGCTCTTGCATCAGTTGCGGGGTCTGCCTGTTCCTGGCCTACATGAAGCTGTAAAGTCTCAAAACGATAATTCTTCTTACTCATAATCTTATCCTTTCTTTTATTTTGTTAGACATATTATCTTTCTTTTTAGACATAATAACATATTAACATATTTTATTATTTGTTATTCTGTTAATCTGTCTTTAACTGTTATTTTGTCTTTTCAACGGTGCAAGGTCAGTGCAACCCGAACGCAATCGAATTCATTCGAATTGCTGAGGCGCCGCCTGAGCTCGCTGTTGAATCTCAAATTCAACGGTGCAAAGGTACGAACTTTAGAAATATCCACCAAATTTCTTGCCAAATTCAGAAGATATTCCTAAAATTGCAAAATTGACAGAAAAACGTTCTAAACCGCGCCCTCAAACATACTTCCAACAGAATAAAACTCTAAAACAGGGCTGAAAAACACAAAAAAAGCACGCCTTGTAAGGGTTGGGCGTGCGTTTGTAATTGCAAAAAGAAGAGAGAGGATGGAGAGAAAAGGGGTCATAGGGGGTAAAAAGGGGTGTGGAAATGGTGGAAATGGTGGAAATCAAAATGAGGCTTCTTGTATATAGTAGCCTCATTCTTAGAGAGTTAGCTTCAAAAAGTTATTGGGCCATGACCCATGCAACTGGTGGTGGTGAGTGCAGTAATTGTAAGCCTCTCCCCTAACCCCTCTCCAGAAAGAGAGGGGGACTCCCCTCCTCTAGAGGAGGGGTAAGGGGTGGTAGGAACAGATTACTGATACCACCCCGCCCTTCGGGCAACCCCTCCTATAAAGGAGGGGAGTAAAGTTCTCCGCCCATTGCCAGTTGGATTCGCCGAAAATCAAAGTTGTATAAACATACCGAATTTATGTTAAACAGTCAGCTGCCTCCTTTTTCAAACGAGCGACCCGCTATTTTCATCGAGGAGCGCGCTAATTTCGACGAGCGGCGTGCTTATTTCAGCGAGAAGGGCATAACTAGTCATAGTCTATTAACTTTTTATAGTAGATAAGGAGATTTCCACCATTTCCACCATTTCCACACCCCTTTTTACCCCCTATGGCCTCTGTTCAGACCTCCACCCCCCTCGCTCGGCTCTGCTGCTTCGCTCTGCGAAGGACTTAGGGGACTCAGTTACTTCTCCACCAGTATGCGGGCATCGACGGCGATGACGTCCCGGTCATCGGCGAGGAGGGGGTTGATGTCCATCTCCTTGATCTCGGTGGCGAAACGGAGGAGGGTGCTGAGGCGCACGATGATCTCGGCATAGCGACGCTCGTTGATACCCTTCTGACCACGTGTGCCCTGCAGAATCTTGTAGCCACGCAGGGAACGGATCATGGAGAATGCTTCTTCGTAGGAGAGGGGTGCCAGGCCCGACGAGACATCCTTCAGTACCTCGACAAAGATGCCGCCCAGACCGCAGAGCACCACGTGGCCGAAGCGCTCCTCGTATTTGGCACCAATGAAGAGCTCGGTGCCGCGAATCATCTTCTGCGCCATCACGGCGGTGGCATCGGGAATCTGCATCATACGGTCGAACTCGGCTGAGAGTACTTCTTTCGAACGGATGTTCAGCGCCACGCCACCCACGTCGCTTTTATGTACGGGGCCTACCACCTTCGCCACGACGGGATAGCCGCATTTCTCGGCAAAGGCTATCACCTCGTCTTTCTCACAGCTGACGAACTCGGGCACCGTAGGGATGCCGGCAGCAGCAAGGAGGTCGTGGACAACAGCGGGAGAGACCCACCCACTGACTTGTAAGCTGTCGATAATCCGTCTGATCTTTGGCACATCGACACCGTTGATGACCACGTTCTGGTCGGCAGGTGCCGGGGTCTTCATGATTTGTGTGAGGGCGGTGGCCAGCGTCACCTCGTCGCTGAAGTTCACATGTCCGCGCTTCAGGAATTCCTGTACCTCGGGACCAGCGGTGCTGACACTGGGAAGGATGGGGAAGATGGGTTTGCTGCACTCGCGTATTTTCTTGTCGAGCACCTCATAGACCTCGAAGATTTTCACCAGTCCGGGCGTGCCGAAGATGACCATGATGGCGTCGATGTCATCCATCTGCTCGCAGTAGTCGATGGCGATGCCTAAGTGTTCGGCAGTGCCGGTGGCAAGGATGTCGATAGGGTTTGCCACGCTGCTGCCTGGCAATAGCTTTGTCTTCAGCTCCTCAATAGCAGGACCATTGAGTGGAGGCACTTGCATGCCGCCTTTCGAAAGGGCGTCGGTAAGCATCACACCAGGGCCGCCGGCATGGGTGATGATGGCAACAGAGAGCCCACCCCCTTCCCCTCCCCAAGGGAGGGGGGATTGATTCGTTTTGTTGGCAGGCATCTCCGCAGAAGAACCATATAGTCCAACCTCCGTTGGGGATGGGTTGGGCTTTAGCGTGAAGATGCAGCCCACGGTGGTCAGTTCTTCTCTGGAGAAGCAACGCACGATGCCAGCCTTGCGGAAGAGGGCCTCGACGGCAGAGTCGCTGCTGGCGATGGCTCCTGTGTGGCTGCTGGCGGCACGACTGCCGGCTGCTGACGAGCCAGCCTTGATAGCGGCGATGCGACAGCCCTTGCGGATGAGTGAGGTGGCGTGATAGAGCAGCTTGTCGGGGTCGGCAATGTTCTCGATGTAGAGTAGCTTCACCATGGAGTCGTGTTCGGGGTCGAAATGTTCGTCCATATACTCCAGCACCGTCTCGATGCCTATCTGCTTGCCGTTGCCTACGCTCCACACGCTGTTGAACTGCAGGCCTTTGGTGACGGCACTCTCGAGGATGAAAACGGCAGTAGCACCGCTGCCCGATATGAAATCAACACCTTTGGGGTTAAGCTGGGGGATGGGCTTCGTGAAGACGCTATGGTGATGGCGTGTAAGCAGGCCGATGCAGTTGGGGCCAATGAGGGCACAGCCATAGCGTTCGCAGCTATCGAGTATCTGCTGCTCTAACAGGGCTCCCTCGTGGGTTTCCTCGCTGAATCCTGCAGAGATGATGATGAATGCACGTACGTTCTTCTCAGCGGCCAGGTATTCTACGTACTGCGGACAGAACCTCGCAGCCACCACAAGAATGGCCAGGTCGGTGGGGGGCAGCTCTTTGGCATCGTGGAAAGCCTTGATGCCCTGCACCTCGTCTTCCTTGGGGTTTACGACACGCAGCATGCCTGTGTATCCGCCACTCATCAGGTTGCGCACCACGGCGCCTCCAGGTTTATGCACGTTGTTTGAGCCGCCGATGACGACGATGCTCTCTGGTTCTAACAGTTGACGGTTGATCATAGTTATTGGTTTTGGTTTAACAGTCTTTCTAAGCTTTTACGATCAGCGTATGACGCAGGTGGGTGGAGCGGTAGTCGTAGGCCTGTGCCACCTTGTCGGGCTTCTCCTCTTCCTGTCCTTCGTTCTTTTCAGGAGTCTTGGGGAAGGCCTCGCCGGCATTCAGCACGCGGAGAGCTTCTTTCACGGCGGGGTCGTCTTCGTTCAGATATTGCAGCCACGACTGCTCGTCGAGCATGTTATAGACGATGCGGCTGAGGATGAACTCCTCTAACAGCTTGTGGCTGCGCTGTATCATCAGGTTGCGGCGTTTCAAGCCGTGGCTGTCGGCATATTGTGCAAACTTCTCCACGAGGTTTTGCTTCTTCAGGAATTTCACTAATGACTCCTCATCTTCATATTCCGACAGCTTCTGCCGGTTCTGGTCGGTATAGTCGTAGCCGAACTGGATGATGAGTCCTGAGTAGGAGGCCTCACGGTAGTAGGTGGTGTAGTCGGTGGTGTCTTCAGGCACGAAGATGTCAGGCGTGATGCCACCTCCGCCATAGACGGTGCGTCCACCTATGGTGTAGTATTCGGGACCGGTGTGCTTGATGCTGTCCTGCGAGAAGAACTCGCCGTTCTGGTAGCGCATGAGCAGGTCTTCCTCGTAGTCACGATCCATTCCGCTGGTGTAAGGCTTCTGTATGCAGCGTCCCGAGGGAGAGTAGTAGCGGGCAATGGTGAGGCGCATCATCGAGTTGTCGGTGAAGGGGATAGGCTGCTGGACGAGGCCTTTTCCGAAAGAGCGTCGTCCGATGATGGTGCCGCGATCATTGTCCTGAATGGCACCTGCCAAGATCTCACTGGCTGAGGCCGATCCCTCGTCGATGAGCACTACGAGAGGCATGTACTTGTAGGAGCCGTGACCATTGCTGCGGTATTCCTCACGGGGAGAGCGGCGTCCCTCCGTATAGACGATAAGGCGGTCACGAGGCAGCAGCTGGTTGGCAATCTCTACGGCAGAGTGGAGATAGCCGCCGGTGTTGCCGCGCAAGTCGATAACCAGTTGCTTGAAGCCGTCCATCGACAGCTGAGCCAGGGCGACAAGCAGTTCCTCGTAGGTGTTGTCGCTGAAGTTCTTGATCTTGACATAGCCCGTGGCATCGTCGAGCATGTAGGTGGCGACGACGCTGTGGGTCACAATCTGGTCGCGAGTGACGATGAAATCACGGATGTCTTTCTCACCATAGCGCACTACGCCCAGCTTCACTTCGGTGCCCTGCGGCCCTTTCAGCTTGTGCATGGCTAACTCGTTGGTGAGGCCTTCACCAGTGAATACAGAGTCATCGACCAAGACAATCTTGTCGCCTGCGATGAGACCAGCCTGCTCGGCAGGTCCACCGGTGATGACGTTCTGCACTCGCAGCGTATCGTTGCGGATGATGAACTCAATTCCCACGCCGCTGAACGAGCCACGCAGGTCGTCGTTGGCCATCTCCACGTCGTTGGCAGAGATATACACGGAGTGGGGATCCAGCTCGCCGAGGATGAGGGGGATGGCCTTCTCTACGAGTGAGGGCACATCGACAGAATCTACATACTGGTCATCGAGCATGTAGAGCAGGTTGGTCAGCTTGTTGCTGCCTGCATTGATGATGTTCAGACGGTTACCCTGGAAGTGGTTGCCGTAGAACGTGCCTATGACAATACCTATGATGGCGGCGATGGCCAGCCACAGGGGGATGAAACGATTGGTCTTATTACTGCTCATAATTCTAAATATACTACTTCTATGCCAGCGCGTTCCAACAGCTCAATGCCGTCGGTAAGGCGGTATTTCTCGCCATAGACCACACGCTTGATGCCAGCCTGGATGATGAGTTTGGCACACTCGATACAGGGTGAGGCGGTGATATAGATGGTGGCGCCGTCGCTGTTGTTGTTGCTTTTTGCCAGCTTGGTGATGGCGTTGGCCTCGGCATGCAGCACGTAGGGCTTCGACACGTTGTTCTCGTCTTCGCAGATGTTCTCAAACCCCGTGGGTGTACCGTTGTAGCCGTCGCTGATGATCATCTTGTCCTTGACCACCAGGGCACCCACCTGGCGACGCTTGCAATAGGAGTTCTCTGCCCAGATGCGAGCCATGCGCAGGTAGCGCTGATCCAACTTATTTTGCTTTTCGTTTAATTCCATTTCTCTTCAATAATGCGTCAATCGTGGGCTCACTGCCCTTGAAATTCTTGTAAAGTGTCATGGGGTCCTCGGTGCTGCCACGCGACAGGATGCAGTCGCGGAAGCGCTGTGCTGTCGATGGGGCGAAGATTCCCTTGCGTTTGAAAACGGCGAAGGCATCGGCATCGAGCACCTCGGCCCATTTGTAGCTATAGTATCCGGCGGCATAGCCTCCAGCCATGATGTGCGAGAACTGCGTGGTCATGCAGGTGTCTGTTCGCTGCTTGCTGATGATGGCTTTCTCCCAGGCTTTCTTCTCGAAGGGGATGATGTCGTCGGTGAACTCGTCCTTCTTGGTGTAGTAGGCCATGTCGAGCAGGCCGAAACTCACCTGGCGCAGACAGGCTGTGGCAGCCATGAAGTTGCGGCTCTTCACTATGCGACGGATTAGTTCATCGGGCAGCGGCTCGCCTGTCTCGTGGTGGAAGGCGAAGGTGCGCAGGAACTCTTTCTCAATGGCGAAGTTCTCCATGAACTGTGAGGGCAGCTCCACAAAGTCCCACAGTACGTTCGTACCGCTCAGACTCTCGAAACGACAATTGGAGAAGATGCCGTGCAGGGCATGGCCGAACTCGTGGAGGAAGGTTTCCACCTCGCCTAATGTCAATAGTGCAGGCTTGTCGGGTGTCGGCTTGGTAAGGTTCATCACCACGCTGACGTGGGGACGGATGTTCTCGCCCTTCTTGTCAATCCACTGCCCCTGATATTCCGTCATCCAGGCGCCGCCCTGCTTGCCCTTACGTGGGTGGAAGTCGGCGTAGAACACTGCCAGATAGGTGCCGTCCTTATCGAACACCTCGTAGGCTTTCACGTCGGAATGATAGACGGGTATCTGTTTGTTTTCCTTGAAGGTGATGCCATAGAGGCGTGTGGCCAGGCCGAAAACTCCCTCTATAACCTTGTCTAACTGGAAGTAGGGGCGCAGCATCTCAGCGTCGATGTTGTATTTTTTCAGCTTCAGCTTATGGCTGTAGAACCCGATGTCCCATGGTTCGAGATGAGAGATAGTCCTTCGTGATTCTTTCTCCAGTTCCTCCTTCTCTTTGATGGCAGTCGGTTTGTAGGCATCTACCAGCTGGTTCAGCAGGCGATAGACGCTGCGCACGTTCTTTGCCATGCGGCGCTTCAGCACATAGTCGGCATAGGTCTTGTAGCCCAGCAGCTGGGCTATCTCACGGCGCAGGTTGATGAGCCGCTGGCAGATGGCCAGGTTGTTGTTCTCGTTGTCGTGGATGCCCTTCGTGTTGTAGGCCATATACATCTTCTGGCGCAGCTCCCGCTGGGTGCTGTAGGTCATGAAGGGCGAGTAGGAAGGTGCGTCAAGGGTGAATATCCAGCCCTCTTTTCCCTGCTCCTTAGCTTCCTGTGCAGCGGCGTCAATGGCTGTCTGGGGCAGACCGTCCAGCTGTTTCTCGTCGGTGATGTGCAGGCTGAAGGCCTTGTTCTCTTTCAGCAGGTTCTGCGAGAACTGCAACCCCAGCAGCGATACCTCTTCCGTGAGCTGGCGCAGGCGCTCCTTTCCTTCTGGCGAGAGCAGTGCACCACTACGCACGAAACCCTCGTAGCAGTCGTCCAGCAGTCGCTTCTCCTCGGGAGTGAGCTTGCGGTGATGCAGGTGTACGTATTTCACGCGCTGGAAGAGCTTCTCGTTCAGTCGCATGTCGTTGGCATGCTTCGTCAGGATAGGGCTCATCTTCTGTGCCAGGGCGTCCATCTCGTCGTTGGTCTCTGCGCTGAGCAGGTTGAAGAACACCGTGGAGACGCGATCCAGCAGGTCGTAGTAGTCCTCGGTGTCATCCTCTTTGTTGATGATGGTATTGTCGAAGGTAGGCTTGGCGGGGTTGTTGATGGTTTTCTCCAGATATTCCTCGTCGCGGCGGATACCCTCCATGAAGGCTTCTTCGTAGTCCTCCATGCATATACGGTCGAAAGGTACCGTGTCATGCGGTGTCTTGTAAGGCTCGAAAAACGGATTCTTTCTCTTCTCTATAACTTCGCTCATAGCGTGATGCGTTCTTTACAGCCTGCAAAAATACAAAAAATCCGCGAAATGCGCACATCTTTAAATATAAATAACATTTTTCCACCCTCCTTTTCTTCTCGCCAGAGCGGCTATCGTCCATGAGAAGGTCACGCTCAAATATTCAAATATTCATTTATTCAAGTAGGACAAGAAGGTTTTATATAATTATATGATGTAAAATATTTTTGATATTAAGAAATGAGAGATGATGGAGTGGTTCATCCCTTGTGCGGATGAGGAGGCTATAGGTACAGATTTATTCATTATTATATTTATTATTATATATATTATATATAATATATATAATAATAAAATTTCTATGAATGGAAAGTCTAAAAACCTTCCTGTCCTATTTGAATATTTGAATACTTGAATACTTTGCCAAGAAATTGATATTGCTTTGTAAAATAATTGCAGAATTATTTGCAGGATTCAATTATTTTTTGTACCTTTGCATTGTAATAAGGATGATAAGGACAGGAGGCAGCACGAAGTCGGGAAGAACGCTCCAAAAACGGTTTAGAAGACTCTAAAAACAAATTAGGACGCAGCAAGAGCGACTGGAGGAGGCACCTGTTTGAACAAGGAATAAAACCAAACTTAACGTCAAATTTCGAAATACATATTTTCCGGTTTCAATATTATTTTGTACCTTTGCAGTCGAAATATTACCTACCTCTATGAAAAAGTTCTTTTTCTCCCTGTTTTGCATGATGGTGCTGGTAGCCCAGGCCACACCCATCGACGGTCTGCTGGAACGCATTGACCGCGGCGCCTCGCAGAAGTTCAAGATAGAACTGAAGAAGGCCGACCGCGATTACTTTGAGCTGGACCAGGCAGGGCGTCGTGTGGTGGTGCGTGGTAACTCGTGGGTGAACATCGGCGTAGGTATCAACTGGTATCTGAAGTACTATGCCGGCATACACCTCTCGTGGAACCAGATGCAGGCCGAGCTCCCCGATGTGCTGCCGCCTGTGGGGAAGAAGGAACGTCATGAGACTGACCTCGGGCTGCGCTACGACTTCAACTATTGCACGTTCAGCTACTCGATGGCTTTCTGGGACTGGCCTCGCTGGGAGCGCGAGATAGACTGGATGACGCTGCACGGCGTGAACCTGCCGTTGGCTGTTGTAGGCGAGGAGTGCGTATGGCGCAACATGCTGCTACGGCTGGGTTACTCAGAGGAGGAAATAGGGAAGTTCATTGCAGGCCCTGCCTTCCTGGCATGGTGGGCTATGAACAACCTCGAAGGGTGGGGCGGCCCGCTGCCTCTGTCGTGGTATGCCCGTCAGGAGCAGTTGCAGCAGCAAATACTGAAACGTATGAAGGAGCTGGGCATGCACCCCGTACTGCCAGGCTATTGTGGCATGGTGCCCCACGATGCCCGTCAGCGCTTGGGGCTGAACGTCAGCGATGCTGGTTTGTGGAACGGCTTCCAGCGTCCTGCCAACCTCTCGCCCACTGATGCACGCTTCGACGAGATTGCCGCTCTTTATTATGAAGAGCTGACGAAGCTCTATGGCAAGGCCGACTACTACTCGATGGATCCTTTCCACGAGAGTGCCGATGATGCCTCCATAGACTATGCCGAGTCGGGCCGCAAGCTGATGGCTGCCATGAAGCGTGTCAACCCCAAGGCCGTGTGGGTGGTGCAGGGATGGACGGAGAATCCCCGTCCGGCAATGGCCGACCCGCTGAAGGCTGGCGACCTGCTGGTGCTTGACCTCTTCTCCGAGTGCCGACCCATGTTCGGAGCCCCCAGCATCTGGCGGCGCGACGTAGGCTACAAGCAGCACGACTGGCTGTTCTGCCTGCTCGAGAACTTTGGCGCCAACGTCGGCCTGCATGGGCGAATGGATCAGTTGCTGGATAACTTCTATCTCCTTCAAACCTCAAACCTCAAATCTCAAATTTCAAACCTAAAAGGTATCGGCTTCACGATGGAGGGCTCGGAGAATAATCCCGTGATGTTCGAACTGATGAGTGAGCTGCCGTGGCGACCTGAGAAGTTTACGAAGGAAGAGTGGGTGAAGAATTACGTCAAGGCTCGCTATGGCACGACGGATGAAACCATTGAGAAAGCCTGGCTCATATTAGCTAACAGCATCTACAACTGTCCGGCAGGCAACAACCAGCAGGGACCTCACGAGAGCATCTTCTGCGGACGTCCTGGACTGAACAATTTCCAGGCCTCGTCGTGGTCGAAGATGAAGAACTACTACGACCCCGCATCCACTCTTGAGGCTGCCCGTCTGATGAACGAGGCAGCTTCTCACCTCTCACCTCTCACTACTCACCACTCGAACTTCGAGTACGACCTTGTGGATATTACCCGTCAGGCTCTGGCTGACCAGGCACGCCTGCAATATCAGCATGCCATAGCCGATTACAAGGCTTTCTCCTTGGAGAATTTCAAGAGGTCATCAGCACGCTTCCTCCACATGCTCCTGCTGCAAGACTCGCTGCTGGCTACCCGTTCAGAGTTCCGTCTGGGCCACTGGACACAGATGGCTATCAACTGTGGTACCACGCCTGAGGAAAAGAAGCTCTATGAGTGGAATGCCCGTGTGCAGATTACTACCTGGGGCAATCGCTACTGTGCCGATACGGGTGGGCTGCGCGACTATGCCCACAAAGAGTGGCAGGGGCTGCTGAAGGACTTTTATTATCCCCGCTGGAAGGCTTACTTCGATGCGCTGCTGGCTCAGATGGAGGCCCAGCTGCATCCCCAGCCCGAACTCTTAGGTGCAGGTCCTAATGCCGACAAGACGGCTTCTGAGCTCTTTGCACTCGCCTTGCCGCAAGAAGTGAAAATTGACTGGTATGCCATGGAAGAGCCCTGGACGCTGCAGCAGAATCCCTATTCTGCCGAGCCTGAGGGCGACCCTGTGCAGATGGCACGCCGCGTGATAGATTTTCTGACGAAGTAACATTTTAATGCAAAAAAGATAGATGATGAAAGAAAGCGCCCCAATGAATAAAAGTAAGCGACTCGAGTCGCTTGATATCCTGCGAGGTATGACGGTAGCAGGAATGATACTAGTGAATAACGGCTATGGTGAATCGTTTGAGATGTTGCAACATGTGGAGTGGAACGGCATGACGCCGTGCGACCTCGTCTTCCCCTTCTTCCTGTTCATCATGGGCATCTCGTGCTACCTGTCGCTGTCGAAGTCGCAGTTTACGGCTACGCGCCCCGTACTCTTCAAAGTAGTGAAGCGAACGGTGCTGTTCTTCGCCATCGGACTCTTTATCAACTGGTTCGACAATGCCATCTGGGGCGACCCGCTCTGTTTCGGCCACTTGCGCATCTGGGCAGTGTTGCAGCGTATAGCCTTGTGCTATTTCTTCGTGTCGATGTTTGCCCTCTACTGCAACCATCGCTACACTCTCCCCACGATTATTGCTCTGCTAGCCATCTATACCGTCATTCTGTTGGTGGGCAACGGCTACTCTCAAGATGCCTCGGTGAACGTTCTGGCACAGGTCGATTTGAATCTCTTCGGCTATGACCACCTTTATCATAAGGGCCCCGTCGATCCTGAGGGACTGGTTGGCGCCATCAGTGGTGTGGCTCATGTGCTGTTGGGCTTCTACTGTGGTAAGCTCATCAAGGAACGCGAGACTATCGAGCAGAAGGTGCTTGCCATCTTCACCCTCGGTGCCATCTGTGTCATTGCGGGCTATCTGCTCTCCTACGGCCTGCCCTTGAACAAGCGCATCTGGAGTCCCAGCTATGTATTCATGACCTGCGGACTGGCCTCGCTGCTGCTCGGACTGTTTTCGAGAGGCGAGGATTCCCACCTCGTACCTCGAACATTCTTCAAGATTTTCGGTGTCAACGCCCTCGCCCTCTACGTAGGTAGCGAGCTGCTGGCTATCCTCTTCGGCTTTTTCGGCATCAGCCCTGTCATCTACGACACGCTCCATGCCATCATCCCTGCCGAGAAGTGGGCCTCGCTGGCTTATGCCCTCACCTTCGTGGGCATCAACTTCCTGATAGGTTACATCCTTTGGAAACGAAAGATATTCATCAAGCTATAAAGAAATATGAAAAAGAAACTATTCCTGTTCATGCTTGCTGCCACTACCATCATGGCTTTGAGCAACTGTAAAGACAACAAACGTAGTCATGCCGACGACCTGGACGACGAAGATGATGTTGAACTGACCGATGCCGACGAGGAAGAGGATGGCGACATGGAGGCTGGCTTACCCGAGCGTGCTGACATTACCTTTAGTACCAAGGTGCTTTGTCAGGAAGATGACGATCCGGATTTCCAGAACATCGCTGATAGCATCATCGTGCGTGCGGATCTGGGCAATGGTGAAATGTGGGTGACGGGCTGCTCTGCCGAGCCGCTGGACACTACTGCTTGGCGGGGATTCGGCGACATCTCGGAAAAGGACATCAACTTCGACGGCTATCCCGATCTTCAGGTATGCCGCGGACCAGTGAACTCTTACGGCAACTTCACCTATGCCGCCTGGCTTTGGGATAATGAAAGACGTGAATTTGTGCGTGTGCAGGGCTATGAAGATCTCTTCGACCCAGAGCTTCGCTCCGGCAACAAGACTATTTATTCCAGCTTCCGTATGGACGACCACGAGGATAATGCTGTCTATGGTTGGGAGAACGGCAAGCTGACCATGTTAAGTTCAGAAACCGTTGTATATAGTGAACTTGAAGACGAATAACCGCATCATCACCCTCGTGTCGCTGCTGCTGAATGCGGGTATAGCCCTTTCGCAGCCAGCCTACGACTACGATCTGCTTAGCACAGAGCGACTTGATCGTGGTGTGGTGGCTGTTCGTCAGGCTGACGGACGTGTCTTCGTCAGTTGGCGTTCCCTGCGTGAGGACGAACCTTCGCAGCTTTTCGACATCTATCGCAACGACAGGAAGATTCACACGACGAAAGGCAATGACGCCACCCTTTTCATCGATGAGGAGCCTCTTTCTGAGGATGCCGTCTATCGTGTCCTTCCACTATTCCCGCTTCCCATGCCTCCTGCTGGTGGCGTCAAGATTCCAACGCCTCCGCCTGGTGGCGAGTTCACCTTGCAGGCCGATGCTCCCGTAGGTTACATCTCCCTCCCATTGCAGAAGCCCGAGGGAGGTACCACTCCCGATGGACGTCCTTATTCCTATACTGCCAACGATGCCTCAGTGGCCGATGTCGATGGCGACGGACAGTATGAGATTATCCTGAAATGGGATCCCACCAACTCCCGCGACAATGCTCATGATGGCTACACCGGCAACACCCTTTTCGATTGCTACCGCATTAATGGTGAACGGCTTTGGAGAATAGATTTGGGGCGCAACATTCGCAGCGGTGCTCACTATGTGCCTTTCATTGTCTATGACCTCGATGGCGACGGACGTGCAGAGCTGATGGTAAAGACTGCCGACGGTACTCGCGATGCCCTGGGACGTGTCATTGGCGACTCGCTGGCTGACTATCGGAACGCTTCAGGTCGCATTCTCGACGGACCTGAATATATCACCGTGTTCAGCGGTCTCACGGGTCGTGCCCTCGATACGAAACCCTATGTTCCTGCCCGTGGAAATGTTGATGACTGGGGGGATAATCGTGGAAATCGCTCTGAGCGCTATCTGGCTGCCGTGGGGTATTTTGGAGGAGGAAGAAGTGAGGAGAAAGGAGCAAGGCATCCCTCTGCTGTCTTCTGTCGAGGCTACTACACACGCTCTGTCCTTGCTGCCTGGGACTGGGACGGGCTTGAGCTGAAGCAGCGGTGGGTGTTTGATACCAACGATGTCCGCTGGAAAGACTATGCCGGACAGGGCAATCACAACCTGCGCGTCTGCGATGTTGATGGCGATGGCTTCGACGAGATTATCTATGGTGCTATGTGCGTCGATCACGATGGAACAGGTCTCTACAATACCCACATGGGCCATGGCGATGCCATCCACCTGGTGGCTCTTCCTTCACCTCTTCTTAAACAGGGAGGCGATGGGGGTGGTTCTCTCCTCATCTGGGACTGCCACGAGAACAAACGCGATGGTTCTTCCCTTCGCGATGCCCGCACAGGCGAGATTGTCTTCCAGATCAAGAGCACTTCCGACGTGGGACGCTGCCTGGCTGCCGACATCGACCCTACCAGTCCTGGCCCCGAGTTGTGGAGTAGCGACAGTCACGGCATACGCACCCTGACGGGAAGTGTGCTGGGAAGTGCACAAGATGCCAACGACCCGCAACACGACAATCACCTTCGCATGCAGGGTAGGCAAGTATCTATCAACTTCGCCATCTGGTGGGACGGCGACTTGCTGCGTGAACTGCTTGACCGTGCCACCGTCTCGAAGTACGACTGGGAACAGAAAACCGTGGTTGATATACAACGCCTCGAAGGAGCACAGTTCAACAACGGCACCAAGTCGAACCCCTGCTTGCAGGCCGATATCCTGGGTGACTGGCGCGAAGAAATCATTACCCGAAACCGCGAGAGCACAGAGCTGCGCATTTACGTCAGCACCATCCCCACGACCTATCGCATCAACTGTCTCATGCAGGATATTCCCTACCGTCTCAGCGTAGCCTACCAGAACGTTGGCTACAACCAGCCACCCGAACCGGGATTCTATCTTGGCCCCGACGACAGGGATACTGATAAAAAATGAAAAATATAGAACGATGAAGAAAACAATTTTATTATTCATGGTGCTGATAGGGGCACTGACCATGCAGGCTGGCGACACCTATCCCTACCTGACATTTGAGACGACAGACGGAGCCAAGGCTTCCGTCGGTACATCATCGCTGACGCTGAGCATCGTCGGAACGACACTGACGGCTGGCGACAGGCAGTTCACACTGTCGAACCTCAAGAAGATGTACTTCTCGACTGCTGACGAAACAACCTCGGGTCTCAATTCAATTGATAATGGACAAGGCAATTTCACTGACATCTACGACCTGCGAGGGCACAAGGTCTCGAAGAAGCAGATGCGGAAAGGCATCTATCTCGTCAAGACAAAGGACAATACTTATAAAATCGTTGTCAGATGAAGAAGATAATAGCCATATTACTCACTATTCACTGTTCACTATTCATTAGTGTAGCGCAGACGCTGAATGTCCGAGTGGGCAGTGTGACCTATCTGTTTCCTGCGGCTCAGACAGGCGAGATGAAATACGACGATGGTAAGACGTTGAGCATCATGGGTAAGACATTCATGCTGGCCGACATTGACTCGATGGCTATTGATAATACCAGTGTGAAGGACAACACCGTTAATGTGGACTATGATGGTGACATGGCTGCCGTAACAATAGCCGGCAACGTGGCGCAGTACGTCGATGTCACCGTTAACGGAGCGCATGTGAATATCAGTCAGACCAATACTGCCGATGTAGATGGCGACGAGATTACCTATGTGCTGAGCGGGGCGTCGGCAGACGGCTCTCTGACGCTGGGTGGCAGCTATAAGTGCACCCTGTCGCTGGCAGGCATCGCCCTGACCAACCCTAACGGGGCCGTTATTGACATCAGTAATAAGAAGCGCATACAGATCAGCGTGAAGAAGGATACGGAGAATACACTGACCGACGGTGCCAATGGACAGCAGAAGGCCTGCCTTTACAGCAAGGGCCAGCTGCAGCTGCAAGGCAACGGCCAGCTCACCATCACAGGTAACACGGCGCATGCCATCAAGAGCGGCGACTATATCCAGGTGAAGAACTTGACGCTTACCATTCCATCTGCTGTGCAGGACGGCATCTCGTGCAACAAGTATTTCCTGATGAAGAGCGGTAGCGTCAGCATCAGTGGCGTGGGTGACGACGGCATACAGTGTGATCTGGAGGAAGACGATAATACCACTGCCCAGATTGACGATCATGAGGACGAGAATTCAGGCACCATCTATATCGACGGCGGAACGCTCGTTATCAACAACAGTGTTGCTCCTACCATCGAAAATGGTGACGTGAAGAGTGCCAAGGGCCTTAAGGCACTCTGTATGGCCCTCAATGCTGGCGACATCACCATCAATATGAGTGGCAATGCCTCGAAAGCCATTTCCTGTGGTGACGGAACAAAGACCACCAGCGGTGGTGGCGGAGGAGGCTGGGGTGGCTGGCCTCCCGGACCCGGCGGCGGAGGAGGTCCTGGTGGCGGTAGCACCAAATGGACTAACGTGAAAGGTTCCTACACGCAGGGAAAGCCCGACGGTACTGGCCCTACGCTGACTATCTCGCAGACAGGCGGCACCTACAGCTCATCGTCGGCAAAAGCCATCAAGGCCATCTGTGCCGTCACTATCTATGGCGGTGAGACTGAGGTCACCACGACAAAAAGCGGTGCCGAAGGGCTGGAGTCGAAGACCAGTATCGACATTCAGGGCGGCAAGCATTATTTCAAGTGCTACGACGACTGTATCAACTCCGCAGGTAAGATTAGCTTCAACGGCGGTGTCACTGTATGCTGGTCTAACGGCAACGATGCCATCGACTCCAATGCAGGCACTGCGGGAGCCATCACCATTGGCAACGGCGTGGCTTTTGCCTACACCACGAAGGGTGCTCCGGAGGAAGGCTTCGACTGCGACAACAACTCCTACATACAGATCACCGGCACGGGTATCGGCATCAGTGCAGGTGCCAATCAAGGCGGAGGCTGGGGAGGCAGTAGTGGTAATACCATTTCCAACGCTCAACAGGGCTATGCCTTCGTGACCAGTAATATCAACTACGCCACAGGCCGCTACTACACGCTGGCTGATGCATCGGGCAGTAATCTGGTGACCTATTCCTTCGAGAAGGCATGCAGCAGCAGTCTGGCGCTCTTCACGGCTACAGGCATGGTGAAAGGCTCTACGTACAACGTGAAATACAGTACCGAGGCTCCTACCGATGCCACCACCCAATGGCACGGCCTCTATCTGGGGTCTTCGCATCAGGGAACCACCAGTGTCACCTCGTTCACTGCCAAATAGTTTTATAATAAAAATGTCACCCGAGTCGTGAAGGATTTCGACAACGTCAAAAGACGGAGCAGCGAGAGCAGAGCTAAGCTCGCTTGCACTATGTCGAGTCGTGAAGGATTTCGACAACGTCAAATTCAGCAATAAAATATTCTTGGACGAGCCAAGTGGCATAAGCCTTGCAGACCTTCTGGCACTGTGGTGATTTCTATCACCTTCGCTGAAATAGAACGTTAATCTCTTTACCTAAGTAAAGACTTTCACCCTCAGTACCCGATTTCCGTGCATTGCTGAGGGTTTTTTGTGCCGTTTTCCCTATCTTTGCCAAACAAAACTGATGATCATGCGCTCGATTGAAAATCGCTTGCTACTGCGCTCGACCTCTGGTCGCTTGCTACCAACGGGACGCAAGAAAGGACGCAAGAACTGTAACATTTTCGCTTCTTACCTAATATTTAATTAGGTAGAAATGACTATATTTGCACAGTGAAACTGGTGCGGATATTTTTTTCTGTAAAATTATAGAATTTTGGTTAGCTTTTGGATACCTTTTCCTGTCTATTATAGTAGATGAAAGAAATAGAGATAGAACGGCTTTTCCGTCAACACTACGACCGAATGATACGGTTGGCGAGGACGATGCTCTACGACGACGAGGAATCGCGCGACGTGGTAAGCGAGGTTTTTGCTACGTTGGTAAAGACGGACATTATGCCAAAGAACGTTGAGAGCTATCTGATAACGAGCGTAAAGAATCGTTGCCTGAACCTGTTGGAGCACAAGGAGGTGAGGGCGAGGTTTGAACAGGCTTACACTGCAGAGAAAACTTCCGATTCGGCTAACCAAGAGCCATTGACTTACGGTGAAACAGAACCTGCTTACGCAGAGCGGTGGGAGCGATTGATGGAGTATGCCAGACGAAACATGACAGGTCAGACGCTAATGGTTTTCCAAATGCGACACCTGCAAGGCATGAAGTATCAGGATATTGCCAACGAATTGAGCATCAGTAAGGTGATGGTTTACAAGCACCTGACGAAAGCAATGACAACGATCAAGGAGTATAAACAGGAAAAAAGATAGGACTATGGAACTATCCCGAAAACTACTCGGAACAGACATTGGAGACAATGCTGAAAGACCCCGAAGTGCGCGAACTCATGGAGGCTACGGCGCAGTTGAAGCAGGCCATGACTTGGGAGAACGCAAGCAAGAATACTGCAAACGTAGATGCCGAGTGGCAGCGCTTTTCAAAGACCCATTACACCGAAAACAAATCCCATCGCGGATGGCTGAAGGTCGCCGCAACATTCATTGGTGTACTCTTTATCACAGGCATGGCTTTTGCTACCATCCACATCGTTCGTAACGTCGTAGAAAAAGATACAAAAGCCCCGACTCAAGAAACTAGGATTTCAGATTCTCATCAACCTGTCATATCGGTTGATACCATCAAAAGCGACACCATTGTCATGGCAACACTAGTTGTTTTCGACAACGTTACGCTGGATAGCATTGCCAAGGACATTACAGCCCATCACCACATCGGTATGGACTTGCAGAACGATCAGGCCAAGCAACTCCGTTTCTATTTCGTTTGGAAACGGGACGACAGTCTGCAAGAGGTAGTCGAGAAGTTGAATATGTTCGAGCATGTCAATATGGCTGTAGAGGACGGTAAACTGATTATCCGATGATGAAACACTTCATGATGACCCTTATTGCCCTGTTCTGTTTCATCAACGTTCAGGCGCAGAAGATCACGCGCAGTTACGATAATGTATCTATGTCGGAGGCTCTGCGTGACCTCAACGAGCAGTCTCGCGATTATAACATCAGTTTCCTTTACAATGAGTTAGAAGACTTCCGCGTGACCACTAGCTTCAAGCACAAGTCTGTCGCAGACGCTATCATGCAGATTATTGGCTTCTATCCTATTCGTGTCGTAAAGCGTGGCGAAAGCGAAATCTATGTGGAGTGTACCCATAAGACCAACCTTCATCTGACGGGTACAATCATCGACGAACAAGGCCAGCCCGTTCCTTACGCTAATGTTTACCTGCTTCATCCATCAGACTCAACAATCATCGGTGGAGGCGTGAGCAACGAGGCTGGCGTTTTTGTCATTCCCTACGAGCAGCCTACTGTTCTTGTCCGTATCTCATACGTTGGCTATAAAACTATCTATCACCTATGTAGTAACGAGCAAGTGGGTACCATTCAGATGACACCAGAAACTCTGACTATCAATGGTGTTGAGGTGACAGGCGAACGCCCTAAAGTACAGTTGCAGGGTAACGCTCTAGTGATGAATGTAGAGGGCACAGTGATGGAACGGATGGGTACGGCTGAGGATGTGCTTTCACGAGTACCAACCATTTCAAAAAAAGGAGATGTTTTCGAGATCTTAGGGAAGGGTGTGCCTTTGATTTACCTAAACAACCGTAAGTTGACTGATTTGCAAGAGCTGAAAAACATCCAATCGGACAACATTAAAAGCGTTGAGGTGATTCAGAATCCTGGCGCTCGCTATGATGCATCTGTTAATGCCGTCATCATCATTCACACCAAGCGCACAGCAGGCGAAGGCCTCGGCGTAGAACTGACCTCATGGAGTCGTAAGGGACGTGGTTTTGCGAATAATGAGCGGATTAATCTGACCTATCGCAAAGGCAAACTGGAACTATTTGCAAATCTCTTTGGGGCTTACAATAAACGGTGGGAGAAGGGCGAGTTCGAGCAGACCGTTTTTGCCGACACACTGTGGGTAATTACCAACAAGCAGAAAGACAAGTATCACAATCCATTCTTTGAAGGTCGCTTCGGCTTCAACTACCAATTGGACGATAACAACTCTTTTGGCGGTTTCTATCAGAACACTTACGACTACGTGAAGAATTGGGGCGACTATGACGATGACCTGCAAGCCAACGGCTCTATGTATGACCGCTTACAAAACAGTAGTATCAGCAGAGCCAAAGGTGCGCCCAAACACCAGGCGAATCTCTACTACACGGGTAAAATAGGAAAGCTCGCTATCGACTTCAATGCCGACTATACTTATCGTAACCAGCGCAACCGCAACCAGCAGCAAGAACTGAGCGACGAGTATGATGACCGCGACGTGAACACCTGCGCCTTGACGCACAGCCGACTGATGGCAGAGAAACTTTTCGTGACGCATCCGATAGGAAAAGGGCAGATTGAGGTTGGCGAGGAATACACCAATACCCGCTGGAACAGCAGTTTCGAGAACGTGGAGGGGTATATCGCAAACAGCAACAATGAACAGCATGAGCAAGCCATCGCTCCTTTCATAGAACTACGTCAACAGATTGGAGGCCTTCAGTTGTCTGCAGGTTTGCGCTATGAGCATGTGACGTCGGAATACTTCGTTAGTGATGTCCGTCGCGATGACCAAAGCCGAACCTATGATGACTTCTTTCCATCGGTTTCCTTATCAACGTCTGTGAAGAAGGTGCAACTTTCCTTCAGTTATGCCAAGCGCACTAAACGCCCGTCCTACTGGCAGTTGAGCAGTGATGTGTTCTATGAGAACCGTCTGAATATGCAAACGGGAAATCCCTATCTAAAGCCCGTCAAGTATCATAATGTGGATGCTATGGTCATGTGGAAGTGGCTTTATCTGAATACAAATTTCTCCCATTGTATAGACCCCATCCTCAACACGGCAGAAAGTTTGGAGAACGACAGTAAGGTGAACTTTGTGACCTACAAGAACTACAATCATGCCGACTGGCTCACCATTACGCTGGGAGCACAGAAGAATATCAAATTTGGGCACGAGATCACATGGACACCCCAGTACAATATATCATTAATGAAACCGTGGTTCAAAGCGGAGTTCCTGGGTGAACAGAAGAGTTTCAGTCAGCCCATGCTGTCCTTGCAATTAGGCAATATCGTCACCTTTCCATACGACTGGCTGGTGCAGGCCGACTTCAATATGCACACTCGCGGAAACAGTGGTGCAAATGCCTATATCGACTGCACCAACCCCATTCTCACACTCAGCGTAAGTAAGGACTTCTGCAAACGTAGCCTAAACATCAAACTCTCAGGTAATGACCTTTTCAATGGTGCTATCAACCGCTTCACGCTTTACAGCAATCGCTTCATGTTTAGCAAGATGAAGGACAGCGATTCCCGCTGTGTCGCCCTCTCACTGCGCTACCGCTTCAACGTCACCCCGTCGAAGTACAAGGGAACTGGCGCAGGTAATGCAGAAAAGAACCGACTATAATTGAAAAGAGCAACAGGTTATATGAAAGAGTCAAATTCTCAAATGAAGAAAAAGATGCCTTCTTCAGGGCAGAAAGGTGCCTTCTTTTGGGGTAAAAGGTGCCTTCTCTGAGGGCAAAAGTGGCGTTCTTTTTTGATGAGAAATCAGAATCGTTTACTGCTCTTCCAGGAACATGAGCTCCTGCATGAGCATCTCCAAGCGGGGCATGGGGAAGCCGGCATCGCGGGCAATCTCGATAGGACGCTCGTAGAGATAGTGAATCTCCATGCGGCGGTGGAAGTCGTAGTCGAGCTTCATAGAGGGGGAATAGGGCGTCATCTCGTCGGTCATCTGGATCATGAGGTCGGCGAAACTCTCGTCGATGTTCTTCACACCGAGGTGCTGGGCGGCACCGATGACCTCCATCATCTGCTCGCGTATGAGTCGCCGGGTGGCAGGATGCTTTAGCAAAAGGTCAGTACGCGTGTTCAGGGCTACGGTCATGCCGTTGAAGGGCATGTTCCACACGGCCTTCTTCCAGCGTGCCTCCTGATATTCCACCTGTCCTGCCTTCACGCCGGCAGCGTTGAAATCATTCAGCACCTGCAGGATGAGCGCCTCGTCGCGGCAGGAGTAGTTGCCCAGGTTGATCTGGCCGTAGCACTGGTGGTTGATGCGTCCGGGCTGGGTCTTCGCGGAACAGATGAAGGCCAGGCCAGCAGCCAATGGCACGTGGGGGAACATGGCTTGCACGTCCTGCTCCACGCCGATGCCGTTTTGGATGAGGATGACGAGAGGAGAGGAGGAAAGTAGGGGCGGAAGGATTTCCTTCAATTGGTGGTTGTTGATGCTCTTCAGGCAGACGAGGATGACATCGACGGGGGGCATGTCGGCCGTGTTGTTATAGACATGTGGCTGGTCTAAGTGGAACGAGCCGTTGCAGGAATCTACCTGAAGGCCATGCTCCAGTACATACTCATAATCGCTTCGCAGGAGGAAGTGCACCTCCTGTCCGCTCTGTGCCAGTCGGGCACCATAGTAGCCGCCGATGGCTCCTGTTCCAATAACTGCGTATTGCATTTGGCTTTTGGCTAATAGCTCGCTCGGCTATGCCGCTTCGCTCGTCGAAGAATAACTAATGGCGTCGAGCCAGCAGAGGAAGGCCACGAGCGAGGCGTTCCAGTTGATGGCGATTTCGTTGGAGGCGTATGACTCTGCGTCATCGATATACGACTCGTCGGGATAGTTGGAGGGGTAGGTGGCATTGTGCATGTCGCGCTTGTCTTGTTGTCCGGGATTAGGCCCTCCGACGAGCATGCCGGGGAAGGGTGCCTCGACATTGTCGGCTGCCGACGGACGGTGATGGGGATGCATGGGGCTGAGGTCGCCGAAGCCCGTGACGTAGCAGTAGCCCGTGGCATTGCGGCCCAGCAGGTAGTCGGCATTCTGCAGGGCGAAAGTGCGGTAGTGGTCGGTACCCGTCATCTTGTCGGCCATGAGCAGGGCCATGCCCTGACAGCAGCAGAACTCAGCCAGACAACCCCAGCCGAAGTCGCGTGGCTTGTTGCCGTAGGGCGAGTTGAAACACGACGTGGCGACATCTTTCACGGCCTCGTCGCAATAGCTGTTGAGCTGTGCCTGCATCTTCTCGCAGAGGGCGCTGACGGCCTCGGCCTGCGTGTCGGCAACCTTCACGTTGAACTGTTTGAAGGTGAGCCACTCATAGGCTCCCAGCGAGGCTACATTGCCCCAGGTGGGGGTGGTGAAGCGCTCGGGCTGATACTGGCGGGCATCATTGAGATAGTGCAACTTGCCCGTCAGCCGGTAGAGGGCAGTGGCTGCCCAGAAGAACTCGTCACGGGCGTTCATGTCGCTGTAGGTGCCGGTGGTGACGGCAGGGTCTTTGAGCTGCTCCTGACGGTAGAAGGCTGTGGGGTTGGCGGTGGCCCACTGGTAGGCTCGCTCAGCCATGGCTGCGGCCTGAGCCGAGAATCCGGGATAGTCTTGCTGGTAGGGCTCGAAGAGTCTGGCGGCATCGGCCATCACGGCAGCGAAGTCGAGGGTAGCAGTGACGCTCTTCTGCACGACATAGCGCTGCTGCTTACATTCCGTAGGCATGATGAATCCCTCGAAGTTGGGCGTGGTGAGCTTGTGATAGACGCCACCGTCGAACGGGTCCTGCATGGTGAGGAACCAGCGCAGGTTGAACATCATCTCGTCGAGGAAGTCAGGCGTCTGGTTGTTGCTCTCGGGGATGTCGGTACGCAGGTGTTCGAAGTAGTCGCGATGCTGTTCGTAGGCAACGAACATAAGCCCGATGCTGAAGGCGGAATTGACGACGTACTTGTTATAGTCGCCGGCATCATACCAGCCAAAGGGCGAGCTGATGACGGTGCCCGTAGGACGGGCAGGGGAAGCGGCTGAGTTGTGCACCAGGACGCGCGTGTCAGGATGGCCCAGAGGACGGTTGAAGGCTCCGCCCTTGTCGATAGGCACGCCTGAACGGATGAGGTAGAACAGACGGAGGGCCGATGAGGCAACGTCGCGAAGCGGGTGGTCGGCCACGGTGATGTCGCACTGTTCAGCACCGAGGGTGACATGGTAGCGACCAGCAGTCGTTAGTTTGCCGAGGTCGATGATGTAGCGTGTCTTGCCCGACCAGAGGGAGACGGCCTTGCGCGTTGCCTTCGGTTTCAGCGTGCGACCCTCGGGAGTGGTGACACGCAGCTTGCCGTCGGGGTTCATGCCCTCGACCACGATGATTTTCTCTTGCTGTGGAGCGTAGCCCACTTGGTTGCGGCGTATCTCCACGCCGTCGGCCTGCATGCCTGTCACGGCGGCGCATGTCATGGCCATTGTCAGAATGAATCTTTTCATATTGGTATGTATTATTTATCGATATATTAAGACCTCAAAGGGGGGAGGCTTCGGCCACTCTCCCCCCTCCCATTGGAGGGGGGCTGGGGGAGAGGCTTTTCATAGCGGTGAGCTCGCGGGTGATATGGGTGATGTCCTTGGCACTCTCACGCATGCGGGCGGTGATGTCGGCCAGCTCTTCGCTGGGCAGCTCGTCATGATTGGCGGCGATGACCTGTGTGAAGCCGTTGATGATGTTCAGCGGCGTACGGATCTGGTGGGTCATCTCGCGTATGAATTCGGTCTTCCGCTGGTCGGCCTCGTGCACGAGCTCATAGGCCTGTTGCAGCTCTTTATTGCGCTGCTCGGTTTCGGCATTCACGGATTGAAGGTTGGAAATAGATGCCTGTATATTCTTCTGCATGCAGAAGAAGCTGTTCTGCAGTTTGCCTATCGTGTCGGGGTGCGGACTTGGAGGAAGTTCCACGTCAAACTCTCCGTCGGCCATGCGGCGTGTGGTGGCAGCGAGCTGGTTGATAGGGATGATGGCACGTCGGATGGTATGGTAGCAGAACAGGAGCAGCAGCAACAGGAAGAAACCGATGATGATCCATACAATGACCAGCGTATGGTTGTAGCTGCTGAACACATCGCTGTCGGGACAGACAATGGCAATGCTCCACCCCGTGCGCTCCAAGGGACGATAGAAGAGATGGGCGGGCTGACCATCGACCACCATTGCCCACATGCCGCTCTGGCCGGCAATCATCGCCTGTCCCAAGGGGATGATATCCTGACGGGCCTTGGGATCGGGGTCGGAGAAAATGGTCTCTTTGACAAGCTTCGTTGTGTCGGGGTGAACGATGTAGTGCCCGTCGTGACCCAGCATGATGGCTGAGGAATTGGGGAAGGGCTTTACTTCTGTGACGGCAGCCGACAGCCACTTCAGCAACAGGTCGGTGCAGAGCACGCCTACCCGACGGCCGTCGAGCGTGTAGAGCGGCTTCACGAAGGAGTAGTTGTATTCGTTTGACGATGTCTCGCCAGGCAGGTCGTCGATGTAAGGTTCCATCCAGAGTGCCCGCTGCTGGTCATACGGCATTCTGTACCAGTCTTGAGTTAGATAGTCGTGGCTCTCCACCACTGTCTGTATGCTGTCAGCCCGTCTGAGGGAGTAGGCTGAGAATAGGCGCCCGTACTCAGGGAAGTAATAGGGCTCCAAAGCTACGGTGAAGCCCAGTATGTCGGGGTGCTGCTCCAGCATGCGGCGTGAGTAGGCCAGCAGCGAGTCGGGTTCTATGTGCTGCTGCACCAGGCGTTCCATATCGGCAGTGGCAGCCTCGGTGCGATCCATGATGCCGTTGATGTTGCCTATCGTCTCATCGAGCACCTGCAAGGCGTGGCGTTCTGCCGCCTGTCGCAGGAAGTGCTTGGTCTGGCGGAACAGCAGGCCGAGCGACAGGACGAAAACGCCTCCCACCACGACCAGGATGAGCAGGCCGAGGCGCAGTGACAGGTGCTGCCGGATGTATGTGATGAAACGGGTCATTCTTCAGGGCTTTTTGCTTTTTGCATTTGGCTTTTGGCTAACAGCTAACAGCTAATGGCTTTTCTTTAGGCGGACTGATCATCTTGTCGAGGAGATGGGTTACGGTATCGGTTTTCGATAGCATCTCGATGTGTAGTTTCATCAGTTCCGTTACCGACATCTGGTCATGGTGGTCGCAGAGCTGAGATGTCAGCTGGTTGATATCTTCCACGGTTTGTCCCATCTGTTCCGTCATACGGCTCAGGAACTGTGTCTTGATGCTGTCAGCCTCACGGGCATGGGCATAGGCAGCTTCCAGTTCCTCGTTCTGCTTGTTCAGCACATCGCGTTTCCGCTGCATTTCGGTGATATAGTCTGTCAGGGCGCGTTGCATCTTTGCGAAGCTGTTCTGCAGCTGCCCCACCTCGTCTTCGTGACCGGTGTCGGGCACGCTCTCTTCCATTTTGCCATCGGCAATGCGCTGTGCAGAGCCTGCCAGCATGTCGAGCGGGTGCAGGTGGTGACCAACCACTTGACGGCACAACAGCAGCAGCACGATGAGGCTTGCCCCTGCCGTCAGCAGTGCCGTTGTCAGCAGTGCCGAGCCGTCCATTCCTTCACTGCCCTCCACATGTGTCAGCTGCCTCATCATCAGCAGGATGATAACCATGATAACCGCAGCAAAGCCCACCACCCAGAGTGTGATCCGGGCGGTGAGCGAGTGTCGGATATGTGATATCATCTTTCTTTGGTCTTAGTTGGTTTCGGTTGCAAAGTTACAAATTATTTTTCAAATTGTCCAACTATATTGCTGATTATTTCTTCATGACGATATCTTTTAGGGAGGAGCCGAAAATGACATACTGCGTGTTGCCGGCAATGGTGCCCTCGTTCTGTCCCCAAAGGAAAGGCCAGTCGTCGTAGTTCTCGAAATGATCGGGCTTGCGGAACAGCAGGCCGGGGGCTACGTTGCCGGGAATGAACGAGAAGTCGGCACGGTTGTTGCCGTAGAACACCTGCTTGGGACGCGCTGCTCCCACCACGGCAACGAATGAGTAGTTATGGTAGGGATGGCAGCCGTAGAGCCAGTTGGCAACACGATAGACCTCGTCCTTCGGAATGATATCGGGGAAGTAGATGTGGGCGTAGTTGACGGTGATGCCGAAGTTGAGCACAGCATTCACGCCTGCCCAGTTGCCCAGGCCGATAGGCACTCCGTAGGGGTTTTGCTGGTCGAAGCTGCGGATGTAGTCGAGGTACTGTCTGACGGCAGGGCGCAGTTTCTCCTTGTAGGCGGCATCCTTCATGGGGATGGAGTCGAGCATGGTCTGCAGATTCCGTGCCACGTTACGATAATTGGCTTCGCCAGTGCCGGTGAGCCAGTCATTTTCGTTCTCTGCTTGCCGGTTACGGCGGAATCGCGATCCACGCTGAAGCTCGCGGGCCTCCTTCGTCAGTCGGTCGGCCTGCTTCTGGGCGCGGTCGGCCAGCTCGTCGTTGTAGCCTCGGAGCACACGGGCGGCAGAGGTGAAGACTCCAGCTGCCTGAAGGTCGAGGCTGGGGTTACGGGTGGTGAAGGCCCACATGTCGTCGGGGGTGCCACTGCGCTTGCCGTCGGCCGACACTTCGTAGGGCTTGAGCGAGGGGTCGTAGTGCAGTCCGTCGGTGATGCTGGCGGCATCGCCCAGATGGTGGTAGTTGTCGAGGATGCTGTTAGAGAGCGTCGAGGCCATGTGGCCTATCTGCTCGGCCTGGGCTACGAGGTTCAGCACGCCATGTTCGATGAACTGAAGCACGTCGGGCACACCGTCGGGGCGGTGCAGCTCGACGTAGCGCTGCTGCTCGCTGACGAAGGTCTCGTCGCGCTGGGGGTGGAAGAGTTCCCAGGTGCGGATGAAGTTCTGGACAACGTTGATGTTGGAGCCGGTCTCGATGTCGAAGTCGCCGGCATCGAAATAGCCACCCACGTTCAAACCGGGAATCAGCTCGTAGGGCTTGTACTGGGTGTCAGTCGTGGCGCCTTGGCGGTGCAGGTCGAAGTGGTCGCTCTCAGGAGCCTGGAGGTAGCCCTCCTTGAACGGCTCGCCGTGCCACGTGCGGTAGCCCTCGGTGACATACATGTGGTTCATGTGGATGGGCACCCATACGTCGGTCGTGGCATCGGTAATCTTGTCATAGACATGCTCGTCGATGAGGAAGTCGTTGGAGCGCGTCTGGCCATATTCTATGCAATAGATGCCAGGTTGCTTTACTTGCGAGAAATCAAACTTCACATAGTTGTATTTGAAGTAGGGCCCCCACGACTGGATGTTGCCCTTGAAGGCTACTTCGCGTGTTCCGTCTTCATTAATTCGCAGCAGCGAGGCGGTGGTCTGTGGCGTGTCGTTCTTGTCCAGCTCGATAACAGCCACCTTTGGCTGCTCGGGGATGTAGCCCACCTGGGAGAAACCGATGTTGGGCTCACGAATCCAGTTCGGGATGGCATGTGGCTCGACCGTCCATGTGACGACTTTGCCAGTCTTTCCCTTGGGGAGTATGCTGCGCACAACGAACCAGCCGTTCTGTGCCAGCATGCGGCCGTCGAACAGCTTCAGCCCGGCATCATCACAGCTGATGGTGACGAGGCGCGACGGGTCGTCGGTGGCCATGCTCAATTTGTGGCCAGTCTCAATGGGCAAAGGATCGACGAATCGGTCGGTGCCTCGGTCGTCGTAGGTCTTGAAGCCCTTGAACTGTCGGGGCTTCTCGCTGTTCGGACGTGTCACCGTGAGGCTGGTGGCATAACGGGGCAGACGTCCTAGGCGACCGTCCATCGAGTAGGTCTTCAGCCAGTACTGCGACGGCAGGAACTCGATGTTCAGTCCTGCCTCGCCAGCCAGTTTCTCAGGTACGGGCTTGTCTAACCAGACGGCAATCTCGACGGCTTTTCCTTTTGCCGTTACCACTACACGGCTATCGAAGTCGTAGTCATTGTAGCGCATGCCTACTTCAATCGTGCCTTTCTCGGTATCTACCTTTCGGCTGGTCATCGTCGGAACAAGGTCCCACTGCTCTGGGGTGTTGTTCAGTCGGACGGCTCCACCCTGCACCGTGCGCACGCCGTGGTGGATGATTTCGATGCCCGAGTTCTTCTCGTCGTTGAAGCCTCCGTTGAAGGAATTGCTGAACACGAGTACGTTTACGCCCTGCCGCTCGAAATATTCGAGGTCGTTCAGTTTCAGGTCTTGGGCATGGCAAACGGCTGTTGCCATGAATAAGAATAGAATTGTAAGTCTGTTTGTCATTTGGCTTTTGGTATTTGGTTTTTGGCTAACAGCTAAATGCTTTGAGAGCTGTTTCCTGCGCCTTGATGACGCGGTCGCACCAGGCATCGAACTGCGGGTCTTCCACTTGCAGTTCGGGGTGGGCAAGGAGATAAGCGACACATCGCTGTACCCCCTCGTCGAAGCGGGTAGTACATTGGAAGCCAGGCACGGCACGCTTCAGCTTCGAACAGTCGAAGACTACAGTGGCGGCCTTGTCGCCGAGGAGGTTGCCGGTGAAATCCCACTCCTTGGGCGCAACGGCGGCGAGGAAGTCAGACGAGACATGACAGAGGCACGGCGTCACGTGCAGGGCATGGCCCACGCACTCATATATCTGGTTCCACGTCAGTTGTTCGTCGCTCATGATTTGGAACGCTTCGCCGATAGCTTTCGGGTTGCCAATAAGGCCGATGAAGCCTCGGGCAAAGTCCTCGTTCCATGTCAGTGTCCATAGCGACGAGCCGTCGCCATGGACGATGACGGGCTTACCCTCCATCATGCGTTTCAGCACCTGCCAGCTGCCTTTCAATCCGTGGACGCTCAGAGGCACGCCACGCTCGCAATAAGTGTGGCTCGGCCTGACGATGGTTACGGGGAAGCCTGTCTCGCGGTACTCGTGCATCAGCAGTTCCTCGCAGGCAATCTTGTTGCGGGAGTACTCCCAGTAGGGGTTGGCAAGGGTTGTCCCTTCCGTGATGACGTGGCTAGCGGCAGGCTTGTTGTAGGCCGAGGCCGACGAGATATAGATATACTGTCGTGTGCGTCCGCGGAAGAGGCGGATGTCACGCTCCACCTGCTCAGGTACGAAGCCTATAAACTCGCAGACAGCATCGAACTGCTCGTTGCCAATCTGCCCCAGTACGGCTTCTGTGTCATCAATATCAGCAATGACTTGTTTCACATTTGCAGGCACCTCATCCTTGCGTGTACCACGGTTCAGTAGCCACAGGTCGTGACTACTCTCACTGAGCTGTCGGGTGATGGCACTGCTGATAGTACCAGTGCCACCGATTATCAGAATTTTCATAGGCAGGGATCAGCGTACGAATTTCAGAATGAGCCAGGCACCGATGACTTGCAGTAGCAGACCAGGCCAGCCGATGGTAAAGTCGGCAATGGTGGCATCGATACCACCTGTGATGGCCAGTTCTCCGAGACAACCGATGGCCTTGCTGACGAGGATAACACCAATGAGAATAGGCAGGCTGACGGTCTTGAAATGCTGAGCAGCCAGTCCCGCAACGATGGCGAGAACGGCGAGCTTCATGGCCATTACAAGCATTACTTCCATAGTGGGCATGCCGGTAATGAGATGGTTTACAAGGGGCGAGAGGAGCGCCGCGAGCAGTCCCGTCTTCCATCCGAACTTATAGGCTCCGACAAGGATGACTAATGACAGTGGCGAGAAAATGATGCCGCCCTGCGGAATGAGGTGGAACACTTGAGGCAGCACCAGATTGCAGGCCACGAATACCGCTGCCCACAGGTAGGTCTTCACCTCGTCATAATTCAATGAATACAGTCTTACACTTGCTTCCATAATTGTTATATTTAAAAATTAGAAATTGACACTGATGCCGCCCATGAAGGTAGCGCGGGGCATGGGATAGCCGAGGTTGATCTCGTACTTCTGTGCCAGCAGGTTCTCGCCGCGTGCCCAGAGGCTGATGTTGTCTGTGAGCGCGTAGGTGACACTGGCATCGAGCAGGTAGAAGCTCTCCTTCGTCTCTGTGGCACCGACGGCGGTATAGAGGTTCTCGATTTCCTGCAGGCCGAGCGTGGCGCGCCACTTGTCCTTGTGGAAATCAATTCCCACATAGGCAGTGCTTTCCGGTGCAGCAACAATCTTATTCTTCATGTGAAGATAGGCCGAGTTGGCGCGGATGGCGAAGTAGCGTCCGACGTAATATTTCATCTCCACTTCAAAGCCCCAGTTCTCAATCTCGCCGGTATTTACGTTACGCGGTTTACCATCTACTTGCATGGTCTGAATCATGTTGTCGCCCTTGATATAGAAGAGGTTCGCACCATACGTGAAACGGGCGTTCATGCGGTGACGCCACGACAGCTCGTAGTTCCACAGGCGTTCGGGCTCGAGGTCGGTGTTCGAGGGTGGATAGAGATACATCTCGCGCATCGTGGGGTTGCGGAAGCCTTTACTGGCCATCGCCTTGATCTCGCCAGTCCTGATGGGACGGACGACAAGACCTGCCTGCGGCACAAGCTCAGTGCCCGTGATGGAGTGATGATCTACTCGCGCACCGACATCGACGGTCAGCCACGACAGCAGATCCTGACGGAAATCAACATAGCCTGCAATCTCGTTGCGATAGGACTTGCCGCTCTGCTTGTTGGGGGTGTCGAGCACCTCGCCCGTCTCTTTCGATGTGTAGTAGGCGTTGCCGTAGATGTGCTGATAGTCGATTCCTACGGTCAGACGGTTGCCCTCGAACAGCTGGGCACTCTGATACCAGCTGACACCCGTCAGGGCATCCTTCGAGCGGAAGTAGCGGGCGGTGGGCTTCGTCGGATCGGTGGTGCCGTCGTCAATCTTGTGGCGGCCGAAGTTTGAATAGACACTCAGCGCACCATTAGTACGACCGTAGTGGTTTTCAAGGAATGCTGACACCACGCCACGGGTAATCCATTGGTCGGCGTCGAACATCGGCTTGTCGGTGGAGCCTGGATAGCTGGCGTTGAAGTGAGTCAGGTTGGCGTCGATGTAGGCGTTCCAGTGGTCGTTCAGGTCATAGCCCAGCTTCATGTAACCGCCATATTGCTCGAAGCCCATACGTGGACGATGGTTGTCGGTACGATTATACTGACCAGCCAACGTGCTACTGAACTTGCCGCTTCGTATGCGGTTCGAGGCCTCTGCCTGAACGGTGCCATAGCTGCCAGCACCTAATGTAACGTTCGTCGTTGAGCCCTCGTGAACCTGAGGAAAGCGGGTAACGATGTTTACTACGCCGCCCATGGCGTTTGAACCATAGAGCACCGATGCCGGGCCACGCAGCACTTCTACGCGCTCAGCCATCAACGTCTGATAGCTGTCGCTGATGGGGTGGCCATAGATGCCCTGATACTGAGGATGCCCGTCGATAAGCACCATCAGCTGTCCTGCGCCACCCGTGATGCCACGCATGTTGATACCGCCAGCTGCACCAGTCGATACGCCGTAGCCCATCATCGAGCGTGAGGTTACGAACAGTCCAGGCACTTCCTTCATAATTGTCGGCAGCACGCTTGTCTGATGTTGTTCTGATAGCATCTCACGGTCGATTACTGTTACTGTCATAGGCAGATGCCTCACGTCAGTGACGTTCCGCGTACCTGTGATTACTACTTCTCCCAGCAGTGCCAGCGAGTCGGCTATCTGTGCCATGCCTGTGCTGGCCATCAGACTGCACAATGCTGATAAAAGAATCTTTTTCATCATTGCTATTTTGTTTTAAACATTTTCCTTATCGGCCTCGGCGGTCGTTGTTGCCCCATTTCTTGTCGTAGCGCCCCTCGGTATCGACCTTGCCGCCGAACATGTTCAGGCGGTAGCGCACGTGGAGCATGGCATAGGAGTTGATGCTGTTGTAGCGGGTGTCGCTGCGCCCAGTGGCTCCGACCCAGCGTTCGTAGTTCGACTGCTGGCCTAGCAGGTCGTAGAAGTTCAGGGCCACGACGAGCGTCTTGCTCTTGAGGAAGGTCTTGCTGATTTGCCCGTTCCAGATGAGCTCGTTGGTGTTCGATGAGGGGTCATTATAGCCTCGGCGGCTGTTCTCGTGGAGGTTCGTTGAGATCTCAAGGCCGAAGGGGAAGCGTAGCATGATTTGTCCGCCGTAGCTGAAACGCCAGGTGTCGAGGTTGGCATTGGGTTGCAGCTCGTTGCGCGAATGCTGGTAGTTCACGTTGCCGTCGATGGTCACCTCCAGCCAGTCGTTGCGGAAGCTGGCGTTCAGGCGCTGGTTCACGTTGGTGGTCTTCGTGGTGTTCTTGGCAGCGTCGGCCTTGTTTTGGGACACATAGCTCACATAGTTGTTATAACGCAGGCGGGTGTCGGTTCCCACGTTCCAATGGGCCGTAGAGTCAAGCGCCGTGTTAAAGTTGAAGCCACCGTCGGCATTCCAGTTGCCATTGATGTTCTCGGGGCGCGACTCGCTGCCGCCGGTCTCGGCGTTGTAGCGTACGAGGTTGGAGATAGAGTTGCGGATGTGGCGGTAGTTGCCATAGAGCACTATCGAGCGCTTGTACTTCTGGATATAGTTGTTATAATAGACGTTCAGCGAGTTGGTGAACTGCGGCTTCAGTCCTGGGTTACCCGACGTAATCCAAAGGGGGTTGGAGTCGTCGCGGATGTCGAGCAGTTGTGTGATGTCAGGCTGGCGGGTGTCGCCGCGATAGGTCAGACGGATGCTCTGCTGGTCGCTGAAGTTATAGTGGAAGTTGAGTGTTGGCGTGAGGTTCACGATATTACGTATGGTATCGACATAGACGCCTCGGTAGTCCTGTATGAAGTTCGAGTGCTGGGGCTGTACCAGGAAGCCGATGTTGTAGTCGTACTCCTTCTGCCAGTGACGCAGGGTGAGGCGGATGTTGTGGGTGTAGTTCTTGTACTCGGAGTAGCGGCTTAGGTTTTTGTCGAGATACAGGTTTTCCATCGATGCCTCGTCGAAGCTTCCAATCCACGGATCCCAGTCACGATAGACGGGGATGATGCCGCTGAAGGGATTCTGGGCCATGTGGCTGAAGTCGTAGGTCTGGCGGTCGCTCTTGTTCTTGTTGTAGCGCAGCTCGTAGTTGGCCTGCAGGTGGGCGCCTTTCCATAGCGGTTCGCTGTAGGTGGTGCTGAACACGTAGCTGCTGTTGTCAGAGGGCGTGGTGTTGTAGCGGGAGGTGAAGTAGGTGGAGTCCTCGCCGGCAATGTTCTTCACACGGTGCAGATAGACCTCGTTGTTAGAGGCGTTGCGATTCTCGTTGTCGCCCATGCTGCCCTCCATGCGTACGGTGATGTTACGTCCCTTTGCGTTCAGACGGCGGTAGAGCTGCAGCATGCCCCAAGCATTCTTGTTCTCGCCATAGCTGAGGCTGGCGCCGTGGTTATGGTTTACGAGCTGTGGGTAGAGTGCCGAGGTGGGGTCGTGCAGAATGTCTAACGGGTCAGGAGCGTAAAGATAGGGGTCGTCACTGAAAGTGGCATTGGCCGAGGTAGAGATACCGTCGTTGTTGCCGATACTACCATTGGCACGCAGCAGGATGTTGGTCAGCGTGTCGGGCTTCCACTCCACGCGGATGTTGCCATTCCAGTTATTACTGCGCGAATAGCTGTTGGAGCGGTTGTTGGAGAAGGTACGCGCCGTCTGACTGTAGAAGTTCTCGCTGGCATTCTCGTTGGCATTGTCGCCGTCGCGGTGGTTCCAGCGCACGTTGGCATCGGCTTTCAGCTTCTCTCCGTCATCATAGTTGAAGTTCGTTCCGAGCATCTTGCTGGCATTCAGTCCACGGCGGTTCCACCAGCCGGCGTTATCCTCCTTGTTGTTGAAATTGCCCATGAGCACGAAACGTGTCTTGTCTGTAAAGCTGCTTCCCATGCCACGCGAGGCATAGCGGTGGTGGGTACCTCCGGCCAGGTCGAGGTTGGTCATATAGCCGCGGTTCATGCCTTTCTTGATGGTGAAGTCGAGCACCGCCTGCTTTTCGCCGTCTTCAATGCCGGTGATGCGGGCCTGATCGCTCTGCTGGTCGTAGAATTTCACATTCTGGATGATGGAGACGGGCAGGTTTTTCAGTGCCGTCTCTATGTCGCCCAGCATGAATTCCTTGCCGTCGAGGAGGATTTTCTCAATCTTCTTGCCATTGACGGTGATGTTGCCGTCGTCATCTACTTCGGCACCTGGCATACGCTTGATGAGCTCCTCGATGGGCGAGCCTTCAGGTGTGCGGTAGGCGTCGGGGTTATAGACCAGTGTGTCCTTCTTCACGATGACCTGTGCAGCACGGCCGGTGACTACTGCCTCCTTCAACATGACGGTCTCTGGCGATATCAGCAGCTCGCCCAGATCTACACTCTGGTTGCGCCGCAAGGTCACCTCGCGCTGTATAGGCTGGTAGCCCACGGATGAGATTTTCAGCCGGTAGATACCGTTGGCAGGAGCCTCTACCGAGAAGTTACCGCGCAGGTCAGTCACCGTGCCACCCACGAAGGTTGAGTCGCGCTGTCGGAACAGCTGCACCGTAGCCTGCACCATGGGTTCTTTCATTTCGGCATCCTGCACGTTTCCGCTCACGGTCAGACCTCGGTCTTCTGTCTGTGAGAAAACACTAATGGCACCCATCAGCCAGAATGCCAGTAAAATCGTAATGTGTTTTATGATGATTTTATGATCCATTTTCCTTCCTTTTCTCCTTACTCCTTTACTCCTTTCTCCTTTTCTCCTTTCTCCTCACCCCATTTTCTTCGTACTGTCGCGCAATTCCAGCCGGGCATTCACCACCACGTGCTGCACGCTGTCGTCGCCATTCATCTGGTCGAACAGCAGGCGTACTGCCTTGATGGCAATCTCGCGCAGGTTCTGCTTGACGAACGAGAGACGCGGGTGCGACATTTCCGACACCCAGTCGCTCATATAGGCTATGAGGGCCACATCATCAGGGATGCGCAGGCCTCGGCTGGTAATAGCCTGTAGTGCTGAGATAGCCAGCAGGCCGTGAGAGGCAATGATGGCATCGGGCGGCGAGTGCAGGCTGAGCAGTTCGAGCGTGTCGGCCAGTCCGGAGTTGAAACTGATGCGGTGGCACTTTACCAATTCTTTCCTGATGGGGATGTCGCGCTCGCGCAGCGCATCCAAATAGCCATGCTTGCGGTCGGCGTTCTGCTTCATCTCGTTAGGCCCGCCGAGGAAGGCTATGCGCTGTGCACCGCCGTCGAGCAAGGTGAATGTGGCCTGACGGGCGGAAATCTCGTCGTTGATAACGACTGACGAGATGCCGATGTCGGGGTCGCGGTCGAAGAACACCAGTGGTATGCGGGCTTTCTTCAATTGCAGCAGGTGGGAGAAGTCGGTCGTTTCCTGCGAGGGGCAGATGATGATGCCCTCTACATGCATGTTCACCAGCAGGTCTATACAGTCTATTTCATTCTCGTAACTATCGTCGGTATTCGTGATGATGCACATATAGCCGTATTTACGGGCTTCTGTCTCAATGCGCTTCACAATTTGGGCGTGGTGGTTGAACGACACATCGGGGACAATGACACCAATGGTGCGTGTTATACCGAAGCGCAGGCTCACGGCGAAGGGGTTGGGCCTATATCCGTGATCCTCAGCCAGTTGCTCTATCTTTTGCTTCAGCTCGGGGCTCACACCGTCAAGCCCCCTCAGTGCCCTTGACACCGTGGAAACATTGATGCCCAGCTGCTTGGCAATATCACGTTGTGAAATGCGTTTCATCGGCTCTGCTGAAATGTCCTACAAAGGTACTTCTTTCTTGCGAAATGTTTGCGCAACAGAGTTTGAAATTGTTGCGCAAAGCGTTGCGTAATTTTATCCTTAAAAAGCCACCCGCCTTCCCAGGTAAGTGGCTTTTACATGAATGCTATGTTATAAATGTGTCTTTTGTGTTGGATTAGACGTTGCAAAGATAGGTATTTTCATCAGATGGACACACCCTTTTTTCTGAAAAACCCATCGCAAAGCGTTGCGTTCTAATCCGTTCATTTTTAACCTCTTGCCATGCGGTAGATGGCTTCCATGTCGTCAGCTTTCAGCACCTTCAGCTGGCCGCAGGTACGCTGATAGTCGCGGCTGCACTTGCGGGTCATCTCCTTGATTTCCTCGTCGGTGATGTCGCGGCCGATGAGCTCCTTGATGTTGATGGGCATGCCGATGGCGTGGTAGAAGCGTTCCATGGCCTCGATGCCGCGCAGGGCGGTGCCCTCGGGGTCGGTAAAGTCGTTGGGGACGTCCATCACATTGACGGCGAAGCGCACGAAGCGTGACAAGTTCTCGTGCATGACGTAGCGTGCCCAACTGGGCCACATGGCGGCGAGGCCGGCACCGTGGGTGACGTCGAACATGCCGCTGAGCTCATGCTCCAGCTGGTGCGTGGCCCAGTCGTCGGCGACGCCGCAGCCCGTCAGGCCGTTGTGCATCAGCGAGCCGCCCCACATGATCTGTGCCCTGTAGCGGTAGTCCTCGGGATTTTTCAGCACGGCAAACACGGCGTTCTTGATGCTGCGCAGCATGGCTTCTGCCACGTTGGTGGTGAAGTCCATATCGTCGTCCTTGGTGAAGTAGCGCTCCATGGTGTGCATCATCATATCGGTCACGCCGGCAGCCGTCTGATAGGGTGGGAGGGTGAAGGTGCGCTCAGGGTTCATGATGGCGAACTTCGGGCGCGACAGGTTGTTCGAGTAGCCCAGCTTCACGTCGCCGTCCTCATTGGTAATGACGCTCGACTCGCTCATCTCGCTGCCGGCAGCGGGGATGGTGAGCACCGAGGCCACGGGCAGCATCTTCTCAGGCGTGGCTTTGCCGAGGTAGAAGTCCCAGACGTTGCCCTCGTAAGGCACGCCGTAGGCAATGCACTTTGCCGAGTCGATGACGCTGCCGCCACCCACGGCGAGGATGAAGTCGATGCCCTCCTTGCGGCAGAGCTCGATGCCCTGCTGTGCCAGTGACAGGCGCGGATTGGGCACTACTCCGCCCAGCATGACGAACTCTACTCCGCCCTCGCTGAGCAGGCCGCAGATCTTGTCTAAGAGTCCCGAGCGCTTGGCACTCTGTCCGCCGTAGTGTAGCAGCACCTTCGTGCCGCCGTATTTCTTCACGAGAGCAGCCACCTGCTCTTCCGATTCCTTGCCAAACACCATTTCGGTCGGCGCATAGAAATTAAAGTCTTTCATATCTGATAGTCGTTTCTTTATTACTTGAAAATCTTCTGTGCAAACAGGGTGAGGTAGATGCGCCAGTTGCGCCAGATGTGGCCGCCGTCGTTCTCGTAGTACTCGTACTTGTAGCCCTTTTGGTCGAGGTACTGCCGCAGCTCGGTGTTCATCTGCATGAGGAAGTCCTCCTTGCCGATGGCTATCCAGTAGAGCTTGGGCTTCGAGTCGAAGAGGCGCTTCATCTGCCCGTCGAAATCCTCGTTGAGCCTCGAGTTGGGCGTGTTGGGCTGAATCTCACGGGGCATGCGGCAGGCTGCCGACTGCAGGCCGTAGTAGTCGAAGGTCTCGGGATAGAGCCGTGAGATACCGAACGTATGGCCGCCGCCCATCGACAGTCCCGTCACGGCACGGCCTTCGCGCTTGGCGATGGTCATATAGTGGCTATCGACGAACTTGACGATGTCCATGAAGCTCTCTTCCATCGTGGCTTTCGCACCGCGCTGGTTGAAGGCGTTGCCGTCGGGGGTGTACATGCCCTCGTGCCACCAGCCGGGAGCGGCATCGCACGTCGGGTTGCCGTTAGGCATCACCACAATCATCGGCACGCATTTGCCTTCTGCGATGAGGTTATCCATGATCTGCGACGTACGTCCCAGGTCGCCCCAAGCCGTCTCGTCGCCACCATGACCGTGCAGCAGGTACATCACGGGGAAGCGCTTCTTGCCGTCGTAGGTGGGTGGCAGATAGATGGTCATGCGGCGCTGTGTGCCCAGTGTGGGGCTGTCGTACCACACCCGTGAGAGCATGCCGTGGGGCACGTTGTTCACCGAGTAGAGATGTCCCTTGTCGTCGTTGCTCTTCGACACGATGAAGATGTTGGAGAGCGTCGAGATGTCGCGGTTCACGTAGCTGTTGGCAGGGTCGATGAGCCGCTGTCCGTCCACTGTGAGCGAGTATGAGTAGAGCTCAGGATTGAGCGGCTGCGTGGTCACCGTCCACACGCCGTTGTCCTGCTTGGTCATGTCGAGGCGCTTGTTGCGTATCTCCTCGAAGTCGCCGTTCACGCTGACCGACTGTGCCGTCGGGTCGTAGAAGCTGAAGGTCACCGTGCCGTCCTGGTTCACTACGGGCGACTGTACTCTGGGCCGCTGGCCCAACTGCTGTTGTGCAAGGCTGCTCAGTGCTAGGAGGCAGCAACTTGCAAGAATCATTGTCTTTTTCATTGTTATTCGCGTTTGGTTTTTAGTCCATTGGATAGCGCACGTCCCACTTCCGGCGCAGGTCGTCCATGAGCTGCATGATGTAGAGCGTCTCCTGGTGCGGCATCTCGCGGGGCTCCGTCAGTCCGTCGATGAGTGCCTGGCGACAGGCCAGGAATTGGTATTCGTAGCCTGTGATCTGCTGCGGCACGCGGATGGTCTCCACGTAGGTGCGGTCGGGGCCGTTGACGGTAATCGTCTGCGGGTTGTTGATGTTGTCGATGATGAGGTTGCCCTCGGTGCCGGCGATGACGCCGATGTTGTCGCCCACGCACTGTGCCGACGACTGCACGTTGGCCAGTATGCCGTCGCTGAGGATGATGGTCATGGCGTTAGTCAGGTCCATGCCGGTATCCGACTTCACGCAGGTGCCGTCGATGCTTGTAATGTCGCTGTCGGTGAACATCCTGACGAAGTTCAGCGCATAGACACCGAGGTCGAGCAGGGCACCGCCGCAGAGGTCAGGGCGCATGATGCGCTCCTTGTTGCCCATGGAGTAGCCTAAGGTGGCGGTGATGAGGTGTGGCGTGCCTATGTGTCCGTCGGCAATGAGCTTGCGCACGATGCCCACAGCAGGCTGGTAGCGCGTCCAGATGGCTTCGGCCACGAAGATACCGAACTCGTGGGCCAAGTCGAGTATCTCCTTCGTCTGCCGTGCGTTGGCCATGAAGGCTTTCTCTACGAGGCAGGGCTTTCCGGCGAGGATAGCCTCGCGCGTCACGTCGTAGTGATGCGAATGGGGTGTGCCCACATAGACGAGATCCACGTCGGGGTCGGTAATCAGCTCGAAGTAGGAGCCGTAGGCCTTCCCGATGTTCCATTTCCTGGCGAATGCCTCAGCTGTATCCTTCGCTCGCGAGCCCACGGCATAGGCCTCGCACTCCGTCAGTCCGTTAAGTGTGATGGCCGCCTTCTCGGCAATCCATCCCGTGCCGACAATGCCGACACGCATTACGTTTTGTTTCATGTTGGTATATAAAATAGGTATTAATGGATAAGCCCCTTGACTTGTTTCAACAAGGCCTCCTTCGAGGAGTCGGGAGCAGGCAGCAGGTACCAGCGGACGTTCCATGAGAGCTTCTCGCCGGGCTGCAACAGCGTGTAGGCACCCTGGCTCTCCAGCTCGATGTAGCTCTTGCCGCGGTTCACATATACCTGCACCTCGGCCTCGCCGGGAGCGGGCTCGTCGGCCTTCAGGTCGGGGAACAGCTTCACCAGCAGCATACCGTCGGCGTAATAGGCCAGCCAGCCGCGACCGTCGGCGTTCACCTTGCGGTTCTGCTGTGCCTCGTCGGTCTTGTACCACGCAGCACCGTTGGCTGCTTCGAAGTTCATCAGTCCGGCAGGCCAGATGCTATCCACAGGCTCGAAGAAGATGATTCCGTCGCCGTTTGTCACGCGCGATATCTCCCAGGGGGCCACGCGGCGCGCTTCGCTGCCCTCGTTCTTGATGGAGTAGCTGATGACGAAGGAGCCGTTGCCCTTGTCGGCCACGATGTCCTTACCCACACTCATGCCCAGACGCTGCGACACGGGGCTGCTGATGGTCAGTCGGCCCTCGTCCTGACGCTCCACGGTATAGTCGCCCTTGTCGAACTCCTGCACTGGCGGCCAGTTCCATTCCTTCTGCGGACTGGTCCAGAACGTGCTGCCGAAACTCTCGGGGAAGCGCGACTGCGACAGCACCTCCTTGTCCTGATACTTCAGCGACATGATCTTTCCGCCCCTTCCGGCATCGACGACCATCGTCACGTCGCCGTTCTTCAGTGTGAAGGGCTTACTTTCGTTCTCCTGGTTCTGACGGGGACCGAAGCCTCCGGGGAATCCTGGCGTCTGTGCTCCTGCCGTCAGGGCTGTGCATGCCAGCAGGACTGCTAAGTAAATTCGTTTCATCATTATTATTAATGTGTTGTTATTAGGTTTTGTATGCGCATCACTTGCAATCATCTATTGCGATGCAAAGTTACAAAAAAATAAGCAAAACTGCAAGTCTTTTTGGAGTTTTTTTTCTAAACATGAACTTTAACGCCTCACGGCGTGAAAATCGCCAACTTGTTGGCAAAGATACGGAATTTATCAGACAAAACAAAACGTTATAGAAGAAAAAGAAGAAAAAGAAGTGTTAGTTTATGATATATCATATATCTAATAAAAAATAATTCTATAAATATATAC
>CAJOFE010000014.1:0-35337 GCA_905233825.1 uncultured Prevotella sp. | reverse complement strand
GCATACATGAATATTTATGCCTAACTTTGCTGTCGCAATCAGGATGCAACAGCGACCATCGGCGGCGGCTCAGCGAAGGCCAAGCTAGCTCGCACTCCGAGAGCGCACAGGCACAATGGTTGCACGGTGTTTCAGGATAGCAGGCAGCTCACTGAAATTAGCACGCCGCTCGTCGAAATTAGCGCGCTCCTCGATGAAATTAGCGGGTCGCTCGTTTAAAAAAGCAGGCCGCTTCCCCATTAACACTAGGTAACAAGAATTAGGGAAACATAACAATATTGCTCGAAAAATGGAAATGGCTATAAATTTGGCAGTTCGCTCACTTGCTCGTACCTCTGACCTTTGGTCGAAGATACTTCCGTTCGACAATAAAAACAAAAAAAATCGGTTTTTTGTTTTGTATTGTTCTCACTTATTCGTACCTTTGTCGGCAAAACAATTAACACAAAAAAGTAAGAACATGGAAAAAGTCAATGTGAAAGGCCTGTTAAGGCATGTGATGACGCTGGTGCTGCTGCTCCTGGTAACGGGTGTGCAGGCACAATGGCAACGCCCTGCCGCGCAAGAGAACTCGGCTGCGACGGCAAAGAAGTTTACGCTCGACCTGACCGACGACGGGAAGGCGCAGATGGTGTGTTTCCTGCCTGTGAACCCCTCGGGCAAGGCCATCGTGGGCATTCCGGGAGGCGGCTACTCGATGCTGTCGAACACCCACGAGGGAACGATGGCTTCCGGCTGGCTGAACGAGCGCGGTATAGCCTATTTTGTGGTGAACTACCGGCTGCCGAATGGCGACCGCACCATTCCCATCAGCGACGTAGAAAAGGGCTTCCGCATTGTGCGCGACTCGGCACAGGTGTGGGGCATCAACCCGCACGACGTGGGCATCATGGGCTTCTCGGCTGGCGGACACCTGGCATCGGTCATCTCCACACATTCGCCCTTCGAGGTGCGCCCCGACTTCTCCATCCTGTTCTATCCTGTCATCTCGATGGACGAGCGCGTGAGCCACGTGTGGTCATGCCGTAACTTCCTCGGCGAAGACCAGAAAGACCCTGCCATGGTGCGTGCATTCTCGACCGATAAGGCTGTGCGCCGGCATCTCACGCCCCCTGCCATCATTATCATGTCGAGCGACGACAACCTGGTGCCGCCTGTGACTAACGGCCTGGCCTACTACACAGCCATGAGGAATGCCGGCAACGAGTGCGCCATGCTGGTCTATCCCAGCGGTGGTCACGGCTATGGCTTCGGCCCTTGGTTCTCCTATCGCGACGAGATGCTGGCCACGCTGGGCAAATGGCTCGATGCACGACAGAAACCGAAGCCCGACGCCGTGCGTGTGGCATGTATCGGCAACAGCATCACCGACGGCCACGGCATCGACCTGGCACCTGCCAATGGCTATCCTGCTCAGCTGCAGAAGATGCTGGGCGATGGCTACTGGGTGAAGAACTTCGGCGTTTCAGCACGCACTATGCTGAACAAGGGCGACTATCCCTATATGAAGGAGATGGCATGGGCCGACGCACAGGCTTTCAAGCCCGACATCGTCGTCATCAAGCTGGGCACCAACGACTCGAAACCCGAGAACTGGCGCTACGGCGCTGAGTTCAAGCAGGACTTGGAGCAGATGATCCTTACGCTGCGACCCGACCTGGCTCAGCCCGTGAAGAAAACAAAGAAGGCTAAGAAAGCCGTCGCATCTCAAACCACAAGCCCCAAACCTCAAATCTATCTCTGCACGCCCATTCCTGCTTTCAAATCGACGTGGAACATCAACGACTCGGTCATCGTGAACAACATCATCCCCATTCAGCAGGAGGTGGCAGCCAAGTACGGGTTAGAGGTGATTGACTTGCACACCCTCTATGCCAACGACGGCGACAAGATGCTTGACGACGGCATACATCCCGATGCCAAGGGTGCACGCCGCATGGCCGAGATCATTGCTGAAAAGGTGAAAAAGTAAAAAGTAAAAAGACAATGCGGATTACGGAGCAAGACAGGCAGTTTATGCGTGAAGCATTTACGAGGAGCTTGACCGTCCGCTGAAAGAGCGTACTGTCCCTCTCGTCCCGCTGTTGCGTGACGAGGCACTGCACTCTTTCCTGCTATGGCAGGAAAAAGAAGATAAGACGGCGTATTAAGCGAAGTTGCGAAGACGCTCTTTCAGTTCGCGACTGTCGGAGAGCAGGTTCCACACCGCATCTTCTGAGAGTACGCCGCGTTTGAGGCCGGGTGGTAATAGCCCGGCCTCGTCGTCGGCATAGTCTTGTTTCCACTCGTCGCTACCGTAGTACTGGTCGAGGATGGCTATGGCCTCCTGCACTTCTTCGTACCTGTCGAGGGCGGCCGAGAGGTCCATCACGGCAGCTGAGGCACGGTCGAGCCGTGCCTCCATCTGTCTGATACGTTCTGTCTGTTCCATGTTTTTTAGGAGGTTAGAGGCAGATACCGAAGGTGAGCTGGTGCATCTTCGGGCCGCGGTCGTCCTTGAAGAAAGTCATGGGGCAGTACTTGCAATAGATGGAAGGAAGCCACGATGTGTGCAGCTGCACCATTCCCTCTACGGTGAAGGGGCGCTGGCCTATCTTCTTGGTGGTCACCTCGTATTCTTCGCCCAGGAACTCATACTCGCGCTGGCCTACGGCAAAGACATTCCAGTTCACGATGGCACCCAGGGTGATGCCCCAGTCCTGATCTTTGTCGAAATAGTGGGTATAGAGCAGAGGCACCTGCAGGCTGAAGGTCTGCAAGCTGGTCTGTGTCTCGGTCTGTCCTGGGGCATAGTCCGTAAGCGTCATCATGTCGCCAACCTTTGTCCAATGGGTGTCGTCTGCCATGTTGTAACCGCGCCAGTTGAGGCCCCAGCCGATGCTCCACTGGTTCTGCTTGCCATAGGGGTGCCAGTCGTGAGTAATGCCGAAGCCAACCTCGAACGAGGGCCACACCTTGAAGTCGTATTCGTCGGGGGTGTCGAGCATGGCGTTCAGACCGATGTTGAAGTGCCAGGAATGGTCCCATTTGCTGTCCTTGCCTTTCTTCTGGAGGATAATCTTGTTGAAATCGTGGATGTTCCTGACCGAGCGGCGCACGGCTGACGTGTCAGGGATGCTGATGCGCTGCACGTAGTGGAAATCGGGGTCTTTCTTCATTCCGCTGATGACGATGCGCTGCACGGTGTCGCGCGTTTCAATTCTCACTTTGTTGGCATCTTCGATGACCAGCGTGTCAGATACTTCCGTTGCCATGGTAGGCATGGCGATGCAGCCAAACAGCAGGGCTGCAAATAGTTTCTTGCTTGTTTTCATTGTTGTAGAATTATTTGTATTCGTTCTTTTTGTTGATGCTTTTCACTGTTTTGTCAGTCAGCTTCCACTGCTCATACTGGTCGTCCCAGTCGCGCTGGTCTTCTATCTTCTCCAGCACGGCATTGCTCAGCGGGGGCACGCCCAGCTTCTGCTTCAGGCGGTCAATGTCCTGTAGGGTGTAGCCGGTGGCCTCCAGGCGCTGTTTCTTGGGCTGTCGTTTGCTGGCCTTGTATTCGTCCTTGGTCAGATAGACCACGCTATCCACATACAGCTCGGTGTTCTCGCGGAAGACTTCCGTCGAGCCGAGAACCTTCATGTCGATGTCGCCATCGAAGGTGATGCGCTTCAAGTTGCCCTGCGGCACATATTCCACGGCCTCGTCTTCCAACTGATAGACGGCATTGGCATGCACGTTCTTCAGGCGGGCACTGGCAATGACGATGTTTACTGTAAAGAGGGTATCAGGGGCAATGGCGTTGTAGTCCATGCGCAGCTCCTGACGGGCAACATCCCTGACGGCAATGCCTGCCAGTCCTGTCTTCGCATAGACACGGGTGGTGTCGCCAGATGCTTCCATCGTGTATTTCTTCGGCAGACGGCGTGCTTTCTCCAGAAAAGTATAAGGCTTCAGTTCGTAGAACTCCATGAACTTGCCCGGCTCTTCGGGATGTACCAGGTCGCGCCCCACGATAACCTCGGCGCCTTCGTCCTCGTCCTTGTCGTAGCGCACGTCGAGCTCGCAGATGCCTTCATACACTCGGTAGAGCTTATGCTGGCGGTCGGAGATGTAGATGATGCCGTCGTCCACATAGCGGTAGTAGCCGTAGATGCGCAGGCAGTAGTTCTTCGATTTCTGGAAATCTACTTCGCTCAGGTTCACCTGTCGCCAGATGTCCTCATCGTCACTGTTGGTCTGCCCATGGGCAGGCATACTTATAGCAAGTCCTGCTAGTAGCAGGACTGTCAGTTGGAAGAATGTCTTAAAATGCCTCATACCTTTAGTTATCGCACGTTTTCGTACCTTTGGGGATGCAAAGGTACGAAAAAAAAGGTGAAAGATGATTGGTGATTAGTGTTTTTTTTGTATCTTTGCAGCAAAATTGATTTAAATATACTAAACTATGGACAAAACAAAGGGAATGATGTTAGGGCTGCTGGCAATGCTGTCCCTGACGGTTTCAGCACGAGAGGTCACGTTACCCTCGGTCAACAACAGGATTGAAATAACGGTGAGCGACGAAGGCGGACTGGCTACCTACTCCGTCAGCTACGACGGGGTGCAGGTCATGGAGCCCTCACGCTTAGGTTTTGAGGCTGACTTTGGCGACTTTACGCAGGGCCTGACGATGGGCCAGCAGAAGATGACGATGATGGACAGCCGTACCAACTTGAAACGGAAGGTCATCAAGCACTCGGCTTACGGCAAGGCCGTCGCGCGCTACAGCGTGCCCTTTAAGAATGCCAAGGGACAGGAAATGACGGTGGTATTCTATGTGACGGGCAACGACATTGCCTACCGTTACGAGATTGCACGTCCTGGCGAGAATCCCAAGTGTGGCGTCATCCGTCGTGAAGTCAGCTCGTTCCGTTTCCCTGAGAACACTACCACGTTCCTCTGTCCGCAGATAGGTCCTATGACGGGCTGGGAGCGCACGAAGCCCAGCTACGAGGAGGACTACGAGGCTGATGCTCCGATGGCTAAGAAGTCGCGCTTCTCTCAGGGCTATACCTTCCCTTGCCTGTTCCGTGTGCCGGTAAATGATACCGACAATGCTTGGGTGCTCGTCTCTGAAACGGGTGTTGACGGCAGCTACGTGGGCTCTCACCTGAGCGACTACAATCCCGAGACTGGCTATACCATCGCCTTCCCGCAGGCTGGCGAGAACAACGGCATCGGCTCGGCTGAGGCTGGCATCCCCTTGCCATACAGCACCCCTTGGCGCACCATTACCCTTGGTGCCTCGCTGAAGCCCATCGTCGAGACCACCATCCCCTACGATGTGGTTTCGCCGAAGTATGAATCCTCGCAAAAGTACAAGCCAGGGCGCTACACGTGGTCGTGGCTCGTCTGGCAGGATAACTCCATTAACTACGACGATCAGGTGCAGTTCATTGACCTGGCCTCGAAAATGGGCTACGAGTACTGTCTCGTAGATAACTGGTGGGACCAGCGCATAGGTCGCGATCGTATTGAGGAGCTGTCGAAATATGCCCAGTCGAAGGGCGTCTCGCTGATGATGTGGTACAACTCCAACGGCTATGAGAACGACGCTCCGCAGACACCACGCGACTGCATGTCAACGGCCATTGCCCGCGACAAGGAGATGGCTTGGCTGCAGAAGATTGGCGTGAAAGGCATTAAGGTCGATTTCTTCGGTGGCGACAAGCAATGCACCATGCAGCTCTACGAGGACATCCTCTTCGATGCCAACCGCTATGGGTTGCAGGTCATTTTCCACGGCTGTACCATCCCTCGCGGCTGGGAAATGATGTATCCCAACTATGTTGCCTCCGAGGCTGTACTGGCCTCCGAGAATGTCTATTTCTCTGAGGGACATGCCAGGAGCGAGGCCTTCGAGCTCTGCATGCATCCTTTCATCCGCAATGCCGTGGGCACGATGGACTGGGGTGGCACCATTATGAACAAGTATCTGTCGCGCGATAACAAGAGCCGTCATCGTCGTTATACCACCGACATCTTCGAGATGGCCTCTGCCATCACCAACCAAACGTCCATACAGTGCATCGCCATCCAGCCCAACAACCTTACGGAGAACGAGCTTCCTCAATTTGAAGTCGATTGGCTGAAGGCTGTGCCTACCACCTGGGACGAGACCCGCTTCATCGACGGCTATCCTGGCCGCTATGTCGTGCTGGCACGTCGCCATGGTGACAACTGGTACGTGGTCGGCCTCAATGCCCTGAAGGAGCCGTTGAAGCTCACCCTCGACCTCACCAAGTTCTGGTCTGCCGGCTCTCAGTTGAAGTACTACGTCGATGATGCCAAGACGGGTCAGCCCACGCTCACCACCCTGAAGACCGACAAGAAGGGCAAGGCCAAGGTGGTGATTCAGCCCGATGGCGGAATCATCCTGCAAGATTGAAGACTAGAAAAAAGCGGCAAATTGTTTGGCAGTTTGCCCGCTTTTCTGTATCTTTGCAGCGATTAATTCTTTATAATATGAACAATGTACCTGTAATTAAAATCGGTATCGTGGCCGTGAGCCGCGACTGTTTTCCCGAGTCGTTGGCAGTGAACCGCCGCAAGGCTGTCATCGCCGAGTATGAAAAGAAATTTGGCAAGGAAGGCATCTACGAGTGCCCCATCTGCATCGTCGAAAGCGAAATCCACGCCCAGCAGGCACTGGAGGACGTGAAGAAGGCCGGCTGCAACGCCCTCTGCGTCTATCTTGGCAACTTCGGACCTGAGATCAGCGAGACGATGATTGCCGACTGGTTCCAGGGCCCGACGATGTTCTGCGCTGCTGCCGAAGAGACTCAGAACGACCTCGTCGACGGCCGTGGCGATGCCTACTGCGGCATGCTGAACGCCAGCCAGGCCCTGAGCCTGCGCAGGACACGGGCCTACATACCCGAGGAGCCCGTCGGCGATGCCGCCCAGTGTGCTGAGATGATCCATGAGTTCGTGCCTATGGCCCGCGCCATCGTAGGCCTGCAGAACCTGAAGATTATCAGCTTCGGTCCGCGTCCCAACAACTTCCTGGCCTGCAATGCTCCTATCCGTGCACTCTACGACCTCGATGTGGAGATAGAGGAGAACTCTGAGCTCGACTTGCTCGAAGCTTTCCAGAAGCACCAGGGTGACCCGCGCATCGACGATGTGGTGAAGGACATGGCCGCAGAGCTGGGCACCGGCAACAAGATTCCCAGTGTGCTACCGAAGCTGGCCCAGTACGAGCTGACGCTCTGCGACTGGATTGAGGGCCACAAGGGCAGCCGCCAGTTCGTGGCTATGGCCAACAAGTGCTGGCCTGCCTTCCAGACTATGTTCGGTTTCGTGCCCTGCTATGTGAACAGTCGTCTGACGGGCCGTGGCATTCCCGTTGCCTGCGAGGTGGACATCTATGGCGCCCTGTCGGAGTTCATCGGCACCTGCATCACTCAGGATGCCGTGACGCTGCTCGACATCAACAACTCCGTGCCCCGCGACATGTTCGAGGAGAGCATCAAGGGCAAGAAGTTCGAGTGCGACTCTTACACTGAGAAAGAGATTTTCATGGGCTTCCACTGCGGCAATACTGCTTCCAGCAAGGTCTGCAACTGCCAGATGTGCTTCCAGCGTATCATGGCTCGTGCCCTGCCTGTAGAGGTGACTAACGGCACTTTGGAGGGCGACCTGAAGCCTGGCAAGGCTACGGTCTATCGCCTGCAGAGCACCGCCGACACCAAGCTGCGTGCTTACATTGCCCAAGGCGAGATATTGCCCGTGCCCACCCGCTCGTTTGGCAGCATCGGCACCTTCGGCATCAAGAATATGAGTCGCTTCTATCGTCACGTCCTCATCGAGAAGCACTACCCGCACCATGCTGCCGTGATGTTCGAGCATGCAGGTAAGTACTTGTGGGAAGTGCTGAAATACATGGGCATCCCCGTTGACGAGATCGACTACAACTTCCCGAAGGGTGACTACTATCCCACGGAGAATCCGTTCGCATAGCCCGTACCTCAGACGAGATGGCCAAGCAGCAGAAAAAAAGGCAATCGAAGTATCGCGACGTGCGCTATACCCACCCCGTGCTTTGTCCTGACGGGAAGTACCGCTGGGTGTTCGACGTGCCTATGCTCAAGAACCCCAGCATCCTGTTCGATGTCTATTGGGTGCTGGTCATCAGCTTCGGCATTGTGTGGCTCTTCGTTCTGCTGCTGGGCAGCTGCGAGGGCCATCTCAAGCTCTCCGATGTGTGGGGCATCACTTACCCTTTCCTGATACTCATAGGCGTATTCTTGGTATTGGGGTATATAGCCTACTTCTTCGTGGCCTGGCACTACGGGTGGAAGTATTCCGTACTTTTCATCATGGACGAGAAAGAGGTGGTGCACAAGCAGCTGCCCGGCACGGAGGACAAGGCCCGTGCCATTGGCAAGCTCACCGCTCTGGGAGGAGCTGCCACTGGTAAGTTGAGTATGGTAGGCATGGGAATCCTTGTTGCCAATCGCACGTCGATGACTACTCGCTTCGACAGCGTGCGACGTCTGGTTCCTCGCCGATGGATGCACCTCATCAAGGTGAACGGGCTGTTGAGCCGCAATCGCGTCTATGTTGCCGACGAGGACTTCGATTTTGTCTATGATTTCCTCTGCCAATACTGCCCCAACGCACGTAAAGGCTGAAAATGAGTCATCTTTTGTTGCAAAATGCCAAAGATTTTAAACATTTCTTTGGCATTTTGCTCGTTTATTCGTACCTTTGCAGCCGCAAGAACTAAAATTCTTTCAAATTGATGACAAAATGAAACAAAAGACTTGCATTTTCAGGACACTGGCAGCAGGACTGGCAGTGTTTAGTAGCGTTGCCGCAATGGGGCAAAACTCATCTGGTATTGACTGGACAAAGGACTTTACCAGTCGCATCACTCTGAACGGCTATGCCCAGGGAGGCTGGAGCTATCAGGACCAGAACGACACAAAGACCAACAGTTACAATCTTAAGCGCACTTTGCTTTGGGCAAAGGCCCGCATCACCGATCGCTGGTCGTTCATGTTCATGCACGACTTCTCGAGCGTGGTGCAGGAGTATTATACCGACTATCGCATCAGCAACGACAAGGCGCTGACCGTGCGTATGGGACAGTTCAAGCACTCCTACACGATGGAGAACCCCATGTCGCCTACGCAGTTAGAGCTCATCGATGTCTATTCGCAGGCCGTGCTCTATCTGGCTGGCGAGGGTCCAGATCCCCTGAACGGCGTGAACTATGGCCGCGACATGGGTGTGGAGGTCTTCGGCGACCTGCTGAACGACAAGCTGCACTATGCACTGGCCTTGATGAGTGGTCAGGGCATCAACCGCAAGGATCTGAACAACCAGAAGGACTTCATTGCCAAGTTAGAGGTGAAGCCGATGGCCGGTCTGCGCCTGGTGGCCTCGGGCTATCTGGGTACGGGCTGTGCTGTGGGCAAGGCTGCCTGGAACCCTACCATCAACGTGGGCGACAACTACAAGCGCAACCGCTATAGTGCCGGTGTGGAGTATAAGACAGAGTCCTATTCGCCTGGTCAGTATAAGGAAGCCCGTCCTGCCAGCATCCGTGCTGAGTGGCTGGGTGGCGAGGATGGCGACGTGGGCTCGCGTGGCGGCTATGTCACGACGTGCATCCCCGTGGCAGGTGCCCTCGATATCGTGGCCAGTGGCGAGACCTACGACCGCAATACGAAGGTCGATGGCTGGGATCAGACCAACCTGACACTTGGCCTTCAGTATTGGTTCTTTAAGAAGTGCCGTCTGCAGCTGCAATACACCCGCTGTCTCTGTGGCGAGAACATCAGTACGAATGATTATAACTGGCTTCAGGCCCAAGTACAAGTAGCGTTCTAAAGAGTTAAGAATTAAGAAGTAAGAATGATGAGGTGTCGCCTTGGCGAGTAGGAAGTAGCATGTAAGAAGTAATACATCAAACTTCCTACATCATACTCGCAGCGAAGCGAGAATACCTCTAAATTCTAAATTCAAAAATCGTAATTCAGAATATGGTAATAAAAGTTCTTTTGACCGTCATCTTCCTGGCCGTGATGATTGGCGTGGGTCTCTACACCCGCAAGCAGGCCAGCAGTGTTGACGGATTCGTGTTGGGCGGACGTGCCGTAGGTCCCTGGCTCACGGCTTTCGCCTTTGGTACCAGCTATTTCTCGGCAGTGGTCTTCGTGGGCTATGCCGGACAGTTCGGATGGAAATATGGCCTCTCCTCGGCTTGGATAGGCATCGGCAATGCCGTCATCGGCTCACTCTTGGCCTGGCTCATTCTGGGTAAACGGACGAAGCTGATGACGCAGCACATCGAGAGTCGCACCATGCCCGACTTCTTCGGCACCCGTTTCAACGACCAGGGACTGCGCGTTGCCGCCTCCATCATCGCCTTCGTATTCCTCATTCCCTATACTGCAGGCGTCTATAAGGGCATCTCCACGCTCTTCGAGATGGGCTTCGGCATTCCCTATGAGTATTGCGTCATCATTATGGCCGTCCTCACGGCCGTCTATGTCATCCTGGGCGGCTACAAGGCGACGGCCATGAACGATTTCATACAAGGCATCATCATGCTCTTTGGCATCATCGCCGTCATTGCTGCCGTGCTGGCTGCACAGGGCGGACTTGGCGAGGCCGTCAGCAAGCTGGCCACCATTCCTGCCGATAGCGCAGAACAGGGAACAGGCGTCTTCGCCTCGTGGTTCGGCCCCGACCCGTGGGGCCTGCTGGGAGTGGTCATCCTTACCTCGCTGGGCACGATGGGACTGCCTCAGATGGTGGGCAAGTTCTACAGCATTACCGATGAGAGCGCCATCAAGCGTGGCACCATCATCTCTACCATCTTCGCCTTCATCGTGGCTGGCGGTTGCTACTTCCTTGGAGGCTTCGGCCGTCTCTACGACCCCGTTGTCGTCGATGGAAAGATAGCCTTCGACAGCATCGTGCCTGCTATGCTTAACACCCTGCCCGACGTGCTCATCGCTCTTGTAGTGTTGCTCGTGCTGTCGGCATCCATGTCCACGCTGGCCTCGCTGGTGCTCACGTCCAGTTCTACGATGACCCTCGACCTCATCTATCGCGACAAGAAGTCGCTGCCTGGCGAGGTGGAGGAGGGTAGCATCGACGATATCGTGGCCGAGAAGATAGAACGCCGCAAGGTCGTCGTCATGCGTGTGCTCATCATGTTCTTTATTGCCATCTCGTTGCTCATCGCACTCAATCCGCCAACGTTCATCGCCCAGCTCATGGGCATCTCGTGGGGCGCTCTGGCAGGTGCCTTCCTGGCTCCGTTCATGCTCGGCCTCTACTGGCGTGGCGTCACCCGCATCAGCGTCTGGGCCTGCTTCATCTGGGGCGTAGGTCTCACGGTAGTGAACATGCTCTTAGGCAACCCCATCAACCCCATCAACTGTGGAGCCATCGCCATGCTGGGCGGCTTCCCCGTGGTGTGGATTGCCAGCCTGCTCACGCCCAAGCTGCCTAAGGAGATGGTCAGCACCATCTTCGAGTGCTACAAGCGTTGATATCCTGATAGCATGAACCATCTGAGAACCTTTATCCTACTGCTTGCGCTGTCCGTCATCATGCCGGTGATGGGGCAGCGCAAGCAAGTATTGATGGAAACGACCGAGGGCAACATCCTCCTGACACTCTACGACGACACCCCTCTGCATCGCGACAACTTCCTGCGCCTGGCCAACGAGCATTTCTACGACTCGCTGCTCTTCCATCGTGTCATCAAGAACTTCATGATTCAGGGTGGCGACCCCGACAGTCGCCACGCAGAGCCTGGGGCCACGTTGGGCGACGGCGAGGTGGGCTATACCATTGAGGCAGAGCTCTTCGACAGCGACGGCCACCTGCTGCATCCTCATCGTCGGGGTGCGCTGGCTATGGCCCGTGAGGGCGACGATGTCAATCCCGAGCGTCGCTCCAGTGGTTGCCAGTTCTACATCGTGTGGGGCACCACCTTCTCCTCTTCCGAGCTGCAGACGATAGGCGAGCGTCTCGACGCCATGACCCAGCATCGTGTCACGATGACGCCCGAGCTGCAGGACCTCTATCGCAAGATCGGTGGAGCTCCCCACTTAGACGGCCAATACACCGTCTTTGGCGAAGTCACCGAAGGTCTCGACGTGCTGAAGCGCATCCAGCAGGTCTTCACCGACGACTACGACCGTCCCGTAGATGATGTCCGCATTCTCCGCATCCGCGAATACCCATAAAGACATTTATTCATTTTTTTGTCGTTTTTTTCTGTTTTTTGTTGAATTTTTGTGTTCTTCTGCTTCATTCCTGCCCCAAAAGACCGATTTTGGGGGTAAAAACAGGGAAATTTTGCTGTTCTTCACCCCAGTTTTGCACGTTTTTTATCTTTTTTGATAGTTTTTCTTCAAAAAAATGCAGCTTTTTATGCCATATTTCAGAATATCTGTCACTATTGTCACCATATCTGCACCTATCTAACTCGTTGTCAGGCAGTAGTTTACAACGAACTGTAACAGAAGTGCAGATTTTTTATTGAAAAATTTTAAGTGTGCGCGCGCATACGCGCGCGCGTAGATACAACAAAAAAGATGCCGTTTCTTGGCCTTAGAGAAGGCACCTTTTGGCCCCAAAGAAGGCATCTTTTTACCCCAAAGAGGCCACCTTTTTCGGTTTTTATAAAATAGGACGCAGCAAAACAAAACAAGCACGTCGCTCGTTGAAATTAGCGCCCTGCTAAATGAAAATAGCGGCTCGCTCGTTTGAAAAAGGAGGCAGCTGCCCCTTTAACACAACTTTGCAATAATTAACGCGACGCGAATTCAACTGGCAAATGCAATTGCTCCTTCTATTGTACGAAGTCCTCCTCGCCCTTTTGGACATCTTTACTATAATGGTGAGCCAAGAAGGCTTGTGGAGAACTTTTTTTAAAATTTTCCCTTAAATTATTTGTATAATTCTAAAAAATGATTATCTTTGCAACGCCTACCAACCGAAAACCCACCCATGAGGGATGAGGGACGAGGAATCAAGTACAGAAGAAAGTGTTTTATGACGCTTTGATGTCGTACCTTATAATAACTGGAAACTATGTATGTGTTTTTTAATTCACGCGATGAGTTGCAGCGCATAGAGGTATCGAAGATTGTATATTTCGAGGCCGACGGTAACTATACCGATATTATTATGGTCAATAAGTTGCGGGCCTCCGTCTGCATGAACTTAGGGGAGATGGAGCGTGCGCTGGCAGCACAGACGGGTGAAGCTGGCAATCACTTCATGCGCATAGGTAAGCGGTTCATCATTAATATGGATTATGTATATTCCATCAATGTACTCAAGCAACAACTGATTCTTTCCGACTACGACCATTTCGCTTTTCAGGTTAGTATCTCCAAAGAAGCACTCCGCCGTATGAAGGAGTTAATGATAAAGAGTCCCAACAACGAACAGAATAAATCGCACGAATAGGAACAACTATGGAAATCATTATAGGAAGAGACACCAATACTGGTCAGCTGAGATTGGCTGCTGATGGCAAAGAGGTTCTATGCGGTAAGGCTGGCAGCGTGCCAACAACAGTTGGCACTCAGCATGTAAAGCTGACCGTTACCTCTAAGGGCATGCGGTTGGAAAACCTTGACATCAACAACCATACTTTCGTAAACGGACGAGAGATACAGTCTAAGGGTGTATCGCAAGCCGACCATATCGAATTGGGAACAACGCACTATGTGCTCAGTTGGGCCAATGTGCTTAGTATTGCTCCTGCCGACATCCGTCCATTGGAAAAGGTATGGAACGAGTATGAGCGTCAGCGCATGGATTTGCAAATTGCAGTAGGACGCTTCAATAGCCTTCGCTCAATTACAGGACTTATCACGATGGTTGCCATCGCCCTTAGTATCGCAACGGGAGGTCGGAGCTTTTGGTATATCGTACTCTATGCTGTGGCCATCCTCATCTCGTTGGGTTTCACCATCAAGGCATGGCGCAATGCCGAACGAGTGCCACAACGAACGCAAGAACTCAAACAGCAGTTCCAACGTGACTATGTATGTCCACATTGTCACCGTTTCCTTGGTGACCAACCCTATAACATTTTAGCCCAAAACGACCATTGTCCTTACTGCAAGACACAGTTCATACTTTAATCCCACTATTTTATGGAATAAGACTTAGAATATTTGGCGCGAGAGAAAATAATGCCGACATTTGCACTCGTTAAATCATTAAAACCATTACGACAATGAAGAACTTAAAAGAAACATGGAAGCCGGTAACCATAGGTGGAATGACTGGCATTATGATGGGAGCAGGAACAATGTATGCAGTACAGTCAATGGCTGCTCACAATGAAGACATGTCGGATGACGACGATGATGATGAGTTGGATGAAGGTCATTCGCATCTTACACCTGGAGCTGGAACACATATTATTACTGTAAGTGATGATATGAGCTTCAGCGAAGCCTTTGCTGCCGGACGTGCCGCAGCAGGTGGCCCTGGTGGTGTGTTTTGCTGGCGTGGAAACTACTATGGCACATATACTGCTGATGAGTGGAATGCCCTTTCCGACGAGGACAGAGATCTCTTTGCACAGCGTGCTTATTCGGCTACTGCCATCAATGAATCTGCCTCAAAATTTGATGAGCCGCTTGTAGCAGAGAACAATGCTATTGAAGAAAACATTCAGCCTGCTGACGATGATGTGCGGATAGCCCCAACCCCTGAAGAAGAAACCACTGGAAATGCCGAGGAGCATACATCCCCCAACGTTACAACATGGGAAGACCTGACCAGCGATGACAACGATGTGCGTATTGTTGGTTTTGGCGATGTGACCACAGAATACGGTAATACTGTCACCGTGCAGGAACTGGATATCAATGGCCAGCGGGTGGCCGTCATCGATGTCGATCAGGACGGAATAGCAGATCTCGTTATGACTGACCTGAATCATAATCGTGAGATGGACGAAGGCGAAGTGATTGATTTGCAGACGGGTGAGCCCCTGACGTTTACCAATAACGAAGAAACAGGCTATAGTCCTGCCGACGACGATATGTCCAATATGGATTTCCACACCCTATAGTCACCAGTTTAAGTGCTATGATTGAAGAACTGCGCATCAAGTGCCCGTCATGTGGTGTCATCCTCGACATAAGGAACTCCCGCCACGAGGCTGTAAAGAAGATTACTTGCCCCAACTGTAAGAAGCAGCTGGCCGTGGACTTCAGGGAGCAGGAAGAACCCAAACCTGCTCCACTGGGTGCTCTCTACTACGACCAGTTGCGCATCGACTTACATGAGGGTGTCAATCAGATTTCCATTCCTGACTGCGAACACCTGGAACTCAATGTGGTGCTTCTGAGCGACGGCAGTAGTAAATGCATGGTTCGTCCCCTTTCTGCCGAGCACCCTGTGTTGCTCAATGGTCAGCCCATGGAAATAGACGACCAAGTGGTGCTGGCGATGGGCGACGAGCTGAAGATCGGAAATACAACGCTTACCTACGGTCAGTCGTCAGATCCCGGTAATGACGATCCAACTAAAATCGTTCCACCTCCTCAGCCCAAACCCAAAAAGAACATTTCCAGGTGGCTTATAGGTGGCTCAGCACTCATAGCTGCTCTTGTCTGTGTCATCCTGCTTTGGCCGAAAAGTAGCAAAACCATCATAGACGGTAACGAGGAAAAAGAGAAAATGGAAACGAGGATTGATACTCCAATTGTGATGCCTCCCTATCCAGAGCGAACAAAACCTGGCAGGCCAAGAGCAATCACAGGACCAACTCAGACAACTCAACCCACAGAAAAGGCAGTCTCTATATCTGACTTGAGCGATAGTGAACTGGAAGTGTTAGCCTCACAAAATGATGTGGAAGCCCAGTATATACTTGGCATGCGTCTGGCCAAAAGAAGTGGAGCCACTAACGTTAAGAATGGTATCAAGCTATTAAGGTCAGCAAGTGCTAACGGCTCCTCCAAAGCTCAGGATGCATTGCGTAAGATTTATCTCAGATTGGAGGAATTAGCTTCCGATGGAGATGAAACGGCAGGAAGCATTCTTAATGAACTATATAGATAATAGTGGTGAATTTGAAACAACTCGTCGTTAAAAGTTAAAAAATGAAACGAGCGCTCCTATATATCACAATGAGTCTGGCATGCCTACCTTCTATGATGGCACAACCGACCTTTCGCACAGCTGAACTGGAGCGACTGGCCAATGTGTTGCGAATAGATGTAAGCTCGCTGCCCGAAGGCTATAGTCATCCAGAGGCAGAAGGCCTTCGTCTGACTGTCCATAAGACGGCAGAAACCATCGACCACTTGGGCCGACAGCTCTTCAGCGATGATGTGCGTACTCATGGACAGACAGCCGTGCTCGACTTCCTGGAGCGCTACTTCCTGCAACTGCGCTATCCTCCACAGACAAAGACGGCTAATATGATGACTCGCGATGACGAGTTCCATTTCCTCAAAGGCCAGCTCTCCACGATTGATTATTTGCAGCCCACTGATGATTTCGCCTATAGCTATGACCAGAGCCACTATCAGGCAACATGGAGTCGTGAAGGGCAGAAATTGTTAGAGGTATATTTCCCTGTGGAATACGAGCTGATTAGTGGCGAGAACAAGATTGAGGCAGAAAACAACCTCATGGCCGATGTACAGCATACCTCCATTCCCACAGTATTGAATCGACCACGCCCGTTCGACAATGCCACCTACCTCAACAAGAGCATCTCCAATCGTCTATACCGTCAGGATGGACAGTTAATCTCCAGCCAGTGGCATCCTGTGGAGACAGTGGCCAATATGATGCTCAGCCTCCAGGCTGCTCAGGGCTATCTTATCAATATTACCCAAGTGAGCTATGGTTTCAAGAAGACCGAATTCAATGTGCCCTTACAGCAATGGATTGCTTTCTGTCAGGATCATGGTTGTGAGTTATATTTCGGTGTGCAGGGCATCAGCAATGAAGGCGAGGTCAAAGCCTTGGTACTGGCCGTGAACGAACTGGAAAACTATAACCATGTGCTCACCATCCGCGTGCCAGCCCAAGTCATCGGCCAACAGCAAGGAACGGTGCAGGCCCGTCTCTACCCCTACGTGCCCACCCACAACGTGGCCGATATGTTTGCCCCCTATCGTAAGTCAAACCCGAAAAATATCAGTCAGAAATGAAACGATGTTTTATACTTTACCTAGCCTTCATGCTGACAATTACAGCAAGTGCTTTAGATCCACAGACAAAACGCATCAATAGCATCAAAATAGACACCACCTATATCTATGCCGATGTTACTATGCCCACGGTGGAGCAGGCCATGCTGTTGGCATATAGCCAATTACAGCGCGATGTGGAGAAATGGACTTCACGGACAGGAGAGAAACATCCTGATGACATTAAAAGTATGGCTGACACCATTACGGCACGTCGTGATGATCAGTTCCGCTTCTTTGTATACCTCAAGAAAGAACAACTGCAAAGCAAGCCCCTCGTTCCCCAAGAGGAAGATGTTTTGGAACGACTCAAGAAAGCCCGTTATATCTTCGAGCTGAAAGACATCATGGAATCATTCAAGCAACGGGGTGAGATATTGGATTACGGAAAGTATTCCACCATCAAGCAGCCTGAGCAGTGCTATCTCATTATCCATGATGAGGCAGGTAACATCCTTGCACTGTTGGGGCCAGGCACCATTGAGCGCCAGAACCTGCTGACGAATAAGCCAGAGCCAGATAGTCTGAGGAATTATCGTGGCAATGGAGCCATCTGGTTTATTCTGGCCTCAAAGAAATAGTAATATGATAATTCTACAAAATAGATAGCGATGAAAAAGTATTTCCTTTGTAAACTTGCTTTTGTCCTGGTTCTATGGATGACGAGTGTTTTCCAAGTCATGGCCGCTGAGCCTGTGCGCCTTGTCATCAATGATGGTGCCAGCACCCTCCAGCTGAAGACCAAGATCGAGCAAGCCGTATCTGCACTGCTCACAGACATCAACAGCTCGTTTGCCGATAGTCTCACCATCCCCCTGTTGCCAGGCAGTGACATACTCTCATCCGATGCCGTGCGTGACTTGAGACAGCTTTGGAGCAACGAACAGTTCCGTTGCAGGGATGAGGAGGTCGTTGAACACCTGCTTACCACTCGCGATGGCTATCAGGTGCGAGGCATACCCCTCAGTGTGAAGCATCCAGGCAGCAGCTCGCTCACCTATCAGGAAGCAATCATCAACTTTGACAAGAATGGTCTTATCATCAGCTTCTTCTATGCCATCAACCCTGAAATATACAGTAATGCCATGAAAGGAGCTATGCAAGATAGCCGCAATGAGGTGACAGACATAGAAGAACGCATGATGATCCTAAACTACGTGGAACATTTCCGTACGGCCTACAACCAGAAAGACATCAATTTCCTCCGTCAGGTGTTCTCGAACAATGCACTCATCATCACGGGTAGAGTTATCAAAGTGGGGCGTTCGGAACTAAATCCCAATGGCGTGCGAATCATATATAAACCACAGAATAAAGAAGAATACCTCAGTAATCTCCAACGGGCTTTCCGTGCTAATAGTTATATCAAGGTGACCTTCGACAATGTGCTCATCACTGCCCATCCCACTATGAAGAATATCTATGGCGTTACCGTGCATCAGAAGTGGAACTCTTCGCGTTACAGCGATGAAGGCTATGTATTCATGGTGTGGGACTTCCGCAACGAAGATGAACCGCAGATACATGTACGTACTTGGCAGCCGGAATTTTTGGATAAAGCCCAAAGCCAACGCATAGACCCTAACGATGTGTTTAAACTGGGAGATTTCGACCTGATAGAGTGATATTATCTTGACTTCCAAAGGCACATGCCGCTGGATGTCATAGTTGTGCCGCCTTGGAGTATTTAGGTTGATGGGATGAGAAATGTTCTAAACAAGAAAAATATATGAATACAGATTTGTTAAATAAGAAGTATGTTTACCATTATACAGGATTTGATGCCCTCTTTTCAATTCTTGAGAGCTATCGTAAGAGGGACAAAAAATCTTTACTATTGCGGGCCTCTAATATCTATAAGATGAATGATCCCAAAGAGATGGAGGCTGGTTTTTATGCCGTAAAACACATACTGCCAAGGTATGAAGCTGAAAATAATATTCATGAAGATATTAGGTTGTCAGAAGTATATAATAACGTAAAAAGTGAGAATGCTTGTAAAGAGGATTATATGAAAGGTAGGGACAATCAATTTATTGATTTCGGAAATATTCCCTATTCTATTTCATTATCAGCAAGAGGTGACTATCTTCCTATGTGGGCATTGTATGGTCAAAAAGGGAAAGGTGTGTGTTTAGAGTTCGATACCTTTAAATTGCAAGATTCTGTATTCGATTTAGGAGAGTCTTATTCTCTTGACAAAGTAGTATATAGATTAAAAAAGGGAACGAGATCATTAGAATCGCTGATTGATTTTTTATACCAACTTTGTCTTAATGATACAAATAATAATAAACCTACTATCGAAGATAAAATTGGTGATCTTGCAGACCTATGTATTCTTGTTTCTCCTTATTACAAATATCAAGACTATGAATACGAACAAGAAGTGCGGCTTACGTACATTAAAAGTTTTCAAATTAAATTGAAGGACAATAATCCTATGCATGGGTTGGACTCCCATAAAATAGAAGAACATATTGAAATTCCTATACCTATTAACTGCCTAAAGAATATCATTATTGGACCAGATGCTAATTATGAGGTGATGAAACATATTTTGGAATTAGAGTTAGATAATTGTGGTTTAAATCCAAATATGATCAAACAATCCAAAATTGCTTATAAAAGCAAGTAAGAATAAGATGAAGAAAAGAATTGTTTATAAATGGTGTCTTATAGCATCCCTTTTGTTGAATGCTTTAAATATGTATCCTTATGATTTTAAGGTGGATGGCTTCTATTATAACAAATTATCAGGAACAGAGGTGGAGATTACTTATGGGGGAGGAAAATATTTATCTACACCAGAATACGAGGGGGATCTGACTATTCCATCACAAATTTCCTATCAAGGTAATGAATATAATGTTAAATCAATTGGAGAATATGCTTTTTTTGCTTGTAACAATTTATATAGTATTATTATCCCCAATTCAATAATATCTATTAAGCAATATGCTTTTCATGGTTGTATTTAGAGACCTCTAAACAACTATAAGCAATGAAAAACACATAGAGATAAATATCTGTACATCAACCACTTTTAGATTTTAACACTTCGGACTTACTTTTTCGTAGTTCTCAAAAATCCGCTTATCTTTGCAACGCATTTCTACCGCGGAGAATTTTGAGGGCTTTTATTTTGCCATCTCGTGGACATGGTTGACAAAGGTTGACAAGAATGTACAACGGTTGACTGATGGACGAGAGAAAAAGTGGCAAGGAAGTGACCTCATTTGAAGAACGTGACATCGTGGAATGAGTTGACAAGGATTGTCAATGATTGACGAAAGTTCACTCCGTGGCAGTTTGCAAGAAATTGATTGTAAAACCACATAAAAAGGAGTCAAATGAGAAAGACAAGAAAATGCGCCTTCTGCGGAAAGGAGTTCACTTGTAATAGTGGTTCGCAGAGGTATTGCTCAGAACAATGTGCCGAGGCGGCAAAGGCTCAGCGCAAGAAGAGACAACAGGACTTTTTGAAGGCTGTCCAGCCTGTTATAGACATCGCCAGCCAGGAATATCTCACATTCTCCAAGGCAGCCATCCTCATGGGATGCTCCCGTCAGTACGTTTACAAATTGGTAAACGAGGGGAAACTACCTGCATCCCGAATCAGCAGCCGGATGGCATTCATCCGCAAGGCAGACATCGAGAAGATGCTTGCGGGCAATCCTTATCATCGTGTCCTGCCAACATCCAAGTATAAAAATCCTTCTTCCCTTTCGTTGAAGAAGGAACATGATTCAGGTAAGTCAATGAGGAAAGAGGACTCTTTTCAAGACATCGAGCCGCTTGATTATATCTCTGGCGAAGATGTTATGCGCATCTACAAGGTAAAGAAGTCTTGGCTCTATGTATCAGCCAAGAGGAACAACATACCTATGTGTAAAATCGCTGGCAGGAACTACTATAGCCGAAAGCACATGGATGAACTCTTCGGAGTAACTGCCGAGATTGAAGCCCTGACGGAGTGGCTCACCACCGAAGAGGCAGTAGTACTCTATTCCACGACCAGAGAATCACTTCGTACCCAAGCCTACCGTCGCCATATTCCCACCAGGCGAGAATATGGTAAGACATACTATTCAAAGATACATCTTGATGAAATCTTCCGTCCTGACTTGAAGGCGAGTGATGCCTACTATACCACAGCCGAAGCAGCTGAGAAGTATGGCTTGACCAAGAGCAACATCTGCGTTATCGTTATGAAGAACAACCTTACGAAGGTGAAAGTCGGTGTACAGAACCTCATCGTCAAGGAGGAATTAGACCGAATAATGGCAAGCAGATTGGCACAATTCGGTTCTTATCGGCTCCAATAACGCCCAATAATAAGCATCAACTGCGTGAAAGTACAATTATCCATGAGTGATGAAACAGTACTTTGGCCACTCTTACATCACGCAGTTACTTTGCACTCGCTATGAGACGCATAGCCTCGAATATCAACTAAAATTATAAAGTAATGACAAACATTTGCAAGACAGTAACCTTGCGTACACGTAAAATAAAAAAGGGTACGCAACTGAGCTTCTACCTTGACTACTACCCTGGCCACAGGGATGAGTCAACCATGAAGGTACGGCGACATGAGTCGCTTGGCATCTACATCTTTGCCAAGCCAAAGAACCAGCGCGAGAGGGACTACAACGAGCGCATGACAGAGAAAGCCGAGGCACTACGATGCCGACGCTATGAGTCCATTGTCAATGAGCGTTACGATTTCTTTGACAAGAACAAGTTGAAGGGTGATTTCCTTGCCTACTTCAAGATGAAGGCCGACAAGAAGAACTGCAAGTGGCAGCATGTCTATAAGCACTTTGCCAGATTCTGCAACAACAAATGCCGTTTCGACGAAATCAATGTTGACCTTTGCAACAGATTTCGTGACTACCTGCTGACCGCTCCGCAGACCATCCACACGGAACACAAGCTTCACATCAATTCTGTGGCTGGCTATTGGTCAACCTTCCGTGCAGTGCTCCATACCGCCTACAGGGAACACAAGATTATGGAGAACCCTAACGGTTTCTTGGAGCGCATTGACACCATCCCAACGGAGAAGGAACATCTGTCCAAGAATGAACTTGTCAGACTGGCTAACACACCTTGTGAATATCCGGTTCTAAAGACCGCCTTTCTCTTTGCTTGTCTGACAGGATTGAGAAAGAGCGACATCAAGCAACTCACTTGGGAAAACATACAGCCATACGGTGATGGAGGCATGTATGTCACCCTTCGTATGCAGAAGACCAAGGAACTTGTGAACAATCCTATCAGTGACGAGGCTCTGGAACTGATTGGTGGCAGTGGAACAGGTAAGGTCTTTGAAGGCTTCTCCGACAAGATGACTCAGACGCCATTGAAGAACTGGCTAAAGGCTGCTGGCATCACCAAGAAAATCTCGTTCCATTGTAGCCGCCATACCTTCGGCTCTTTACAAGTGGATGCAGGAACAAGTGTCTATACCGTCCAGCACATGTTGGGACACAAGAACGTTTCTACCACACAAATCTATGCGACTATGGCTGATGACAGCAAACGTGAGAGCGTCAACCGCATCACGCTGAAGCCAAAGATAATGCCGCAGCTGAAAGTCGTCGGACAGGGCTAAAAAGATTTCTTGGTTCTATTTCGTCAAATAATAGAACCAATGTTATTATCATCATGCCAAAAGCACAGAGAATTGAGAGCCAAGCAGGATTGGCTCTCATTTTTCGTTATACCTTTGCCGTGCAAACAAGCAATGGCAATCAAGTAGAAAAAAGGCAGAAGAAAGGTTCAAAATGCCTAAGTGTGAAAATCATACTCTAACCAAGTATGATTACTAAATAAGCATAAATCATTGGTCTATAGACAAAAAGACTGTACGCCATGTACAAAATTCTTCTTAACTTTGCACCGCTTTCGAAGGAATAACGAACAATAAAACGTAATAAAAATGAAAATAGATTCTCCATCTTCAATCACTCCACGTGAGGCATCCATTCGGCTCGAATGGATTTCCACAAGAATACTGCCAGGAGTTGCAGTACTCCTTCTTTCGATTCCACTTTGTCAATGGGCAGATTCAATCCTGCCTGATGATATTGTTCCTGTCTGTATCATCTACATGATGTCCGTGACCGTACTATGGTCAGCTTACATGGCTATGCAGTATGCTTTCGTTGGAATAGCGCAGACAAGGAAAGCCAAGAACAAGGTTTCTATAGGCAAGACCAATCCCCACGCAGAAGAACAAACGCCTATTCTTCTTTTGGAGGCAAAGTCCATTGCTGCTGAGTCAAATGTGACTGAGGATGTTTGCGATGCTGAGGTGGTCGATGGGATAGCCGAGGAAGTATCAGTTACAGATACCAAGGTCATATCTGAAGAAGCCAATCCCAGCAATGAGCCACCCATTGTTTCGGTCGCCCCTGCCAGTTCAACCTATCAGCAAGGGATTGATGACTTTTATCAGAGTCTGGCAGAATGCCAGAAGAGGAAACTGGAAACCATTCAGGAATACATCTGCTACATCATGTCTCCTTTTATCTATGAGGAGGACATGGACGAGTTCTGCACCGATCTGTTGAGGTTCGCCATGGACCACAACTACCGTCCTGAAGTTGAGTGGAAGAGATACAAGACCAAACTGAGCAGCTTCGATGTCCGTCATCTGGTATGGAACATTGCCACAAGATTGGGACTGGGCAAAGGCAAGATATACAGCAACGATGATTGCGCCTGTTATATCGAACGTCGTTTTGCCTCATTGTGCAAGTTGGTCAATGGAGAACCGTTGTCACATAATACACTTCGGAATCTGACAGTCACATCAAACAGTGATCAGATTCATTGCGATTATCCAGGAAAAGACGGACTGCTGTTTCATATCCCCTCACAGTTGAGCCAAAACCAAGAGTAAGCTGTAATAGGCATAGGCATATCTAATGAGCTACATCGTAATTCAAACATTGGTGTGGCTTTACTGCATCATGCTCACACGGGCAGCATTATTGCCAACCCAATAATCCTGTCCAGTCTACCCGAATCTACCCCAAAATCCCAATTGCTGTACGTTGTGCTTACATATTTTTTCTTGTTACAAATCTCCCCTAAACACATGAAACAACCACGAATAATAGCCTAAAACAAGGCTCAACTGCGTGATTGTTTCGTGATGCACCAGTTATAAAGCAGTGGCTTGCCCTCTGATTCGTAACGAGGTTCCTTTGTAGCACGATTCCACTAAAGGATCGTGTATGCAAATGAATAAAGAACCACTTACGTTCAATGACCTTCCGCAGGTCGTTGCCGAACTTCGGGATGAAGTATCGGGCATGAAGGCGTTACTGCTGAACCTTCAGAACAGACCAACTCAGCAGAGAGAGAATAGACACCGCCCTGTCACTCCAGAGCAGGTTGCCGACTACACAAACATTCCCCTTGCGACCATCTATCAGAAACTCGCGAATAGGGAAATCCCCGGCACCAAGCCTGGCAAGCGATGGGTCATCTACCTTGACGAGATAGACAAGTGGCTTGAAGCAAACCGCAAGAATCCCATTCCTTTGACGGATGAGGAGCAGAACGCTAAAATCCTTGCATCGCACAAACGCAAGCCGAACAAATCTACTTGGAACGATGACCCTATTGTGAAACCTTTGAAAGAGGATAAAATTCAAAATTAAACAACTATGCACAACCAAAAGATTCATTATTGCTTCATCCTGTCAGAGGAACAGATGAAGTATCTCCGCAGCAAGAAGTACAAGATTGACCGCATGGAATGCTTCATGTCGCTCGTAGAACTTGCTGACCGTGAAACGAAACTGGTATCGCTAAGCAAAAGCCAACAAGTTGAAATCTTGCCCGGCCAAATCATGATTGACAATACCGAGTTAGCAAGGCTATGGGATAAAGACCGCAAGACTGTCCCAAAGATTCTGGAGGCGATGGAGACTCTGGGGATTTCCTCTTCGCAGAAAGTTGGAGATAACCGAATCCATACGCTTCATTCTTTGTCTGGCTGGTATGTGGATGGCTGTTTCATCAAAACACCGTTCGCTACAAGAAGGAATGCCAGTGGTACTGCAATCGCAACCGAGAAAGTTCCACCTGCAAAGGTCATTACTATTGAGGTATCTGATGACAAGAGCAAGGATGGGGAACGTCCTGGCTCAGATAGCAACAATTCCCAAAGAGAGAACGAGAGCGTGATTCCTTCTACCAAAGGCAATGTTTCCCAGCCATCACTACAATCTAATGATGGTGGCAATGTGGGTAAGTTGGGGATGGATGGCAAATCTTTCGATGCTGTCCCAAACAACATTTCCCATCAGTCTGCTGACCTCCCTTCTTCGCATGTAGAAGCCGATGGCAGTCAGAATGAAGGGAAAAGAAATGACGAACTATCAGCACAGCAAGGAGGGCAGTCGCCACAGCCTAACGGCATACCATCTGATGGCAACGGAGGCTACAATCAGAGACCTAATGGCTATGACAACCCTAACGGCTTCCATAGCGACAAGTGACAGCCCTGAAGGACTCAGGTTTGCGACCTGCACCGCCCAACCATCCTAAGGGAAGTTTGCCGATGCAGGATGCCAGACAAGCTGTAAAGCAACTCTAAGCCCTGACGGGAACTTTGCTGTTAATCCTTTTGTAGTACAAAACAGGTGTCCCTGTTATTGCACTCCTAAAAGTTTCTCGGGCTACTCGCAGGCTCGCAGACCGTGTCCTTCTTTCTAACCAGTTTTATAATCATCCCTTTCATTAAAAGATATTGACAATGAAGAAAAAGAAAATAACAAAGAAAACGCCGACCAGGGTACATGCCTTCAGATGTACCGATGAAGTCTGGTCACAACTCAAAACACTTGCCAAGGAATGTGGCATAAGCCTGAATCGCTATATGACCGAAACAGGCTTGAAGCATCATCCACGGCAGCGACTCACCAAGGTAGAGGTCGATGCCCTTAACTCACTTGTTTATGCAAGGACTGACCTGATAAAAATCAGCAGCGTCCTCTCCAAGAAAACGGACGAGGAAAAGTTGAAGCTCTTCAGGACGGAGAAGTTTATGACATGGTGGATTAAGTCTGTTGCAGAACTCATCCAACATTGGTATAGCATCGAAGAGAATATTTCATCACCTGTACTGACCAAAGAAAGGAGCGAACTATGATTATGCTTGCAAAAGTTGTACCCTACGGTGGCAATGCCGTAAGGTACGCATTGGAGAAAGAGAAGGCAAAGCTTGTTAAGTTGAACCACATGCCTGAAGGTATCGATCCGACAGCCATCTGGTATATGATGAAGCATCACTGCCAGCTGCATCAGCAGGACAGGACAGTGGGGAGAAGTCTTGAACGCCTCATGGTGCAGTTTGTAATCTCCCCCTCCAAGGAAGAGGCAAAAGACTTCAGCATGAAGGATTGGCGGAACCTTCAAGATGAAAGTCTGGAAACAATGGACTCCCTCGGACTCATCCCCAAGGGCATGAAGAAGGAAGTGAAGACCAATTTCCGCAACTCAATGAACGTCGGTGGACTTCACTCCGATTCCAAGTCCGGTACGTTGCACCTCCACATGGATTGCTGCCGTGTTGACCTTGAAGGCAACACCAACGATGTCCACGACATTCACAAGAGGGCAATGATGGCTGCGGAAATTATCAACATGAGGCATGGATGGAAACAGCCGAAAGAGATTCGTGACATGCGAAGAGAAGAGATTGCGGACTTTTGCGAATACACCCTTCAGAAGATGCAGGAGTTTGACGTTGACTTCTATTTCAAGATGCTTCGTATGAAAGGCTATGAGGTTACACCTCGCTATGACAAGAGCAGAAAACTGGTTGGCTATACCATTGGCAAGAATGCCTCAGTGTTCAAAGCTTCTGAGATAGGACGTAAGTTCATGGTATCACAGCTTGAAGCCACATGGAAGAAGCTCCATCCAGAGCCTATTCAGGTCAAGGTGAAGCCAGCTTCACCGACTGTTACACCAAGCAGCCGTCTGTCTCGTCCAGTTACTCCAAAGCCGACATCTACCCAGACCAAAGTTCAGCCGAGTGTTCAGCCGAAGCCTACACCAGCCAAGACCGTTTTCAATATCGATACTGGCGGTGAGGTCAAGAAAGTCTGGATTCCTGATTCAGTCAAGGACATCTTCTTCAATGAAGCTCAGGTTCCAGAGGGCAATGATACCACCACTATCGAGAACGTTGCCCATACTGCAATACTTCTCTTTGCTGGCTACATTGATGCCGCAACATCCATGTCCGAATCTTGCGGAGGTGGTGGCGGTTCAGGACAAGAAACTGGATGGGGCAAGAAGGATAACGAGGATGAACGCGCCTATGCCCGTCGATGCCTTCAGATGGCACATTCCATGTACAAACCAAAATCAGTTAAACGCGGTTTCCACCGTTAAAACAATCACACATATCTATGATTAGAAAAAGTAAAAACAACGAGGATAAGCCCGATTTCGAAAAGATGTGGGGCGAGGTAGAAGAGAACATTCAGGTAAAGGATGCCGAACAGGACATTGTCAGCCGTGTTCCTGAACTCAAACAGTTGAGTGCCGACATTGAAAAAGCAACAACTGCCGTCATCAATGCCAAGCTATCCTTGGAATCTTCAATCCGCCAAACCCAGCGTGAAGAAGGAGTGCTCGGTACTGCTGTGAATACCATCAGCAAAAAGGTCGATTCCATAAATGAGCACATCGACCAAGTTATGGAAGATGCACCCACAAAGTTGAAGGTGTCGGTGAGTGTGTCTGATGATGACTGGCAAAAGATACAAGGACACCATACACAATGGCTGGGAGAGGAGAAACAGATGCTTGTAGACCAACACAAACAGCAGGAAGTACTGTGGCTAAAACAGAGCCAACGGCTTACTGACATTGTGAAGAATAACGAGGGTGTCTGGATTTCCACGAAAGTGTTCTATGTGGTTGGTTCCCTTTCCCTCCTGTCAATCATAACGATTGCAATGGAGATAGCTTTTTATGTGTATTTCCACTGGCTCCAATAATAAAGCCTCCAAGAATACCCTCCTGTAACGAGCAGTCCCGTCACGTCGTCACGACGAGACGGGGCAGGTGAAGGAAATTCGCCTTTGGTGACTATTGGAAGCGTTTACTTATAGGGATATTCTGCTTTCATGACTTCTTTTGTGGCTTCCTACTAAACTTCCATGAGAGGTGCACCATAACGTAGCTGGGGATTCCGCGTTGCCAGGTGCTGCTGATGCCCTCGGAACCTATATTCCATGAAGTGTGGCTGATTTGGTTGAGTAGGTCGTAGCCCACAAGTTTGGCTGTCAGTTGTCCCTTGAGGAAGCTGCGGGAGAGCTGCGCGTTCCAGATGAGGTGGTTGGTGTTGAACGATGAGTCTTCGAAGCCGCGGCGGTGGTACTCGCGCAGGTCGGTGCTGAGGTGTAACTGCCACGGTAGGCGCCAATGGAGGTTCACGCCATAGCTAATATCCCAGATGTTGGTGGTTTGGAAGGTCACTAAAGGGCTCCAGGCCCGTTCCCATTCCATCTGCGCCGTGGGTTCCACGTCGAAGCGGTCGTTGAGCTTGTAGCGCAGGCCAAAGCGTTCACGTATCCAAAAGCGGCGTGTGGTGGTCTCGGCGCCGTTGGTGGCATAGGCTACGTTATGACGGACGAAACGTGTCTCATTGGTCACCCGCCAGTGTTTGGCGCTATCGAGCGTTGTGGTGAAGTTTACGCTGCCGTCGCACCACCAGTTGCCGTTGACGTTCTTTGGCTTGTACGTATAGGCACCTGTCAGCGGGTCGTAATCGTAGGTATGCATAATCTGTCCGATGGTGACATCGTAGCTGGAGGCTATGCGGAAGGTCTGCTCACGACGAGGCACGTTGTGGGTAAAGTTGGCAGCCAGGAGGTGACGGCTGGAGTTGTGCAGGTCGGGATTCCCGAGCCGGACGCTGAGCGGGTTGCTCTCGTCGCGGTAGCCGATGAGATCCGTGACGGTCGGGGTGTTCGTGGAATGCCGATAGGTGACATTCAGGATATGATGATGCTTCAGGTCATTATAGTAAAAGACCACATCGGGGTCGAAAAGCACATTCTTCTGCACTATCGCTGTATCAATAGGATGGCGGGTGTAGTGCTCGCGTTCTCGTTTCTGGGAAATAGGAAGAGTCGCATTGAAGAAAATTTGTCGATTATTTGCCTTGTAATGGGAGTATTGCAGTTGTGCTGCACCACGTTCACTCTGTGTCCATTGACTGGTCCACTGGCTGTTGAGGCTATCCTGCAGGGCGGCTGTCAGCAGCGGCAGCTCGCCCAACGAGGGCGCGAGAGCAGCGAACGTGCTGTCTCGGTCGAGGCGGTAGAGGGGATTGCCAGCCGATGAGAATTCCTGCGAGTGTGCATAGCTCAGTTGCAGACCCCATTCTTTTCCAAGAGAAAGCGAGTAGTTGAGGCCAGTCGTCCAACTGTGTTTGCGGTTGTTTTCGGGACGGTATTCGTTGCGCCGGTCGGCATAGGGCCTTGGACGGAAGTAATCGAGGTCATAACGCCTGTAACCGTTGCTGCGGTTCTCATTGTAGCGTCCCAGGAAACTTAACGATATATCGTCGCCCCACGGCAATGCCTTTCTCAGGATGATCATCTGTGCCAGAGACCAGTTACGACCGTCGGAGTAGTTGTTGGAGAGGGTGCGGTTGGTCAGTGTGTCGTTACTCAACGTCTCTGAGTTGCCATTGGCCCACGAACGGGTAGGGCTGATGTTGAAGGAGGTTCCTGATTGCAGATACAATGGAGCCTTGAGGTAGAAATTGTTCGAGGCATTGAGGCTGACACTCTTGCTGCGACTGGCGTTCTGACTGCGGGTCAGGACATTGCCTGTCTGCATATAAGTCGTGCTCGTGGTGCAGCTCTCATTCTCTGTATTGTTCCACGCCACACTGGCACTCGCTTCATCTTCCCACTTGCCCTGACGCTCGTAACGGTAGTTGGCGTTCAGAGTTTCGTAGGTTCTCTGTCCCATCGGTTGGTTGGAGGGTGTCCAGTCCCCTTCACTTCCAGGTCGGCGGTTCTCGTTGATATTGTTGGCATTGCCGAAGAGCGTGAGACGGGCGTTGTCCGTATATCGGAGTCCGAAAGCTCGCGCCAGCCACCGATCGTGCGTTCCTCCGGCGGCCTCGGCGTTGGCTATGTAGCCTTCTGCATACTCGCGCTTCAACTGTACGTCCATTACATAGTCTTTCTTCTCTATATCATGTCCCAAGTACTCACTTTCGCGAGTTGACTTGTGGAAGACCTGCACGTTCTTGACGGTGAAGTAGGGCAGGTTCTCCAGTATCATCTTGTTCTTGCCTTTGAAGAAGTCCTTGCCGTTTAACGTCAGGTAGTCAATCTTCTCGCCGTTGATCAGGATCTCTCCATCCTCCTTCAGCTCCGCTCCAGGCAGCTGACGGATGAGGTCGTCGAGCATCGAACCTTCAGCGAGGTTGAAGGCGGTGGCATCATAGACCATCGTGTCACCGCGCCAGACAAGTTGTACCTTCGAAGCCTTGACAACGACTTCATCCAATTCCTTCTCCATCATCGTGTCCTTGCCTGTCTTTTTCAAGTAGATGGCAGGAACGTGGAAACTGCTATTGCGACCGATGCGATTCAGTTCATAGTCGATGCTGGCAGGAAGATAGTCTGGAGCTACTGCCTGAATAATGAAACGAGCTGACTGTGCAGGGACATCAATGGAATAACTCTGTCCCCAGACTCGTGTACCGCTGCGATAGGTGCGGGCAGTATCGCTGGCAACGACGGTGCTGTCTGCGGTCATCACCGTGACCACGGCACTATCCAAATAGGTGCGCGTGAAGGAGTCGAAGACTTGTCCGTAGAGGCTCACTTTACGTGCTTCCTTTTCCTGTGCGGAGGCTGTGGGAGAGGACATATTGAGGGCTGTACTGGCCAGCGTGGCCAGCAGAAAACGATAATATGTCATAAGTTTAAGCTTTGGCTATTTCTGTGTTCCTTGTATCTCCAACTCTAACAGTGCGTGCTGCAGGCACCATTTCGCATCTTCACTCCGCTCGCCAGTCTTGATGATGAGTTTTCTCACTTCTTCCTTGATGGTCCGGCGCCATTCTTCACCCTTCACCAGATGTCCGTTGTCGCGGCAGATTAAGAGAATGGCATAGGTATATAATATGGCTTGGCGACTTTCTTCCTTACTGAGTTGCTCTCCCGCTTCATCAAGAAAGGAGAGGTAATCGTCCTTCGCTATTGTGAAACGCAGCACGAACTCCTCTTCCGTTTCGAAGGCTTTAGCCTTTCCAACTCGCCTGTCAACAAGCTTTCCACCTTCCACCCGCTTCTTGGCGTAGGTGTAGATGAGCCGTCCCTTAATCTCATTGCCTTCTGTGGGTTCCTGCCATTCCACCGCATAGAGGTGGCGGTAGGCTTCGTCGTCTGCCGTGTAGCAGGCCAGCATCCAATTGTCCATGGCGTCTCTACCGATGGGGACAGCGTTGTTGTCATCGTTACCGACATAGCAGTTCCAGCGTTCTATGGGAGTATTGTTGCCTCCACGATGGGTCTTGACGGTATAGCAGGGTGGCTTCGTGCGGTCATTCTCCATTTGAATGAGAATCTCGTCGAGGAGGTTGCGGTCGTCCACCTTTAAGGTGAAAGTGTAGATGTCCCGCTGCGCCAGCAGCTGGTGCTCCCCTTTCTTGCCAGAGGGGAAGGGGTCGTACTGCGAACTGACACTCTTCTCCACCTGCACTTTCTTAGAATTGATTAACTTATCGAATGTGCGTTGCACATTCTTCTGCGCCACGGCATTGGCGGTCAGCAGTGTGGCCGTGAGGACCAAGATAATGATTCGTTTCATATTGTTAAAAGTATATTTGTTGTTTCTAATCGCCATTTATATAAAGGAGGTTCAACTCGTCATGGAGTAGTTCAAAGAGTTTGTATTCCAGTTCCAGAGCTTGCTGGTTGGCTTCGTCCAACACCTCGTCTATCTGAAGTTGATATTCATTTGCCCGCGCAGAGACCTCATCCATATAGGCATATATTTCTGGTTTCATCTCTTCAAGTTGTGCCATCAGCTGGGCTTCGCGCTCGGGGCTGATGGAAGGTTCTCTTTTTTCTGTCTTGACAAATTCCGCCATATTTGTTGTCTTTTCAGTTTCGTCCTGTGACGTTTCTGCAAACAGTTCATCACCGTCTGCCTGTTTGGCCACAGCGACTACTGATTGCTTTGCTGCTTTATGATAGTTCATGTTTTTCTTTTGTCTCACAGATATAGGCGATTGCGCTGGCATATCTACGGCCTCAATAGTCTCTGTGCCGGCTGCAACGTCTTTTGTTCCAACGGAACGATTTTGGACATGTGCCGTTACGTGTTTTGAAGCTGGTTCTGCCACTTCCGTTTCTGGCTTCATCAGGATGAATGCAACAACCAGGATTGCGGCAACTGAGAGACCTATGGCACTCATTCTCATCCATCGCCGACGATTTTCAACTTCCTTCTGCTTCTCATCAGCAAGGTGTACCCGCTGCAAGAAGTCGGCTGGTATTTTGGGCGGATCGTTATATTTGCGCCGAAGGGCCTCGTGGATATCGGAGATTTTAGGTGTGGTCATATCTAATGATTTGTTTGTACAGTTTTTTGCGGATGCGCAATAGGCGATTGGCCAAGGCATTGGACGATGAATCCATGATGAATGAGCATTCATTGAGCGAACGGCCTTCGAAGTAGTAGAGCGTGAGCAGCAATCGTTCGTCAGGCGGCAGTTCGTCCATCAGCTTTTCTAATAGTTGTATGCGTTTTTCGCGTCCCGTGTAAAACTCGGACTCCAGCTGCTCGTCGCTGATGTCTGTCTGCCAGACCTCCGATTCTTCTATTGAGATCAAGTATGGACGGATGCGTTTCAAGAAGTTGAGCGTCAGGCGATAGGCAATGCGGCATAGCCAGGTGGAGAGCGAAGCCTGCTTCGGGTCATAGCTGCCGATGTTTCGGAATGCTCGTAGGAATGTATCTTGTGCCAGTTCCTCCGCATCCATCCGGTCAGATACCATCCTTGCAATCATAGTGAAAACCTCCTGTCCGTAGCGGCCGACCATCAGGTCCTGCCCCTCGCGCAGTCCGCATTTCACGGCGTATGCTATTTGCTCGTCTGTCTTCACTTACGATTTCTTTTTTGCTACTTCTACTTGTTATACAGCGCAAATCCGAAAATATCACGCTTGCAACACAACTTTTTTTCCCTTTATTCTTCCTTTATTGTTTTGGGGAGATCGAAAGCGGGCGAGGATGCCCTGTTCCTATCCTCGCCCGCCTCAACTTGCCGACATCATTATGCGTTTCATCTTTTTACTTGCGTCCACTGCATGAGGTGGAAAAGAAGTGTTCTGCGAAAATTAATTGCCCTATAACGTAGAGCTGCTAAGGGCTTGATTAATTGAAAAGTTCATCTAATGTCACTTCGCTGTTTACAATGCTTTTGTGCATTCCGTCAGCTACACCGAATGTCGTAACAAACGTATTCACCAGTGCTTTTGTGCATTTCGTGGCCTCACGGAAAATTGTCATCCGCTGACGCAGTTTCTTTTCGTAGGCATCCTTTAGCTCATAAGGACCGACGCAGAACTTCATCTCGCAAAGATGTACCATGCGGTCGGCACGGTCGATGATAAGGTCAATCTGTGCGCCTTCCCTCTTGGCTGGATCTTGATTGGTCTTGTCAGCCAATTGCCGCCAGGAGGAAATACTGGTTGCCATTCCTGAGATGCCAAGTGCCCGTTTTATCTGCCCTACGTGGCAGAGGCAAAGCAGTTCGAATGCCCTGCCCATCCAGGCTTCTACACTGTGCGACTGGAAATTATGGCTCCACCACTGCTCATCCCCCGATAAGTCTTCGGCAAGGAACTTATAATAAAATAAGGTGTAAAAGTCAACCAGCCTGTAAATGGCATCGGTTGACTTGTTTGGGAAACGAGCCATTTTGGCGATGAAGTCGCATCGCTCCAGATTACGAAGTACTGCCGTGAGATTGCGACCTTCTATTTTCAGAACTTTCATCATGTCGTTCCGCGTCATACCTTCTTTATGTTGACTGAGAGTTTTTACCACAGAGATATATTGGTCGGCATGTTTGAAAAGTGCCGTATATAGTTCCTCAAACTCTATTCGAAGTGGGGCATTCGGAGCAAAGCATAGTCGGTCAACATTTTGGACAAGACTCTGATTCGTCTTCAGAAGACTTAGGTAGAAAGGGACTCCGCCAAAGAGCATGTAACACTGTGCTATCTGGTATCGATCCCATTTGCAGTGATGAGAGCGCAGGTATTCTTCCGTCTCTTTAAGGTTGAAGGGACGTAGATAGATGTTTGCAGTGATGCGAGCGTGAAGCCCACCTTGATTTTCAATCAGTTTGTCAACCATCCATGATGTTGCCGAACCAGACCCCACAAAGACAATATCGTTTCGACGGTTTGCCCACCCGTTCCAGAAGTTCTCCAAGGCTTCAACAAAGTCTGACTTTTGTGTGTCTATCCAAGGCATTTCGTCGAAAAACACTACTTTCTTACTGTTGGCTGGAAGATTGCTCAAATGTTCCTCCAGCGCATCAAAGGCATCAAACCAGTCGGCATACTTTGGTACAGTCTTTAAACCTGCATACTGTTTCATGGCTTTCCCAAAGTTACGTAGTTGAACCCTTTGCGTGGAACGATGCGAGCCCACAAAACTAAAATCATAATCCATCTTGAAGTACTGGTCTATAAGGAAGGTCTTTCCCACACGCCTTCTTCCATATACGATAACAAATTCAGATCGATCAGACTCCATGCAGTCTCTTAGCATGGAGCACTCTCTGCCTCTCGCAATAAGCTTCTTTTCCATAATCATATCCATTATTTGCCGACAAAGATACAAACAATTATTGAAAAAGAATAAACATTGAGCACATTTTTGCCCCAAAACATAAAATTATATTCACTTATGGGGTAAAATAGTGCAGACGAATCAGAAGGGGACAGGTTCCTTGATCCACATCCACAACCATCACGACCTCTTTTCGGGGTCGTGTTTTTTGTGTAAAGGGAAA
>CAJOFE010000013.1 GCA_905233825.1 uncultured Prevotella sp. | reverse complement strand
GAGCGAAGAAGTAAGATGTGTTGCCTTCGGCAAGTAGAAAGGAAGAAGGAAGAAGGAGTAAGGAGAAAGGACTTCTAACATCTAAAATTTTACTTGCCCAAAGGGCAATACCTCTAAAATCTAACCTCTAAAATCTAAATTGCCAAAGGCAACACCTCTAAATTCTAAAATCTAAATTCAAACTTCAAAAAGTATTTTACACCCCTTTTGCTCGGGTTCCCCTCTCAACAATAGAGCTTTTCCTACTGCGATTTAGGGATTCCACCCTTGCGGAGCGACAGAAAAAGCTATATCTTTGCACCATCAAACCATTAAAACCCGTACGATTATGAAAAAGATTTATACCTACATGATGATGGTGCTGATGCTCAGCATGGCAACCATAAGCTTTACAAGCTGTGAGACTGATGACCAGTATGAAGCTGAAGTGCTGATGGCAGGCGACTGGCAGGGCTACTTGGGCGCTTACTACTACGACCGCTGGGGACTGAGCGGCAACACCTACGAGACAGTGATTCACTTCTGCGGCAACGGCTACGGCGCTACCAGCGGACGCGGATATGAGGTGGACTACGACACGCGCTCGCCCTTCTACGACTATGCCTACTGCGAGTTCTCGTGGTCTATCGTGAATGGAATGATCACGCTGATCTATGACGACAGCATGTGGTATCCCGTCTATATCAACGACTATGCGCTCTACAGCAACTACTTCTCGGGATATATGAACGACGGTACGAGCCGCAACATCCGCTTCAAGCTGAGGAACGTGCGCTTCGACTACTGGGATACCTATCGCAGCTACAACGACTACTATTATGATGATTACTATTACGACGGCTACTATGCACGCACCCGCTCGGCAATGGGCGACAGCATAGAGGTTCCTTTCCTCAACCGCACGGAGCAAGCCCGCAAGGATAGCGGCGAGCCCAACACGGTGAGCGTTGCCAGCGGTGTGTTTGCAAAAGCTTTCTCAGAGAAATAGAAGGTGAAAGGTGAAAGATGAAAGATAATAAATGAAAAGTGAAAGATGAAAGATATGATTAGACTTCGGGCAGCCTACACAGGCAAATCGAAGTAATCATATCTTTCACTTTTCATTTATCATCTTTCAGATTCCCAATCCTCCCTGGAAGGACACATCTACCGCCTTGCTCTGCAGTATGCGTGAGTGAGGCGGTACGTCGTGTGTCAGCCAGATGTTACCGCCGATGACGGAGTCGTGGCCGATGGTGATGCGGCCCAGGATGGAGGCGTTGGAATAGATGGTTACGTTGTCTTCGATGATGGGGTGGCGAGGCACGTTGAGCATGTTGCCATCGGCATCGTACTTGAAGCTCTTGGCTCCTAAGGTGACGCCCTGATAGAGGGTGACATGCGAGCCGATGATGGTGGTCTCGCCGATGACGACGCCCGTGCCGTGGTCGATGGCGAAGTACTCGCCGATGGTGGCTCCCGGATGGATATCGATGCCTGTCTTGGAATGGGCCTGCTCGGTGATAATGCGGGGAATGACGGGCACTCGCATCTGGTGGAGCACATGGGCCAGCCGATAGTGCGTCATCGTGTTCACCACCGGATAGCAATAGATGACCTCGCCATAGTTGGTGGCAGCGGGGTCGTTGTTGAACATCGCCTCCACATCGGTATAGAGCAGACGCTTCACCTCGGGCAGCTGGTCGATAAACTGCAGGGCCAGCTCCTCGGCCCTGGGCAGTGCGTCTTCCTCGCTACACTCTTCGCAAAACTGCAGGCCACGTGCTATCTGCCGCCGCAGCAAGGCGTAGAAATCTTCCATGTTCACGCCGATGTAGTGCTGGCGTATCTGCTCCTCGGGCTGCCGCTTATAGAAATAGTCGGTGAAGATGATGCTCTTGACCAGACTGACAATGCGGCGCACCTCCTCCACATCGGGCAGGGGTGCCGAACCGGTGGGCATCATCGACTCTTCCTTCTCGTCTAACTTGGAGAGGAGCGCCACATTGCGCAGCAGCACCTCGTTGATTCGTTTCTGCTCCATGAAAGATGAAAGATGAAAAATGAAAGATTTGATTAGAATTTGATTATTGACGTACTACGACCTTGCGCGAAACGACGCTGCCGTCATCCATGCGCCGGACTTCAACATAAGGGCCTGATGCGGTCTGAGCCGTCAGCGGCATGCCACTCATGGAATATTTAAGCCCCCCTCTAACTCCCCCTGTATGGGAAGAATAAAGACGGATGGAGGTAGGCGTAGAAGTACCTCCCATGCCTGTAGGCGGCTGGGGATTGGCAGTGATGCAGAGCTTGTCGAGGAAGGCTCCGTCCTCGCGGCCTGCCAGATTCAGCCGATGCTGGCCTGCCTGCAAGTAACCGCTGAAGAGCTCTTTCCAGTCCCAGGATTCCGTCTGAAGGCCATTAGCGAAGTTGCTCATCGGCCCATCGACGCTCACCCAGTAGCTGTCATCGTCCCACGTAGGGCAAAGTACTCGGGCATAGACGTAATAGGTGTCGGCAGAGGATACCATGAAAGGCGAGGTAAGCATATAAGCGCTGTCGGCAGGGGCAGCGTTGGCGACCTGCGTCACCGTCTGAAGACACTTGCCACCGGAGGCAGCAGCATCTCCAACCAACTTGAACGCCGTGCCTACGGTCTTGGTGGGCAGGCTCTCAGCCTCTATCCACAGGGCCTCGCCGTAGTTATCCTCCTCGTCGTCGGCTGCCAAAGGGTCGGTCTTGGTAAACAGGCTCAGGTCGATGCAGCCGCCCATCGTCTCATAGCCCAGTGCGTTCAGGTGCAGCCAGTCGTTCTCGAAGAGGAACTCACGCTGCATGGCGATGGTGTCCTGCGGATTGCGCACGGCCTGGTCGAAGTCTATCACGCCGTCGAGCATCTTCGTGGTGCGAATCCACTTGTTCAGCGTGCTGCGACCCTTCTCGTGGTCTTCCGTATAATAATTATTGCCCTTGAACGGGGTGATGGTGGCGCCGAAGACATAGATGCCTTTCTGGTGAGCCTCTCGGATGATCTGCTTATACACTTCGATAATGCGGGTGGCTGTCTGCACACCGTTGCGCGAGCCGCCCAGGTCATTGACGGCCTCGAAGAGGATGATCCACTTCACGCCTTCCTGTCCCAGCAGGTCGCGCTGATAGCGGTTCACGGCAGCAGGTCCCAGTCCTCCACCCAGCACACAGTTGCCACCAATGCCCATATTGAGCATACCTACCTGGCGCGTTGCCTCATTGGCCAACAATCGACGCGAGAGCACATCGGCCCAGCGGTTCTGCTGGTTGGTGGTAGAGCCACGTCCGTCAGTAATCGAGTTACCCAAGATGGCCACAGCTCCAGCCTCTTCCGGAGCCTCAACCTCTAATGTCAGGATGCTGTACCAGTGGTCAGTCTTGACGGCATTGCTGAAATCGGTCGTGTTGCCGGCCTTCAAATAGGAAGTGGTTCGCGAGCCAGGATGTCCGCTCACACTGGTCGAGGAGGCCAAGCCATAATGAATGGTGATGGCCACATTCTCACGCGGACCGATATGGAAATCGACAGGATCAGACACTACCTTATTGCCTGCAGGGATGGTCACACCTGCCTTTCCATCGAAGGTCAGGCTCACGGTTGAAGTCTCGTCAATCTCGCTGCTGCTGCCAGCCGTCTTGGCGATGGCCAGCTCTACAGCCTTGATCTCGGTAGCCCCCGTGCTGAACTCGTTGGTCAGCTTTAGGCGCACCTTCTCGCCACCTATCGACACCTGCACAATCTGGCGCAGCGAGTTGTTCCCCAGCCCAGGCGATGGCGGATTATTATGACTCTCCACAAGCTGCGGGGCCGTGCCCCAAGTGCCCACCCAATGGCCGTCGGCCATAGCCACTCCTGCAGTGAGCAGGCAGCCAAGCATAAAAGCAATTCTTCTCATTTTCATGACTCCTATGTAGTTAAACTAATCTAATTTGGCGACAAAGGTACGAATAAATGAGTGAAATGCCAAAGAAAAACTATTTTTTTAATCACAATGCTATCGGCACCACGACCTTGAAGGTGATGTTGCGCCCCATATTGAAGACACCACGACGACCAGTGACGATGTTCTCGTCGGCATATTTCAGCCGGCTCAGGTGATTCTGGTAGGCACGGTTCAAGAGGTTGTCGGCAGTGATGTATAGCTCAACTATCTTCTTCCCCTTCAGCTGGACGTCGGAGCCTGCCGAGAGGCTGAGCAGCGTATAGCTGGGCGTCACGGTCTCAGTGTCGTCGGCACCATAGATGTGCGTCTGCTTAAAGTAACAGTCCACGCCGGCAGCGATGAAGACATTATTGAAAGAGAAGCCGTGCAAGGGATGGGTATGACGGTACTCATGAACAGCGTGCGTACTGACGGTTGAGTGCGAATGGTGGGCAAGCTCCCATTTCAGCTCCGACGTCCAACGGGGAGCCGGCGTAAAAGGCAGATACTTAGTGTCAGCAGCCTGATGAAGTAACTGGGCATCAACATAAGAGAAAGTATTGGAGAAATGGACAGAGTGGATGGGGTGGACATCGACACCAGCCTCGAAGCCCAGCAGACGAGCATCACCCTGAGTATAGGCATAGGTGAGGTAACCTTCTTCTATCTCCTCCGGCACGCGATGGGTGAAGATATAGTTATCAATGCGGTTGGCAAAGAGGGCCAGCTGTGCCGAGACGTATTGCGACGTGAAGTCGAGTCCGAAGTCGGCCTGCATGCTGTATTCTGCCTTGAGCTGCTGGTTGCCCACCTCATAGCGGATGCTTCCTTCGTGAACGCCGTTCGAGGCCAGTTCGCTCATGTTGGGAGTGCGGAAGCCGCGAGCCACGTTCAGACGCAGGTTGAAATGCTCGTTGATGTTGCAGACGGCACCCAAGCTGCCCGTCAGGCCGTTGAAGCCTCTCTCCCCGCCCTCTCCAAGAAGAGAGGGGGCTACTGCGTATCGGAGTTTCCCCCTCCCTTTGGAGGGGTAGGGGGAGGCATGCAGCTCGCGATGGTCATAGCGCACACCTCCGTTCAATGTCCAGCGGTTGCCCAAAGCCTTCGTGGCAGTGGTATAGATGCCGAAGTCGAAGAGATGGTAGTCAGGAATCAGGTACTCCTCGCCCTCGTTGCTCGATTGCTGATACATGCCACCGATGCCGGTAGAGAGCTTCCAGCCGTCCCACTCGTTCGTGATATAGCGTAGGTCGTAGGTCAGCGTGTGCAGTTTGAAGAAGAGCTCGTACTCGTCAGCACTCTCCTCAAACTCTTGGCGACGGTTCTGCTGGTAGCCGATGATGGCTTTCAGATAGCCCGACGAGAGATTGAGCGAGTTGTCCCACACAGCCTTGTAGTGTTTTACCTGTTGGAAAGGCAGGGCATTGCTGTATGATTTGAGATTTGAAATTTGAGATATGAGTTCTCCCGTCACCTCGTCACGCTCGCCCTCGATGATGCCAGGCGTGAGGTGATAGGCCGTCCACGTAAGCCGCGAGTGCCCCCACCCTTTGTTCAGTCCCAGCATGAGGCGTTCTGCCCGCTCGTGGAACTGCGAGCCAGGCACATAGCCGTCGTACTTGTTCTTATAGGCATGCGCCATCTTGTCGCTGAAACGCACATCCCAGACGAAGCCCTGCTGGTTGCCGGCCATCGACAGGTTATAGTTGAAGAGACCGTTGTTGGTCTGATATTCCGTGCTGACGTTAGCCCGCATCTCGCCCTCGCCAAGAGTTGGCTGCGAGTGAAGGATGACCACGCCTGCCATCGCGTCGGAGCCGTACATCAGCGAGGCAGGCCCCTTCAGGATCTCCACCGAGTTCACGCTGCTGCCATCTACCTCCACACCATGCTCGTCGCCCCACTGCTGACCTTCCTGGCGCACGCCCTCGCTCATCACCACCACGCGATTATAACCCAGACCGCGAATGATGGGCTTCGAGATGCTGCCACCCGTCGTCAGCTGGCTGACGCCCGGCTGGTGGCTGATGGCGTCGATGATGTTGGTGGCTGCCGTAGCCCTTAGCACCTGTGGCGTTACGATGCTCACGGGGGCTGTGGCGTGCTTCAGCTTGGTATCGCCCGTCACGCCGGTGACCGTCAGCTCGTTCAGCTGCAGATGACGGAAAAAGACATCGGTCGTATCCTCCACATGATGATGTGTCCTTAAACTATCTTGTGCTGCCACTGCCGTACATATACACAGCAGAGGCAAAATGATGCATTTTGCTTTCATTCTATGATTAAAAAAAAATGTATATATAAATTGTATGTAAAAGCCTATGAGAATCAGACTGACGGAGGCCCTCGGGTAATATTAATGCCACAGCAGGCTACACGATAGCCACACAAAGGCTGAGCTAGAAACTTCCTACATACATGAACATATACAATGACACCAAACACAGCTGCCGTCAGCATGGTCAGCGTCAGGAACTGACAGAACAAACAATCGTTCACCCACGATACGGTCGTCGTCAGGTGTCCGTGACAATGAAGGTGAACACAACCGACGCTCTCTGCCTCAGCCATCAATGAGCTATCCTCGTGCACATGAAGCGACGAGAACAGCAGCATGGGCACAAATGTTGCCAACAGCAGCCACGAAGCGAAATAACGTCTAAAGTCTGATTTCACGGCTGCAAAGGTACGAAATATAATTGAGAATTGAGAATAAGAAATTGACAAAAAAGGCATTCGCCCCCATTTTTTGCCTCCTTTACGCCCTCCATCTCTCAAAAAAAACGAACATATAGACAAAAGTTTCGTAATAATCGATGGAATATGAGCACTATTTCCAGAATTATCACTATATTTGTACCCCAAAACAAGATTGTTTATGAAGAGTTATGAAGGTACTATTGATTAACGGTAGCCCCCGTGAGAAGGGCAACACGTTCACAGCGCTGAGCGAGGTAGCGAAAACCCTGAACGAAGAGGGTATTGAGACAGAAATCATCAACATCGGCAAGCAGGCCGTGCAAGGTTGCATTGCCTGTGGCATGTGTGGCAGAAACGGCGGCCGCTGTACGTTCCACGATGACCTGTATTACAAAGTGATGCGGGTGGTGAAGGACGGTATCGACGGTCTCATCGTCGGTTCTCCCGTGTACTATGGTGGCCCTAACGGTTCGCTCTGCGCCCTGCTCGACCGTGTGTTCTATTCCTTAGGCAGCGAGCTACGCTTCAAACCGGGTGCCAGCGTGGTGGTATGCCGCAGGGGAGGAGCCTCGGCAGCCTTCGACCGTCTGAACAAATACTTCACTATTCTCAACATGCCCATCGTCAGCTCGCAGTACTGGAATATGGTCTATGGACAGACACCGGGACAAGCCGCCCAGGACGAGGAGGGCATGCAGACCATGCGCACGCTGGGACGCAACATGGCCTGGATGATTCGCAAGCTGAACGTCAGCGAAGAGGGACATCCCGAGTTAGAGCGTCCCGTCAGGATGAACTTCATCAGATAAAACCTTACAGCCTGAGTCTCCGCCAGATGCAGCGGGGGATGCGACGCCACAGCCACGTGATGGCCCGCCAGCGCCAGTCGATGACGCGCACGTGGCGACGCTTTACGATGGAACGTACAATGTCGCGCGCTACGCGTTCCTTATTTAATAATAGGGGATAGCGATTGCCGTCATTGAGCAGGTCGGTATCGACAAAGCCCGGACGGATATCGGTGAAGCTGATGTTCAGCTTGCGGGCGTTTGCCAGCTGTTCCAGTGCCTCGACATAGGCATTCTGCAAGGCTTTCGTGGCCGAATAGCTGGGAGCAGGGCCAAGACCTTTCGTACCAGCGATGCTGCTGATGACGGCGATATGTCCTCCGCCATGCTCACTCATATAGCGATAGGCCGTGCCCACCATGCGGGTGAAGCCCACGGCGTTGGTTTCCGTGGTCTGCATCTCGATGTTCTCTTTCAGCTCACGGTTCTGACGGCCAATGCCCGAGGCATGAAAATAAAGGTTCATCCCCCCTACCCTTTCCACCAGCTGCAGCAGCTGACGTCCAGCATCGTCGGCCGTCACGTCAATCTGTGCCCGCAGTTCGAAATCGGCCAGCCTGTCCACACGCCGTGCTGCCACGCCTACCGTCCACCCCTGCTCCCTGAGCAGCAGCGCCACCTCGCGGCCCAATCCCGAGGAAGCTCCCACAACAATCGCTTTCTTCATCATGGCTGCAAATTTAGACAATAATTCCGAATACGAACCTTCCATAACTGTTAAACAAAGATAAAAACCAGAATAACCAGCCAAGATTGCAAAGAAATGACTACCTTTGCATGAGCTAACCAATCAAACAAGGAAATGATGAAAACGATAAAGTGGCTATTCACGGTCCTGACAGCAGTAGTGCTGGCCGGCTGTAGTGAGTCAAAAGAGGAACTGACGGAACCTCAAGTAACAGGCATACCTTTCCAGACCGAGGAGGACGGACGATGGAGCATGCTGTCGCCCACGGGCGAGATCATCTTTGAAGAAGAATTCGAGAAACAGCCTATGCTGGCCTACGAAGACCGTTTCTTCGCAGAAGAGGACAACGGTCTGTACGCCCTTTACACCGCCGAGGATTCGCCCGAGAAGCTGGCCGACGGCTTTTCGTATTGCCATCATTTCATCAACGGCAAGGCTGTCGTGTCGAAGCCTGGCGAATACATCCAGATAATCGACACAGAGGGCAAGGTCATCAGGGTTCTCGACGAGGTAAGAGGCAAGGAGATTGACCGCGTCTATGTGGAAGACGACGGCATGCTGCGCTTTGAGACCACCGACCACTACTGGGGACTGCTCGATGCCGACGGCGACCTGCTGCTGGAGCCCGAATACGGCGTGATGTGGTACCAGGACGGCACGTTGCTCACCAACCCCATGGAGGAACGGCAGTTCTATTATCGCCACATTCCCGAGAACATGACCGACCATATTATGAACACCCAGGGCGAGGAAACAGGCACCATTAAGGGGCACAAGCACATCACCACCAAAATTTTGACGGGCGGCCAGTACCTCGCCTGCTACCTCGCCAACCAAGACGTGAAGAAGTCGTTCGGCCTCTTCGACCTCGAGGGCAAGACAGTCATCAAGCCTAGCAAGAAAATCAATAACATCACCCTCTCACGCAACGAAGAGTTCATCTTCCAGAAAGGCGACTCCTACGGACTGATGAACACCAGCGGCGACATTATCCTCGCACCGGAATACGACAAGCTGTGGTTCTGGGGCGACGACCTCATGCTAGCCGGAGAAGAGGACGACGACGAGATCATAGGCACCCTCATCGACAAGGAAGGCAAGCCGGCTGGCAACGAGGAGTTCCTGATGGATCACGCTATCGACTTCCCACGCCTGGGCAACAAGCATGCCTTGGTGCAGCTGGCCGACGGCAACTGGGTGCTGGCCAACCGGGACGGCTCCTTGGTCAAAGACCTGCCCGACATGGTGAACACCTCAACGTGGACACGTGTGGAGGACTATGTGCAGAACTGCCACGTAGAGCCCGACCATATTGCCGACGAGCTGAACATCACCGCCGAGGGCGTGGATGGCCTCACGGTGTATATGACGCCCCAGCAGTTTGTCAATGCCAAGCAGGAACCCCTCACCGACTGGATCTATGAGAAAGCAAGGGAACAAGACGAAGAGGGCAAGATGGTGGAGGAACTCCTGGAGATAACTCCCATCACCTCGCCCGATTACTATAACCATTATGATGCCACCGACAGCGAAAAGGACATCAACCTCGAAAAGAACATCGACGGCCTCGTCTGCTACATCACCCCCTATTTCCGGAAAGGAATGGTCAAGGAAGTCGGCGACGATTATGAGTTCATCAACAAGCCCATAGACAACATCGAGTGCTACATCCCCAACCGAGGAAAGGCCAAGGGACACCTGCAGCGCCTCTACACGGCGCTCGACAAGAAAATAAGACCCTTCGGACGGGTGCTGGCAGAAAGTAACGGCTACCTCTGCATCTTCACAAACAAAGTGCTCATCGAACTGAGGAAAGACACCAACGGCAAAGCCGTCAGCCTCTACTACACACCCGTCTATGCCGGCGAGGAACCCAACACGAACTACATCAGGAGTCAGGCACAGGACCGCGCCAACGTCGTCGAGGACTGCCCCCTAGTAGTAGAAGAGTAGGAGACTAACCGCATGAACAGACACAACGTATGAAACAATACTTAGACATTCTCGACCGCATCTTGCGCGAAGGCATGCAAAAAGGCGACCGCACGGGCACCGGCACCCTCTCCGTCTTCGGCACCCAGAGCCGCTATGACCTGAGCCAGGGCTTCCCCCTGCTCACCACGAAGAAGCTCCACCTGAAAAGCATCATCTACGAACTGCTGTGGTTCCTACAGGGTGACACCAACGTGCGTTACCTACAGGAGCACGGTGTGCGCATCTGGAACGAGTGGGCCGACGAGAACGGCGAGCTGGGACCCGTCTATGGCCACCAGTGGCGCTCGTGGCCCGACTACCAGGGAGGCACCATCGACCAGATACAATACGTGCTCGACCAAATCAGAAACAACCCTAACTCCCGCCGCATGATCGTCTCAGCATGGAACGTGGCCGAGGTGAACCAGATGGCGCTGCCACCCTGTCACACCATCTTCCAGTTCTACGTCGCCGACGGGCGCCTCTCGTTGCAGCTCTACCAAAGAAGTGCCGACACCTTCCTCGGCGTGCCCTTCAACATCGCCTCCTACGCCCTGCTCTGCATGATGATGGCACAGGTCACAGGCCTACAGCCTGGCGAGTTCATCCACACCACCGGCGACACCCACCTCTACCTCAACCACCTGGAGCAGGCCCGCCTGCAGCTCACCCGCACGCCGCGTCCCCTGCCCACCATGAAGATCAACCCCGACGTGAAGGACCTCTTCTCCTTCCACTACGAGGACTTCCAATTAGAGAACTACGCCCCCTGGCCGCATATCAAGGCAGAGGTCTCTGTATAATTAAGAATTGAGAGTTAAGAATTAAGATGTATGATTAGCATCATCGCTGCCGTATCCCGCAATCGCGCCATCGGCTATAAGAACAAACTCATCTACTGGCTGCCCAACGACCTGAAGCGTTTCAAGCAGCTCACCACCGGCCACACCATTCTCATGGGGCGCAAGACCTTTGAGAGCCTGCCCAAGGGAGCCCTGCCCAATCGCCGCAACTGCGTGCTTACCCGCAGTCAGAAAGAGCTTCCTGGTTGCGAATGCTTTCAGACGTGGGACCAGTTCCTCGCCACCTGCATGCCCGACGAGGATATTTTCATCATCGGCGGAGCTAGCCTCTACAAGAACCTTATTGACAAGGCTGACCGCCTCTGCCTCACGGAGATTGACGACGAGCCGCTGCAGGCCGACACTTTCTTCCCCGACTACAGCAAGGGCTGGAAAGAAGTGGCCCGCGAAGAACATGGAATCGACGAAAGACACAGCTTCCGCTATGCCTTCGTCGATTACGAACATATCGCCCTCTGAACCGAATAATCCGTGCCTAAAATTTACTCCGCTGCGAGGAAGTCGGCCACAGGCATCTGGCGCTCGATGGCGGAGTGGAATGAGATGATGGTCTCGCTCCGCGAGAGCCCCAGGGGCTGCAGCTTGTCGTGGATGATGTTCAGCAGGTCGTGGTTGTTGCGGGCGTAAATCTTAATGAACAGGTCATAGTTGCCCGTGGTGTAGTGACACTCTACGACCTCGGGCATCTCCTTGAGTTTTTCCACCACGACGTCGAACGACTCGGGGTTCTTCAGGTTCAGGCCGATGAAGGCGCAGGTCTCAAAACCTATCTTCTCGGGGTCGATAATAAACTGCGAGCCTTTGAGCACACCTGCATTCGTGAGCTTCTGAATGCGCTGGTGGATAGCAGCTCCACTAACATCACATACTCGAGCCACCTCCAAGAAGGGGACACGGGCGTCGTCGGAAATCATGGTTAGGATTTGTTTGTCTAACCGGTCAAGTTTTACATTTGCCATAGCTTCATTTATTAGTTTTGGTTTTTCCTTTTTCTGTTGCTGAATAGCTAATTTTCAGGGCATACTCCTGTTGCAGCGCCTGCTTGATGTCGGCGATGATGCCCATAGGTACGTCGCGGTCGGCCTTGATGCTCACGGTCATGCGAGCCTGGTCTTCGGAGGACATGCGGAGGCGCTCTTCTTCGAGGAATGCCTTGATATCATCGACGGTGGCCACCTGATTGTTGAGCTGGATGGCGAAGTCGCCGTCGCCAGTAGCCGATGGCAGACGCCCCACGTAGATGGAGACGATGCTGCCCTTGTGCTCCAACTTCTGCAGTTCCGTGCCCTGCGGCAGCTCGTAGTGCACCCGCAGGTTCACCTCGCGCATGTGGGTGACGATCATGAAGAAGAAGAGGACGGTAAAGATGAGGTCGGGCAGCGAGGCCATGTTCAGCCCCGTCACCTCACGATTGTCGGTGTTGCGTTCAAAATAGCGGTTCCTCATTCTTTTAGCTATTTGCTGTTAGCCTTTAGCTTTTAGCTTTTCATCTCTCACCACTCACCTCTGATAGCTTCATTTCACTGATTCGCTGCGGATAGACGAGTGCGATGGCGTCGCGCTGCTCCTGCGAGCAGGCAGCATAGCTGCAACCGAAGCGGCTGTGGGCTAGTTCGTTGCGCAAACGATAGTAGCCACGCACGATGGCGTTCTGCATCTCGAAATAGGCGTTATAGGTGGTATTGCGGTCGGCCTGTATCTTGATGACGTGGCGGTCGCTCACCTTGACACGCCCGAAGAGATGTACCTCGCGCTCGCTCTTCTCGGGCAACGAGGGATCGTTGCCCTTGTTAGCCACGAAGTCTGCCACGCGCTGCGTCAGTTCCTGGTAGTCGGCAGGCTCGCCGTTGAGCGTCAGACGGTCATCGGCATCCAGTTCCAGCTCGAGCACGTTGCGCTTTTTGATCTCCACCTCCTGCTCCTCGTTGGTGTCTTCAGGAGGCGGCAGCTGTCGGGGCAGCCCCTTGTCGGTGTTCATAGACGAGGTAACCAAGAAGAATATCAACAGCATGAACGAGATGTCGGCCGTTGATGTGGTGTTGAGTCCGGGCACTTCTTTCCTTCTCCTCCTAAACATGGTTCCTCCTCCTTATCACCTCAGCAACAATCATCAGCACGACAATGACTACCATCAAGATGATGGGTGTCAGGATGAGCATGTCGCTGATGCGCAGCCAAGTGCTATTATCGTAGAGCCGTCCATTGACGTTCAGGGGCTTCGTGCCAGCCATCAGCCAAGTAGCACCCAGCGTAACCACCAGCAGCGCCAGTGTGCTCCAGATGACCTTGCGGGAAGCATGTTCCTTTCCCCTCATACGGAGGCTGCGCACCACCGACCATACCGTCAGTCCGACGGCCAGTAGCAGTAGTGTGTAGATGGTATAGAGCACGATACTGACGAAAACAGGACTCTCGTAATCAATCATTATGACTTTAGTTTTGACTTTAGACTTAGACTATAGACTACAGATTTTAGACTATGGACTTTAGACTTTAGATATACTTTATTCTTACTTCCTACTTCTTACTTTCTCCTCGGCGAAGCCGACACCTCTTAATTCTTACCTCTTAATTCTTAATTGATAATTCTTACTTTTTAAATCTCATAATGATGTCAAGCAGCGTGATGGCACTCTCCTCCATCTGCGAAGTGAGGCGCTCTATCTTCGAGAGGATGTAATTGTAAAATATCTGCAGCACCAGAGCCACGATGATACCGAAGATGGTGGTGATGAGTGCCACCTTCATGCCCTCAGCCACGATGGTGGGGCTGATGTCGCCCAGCTCCTGAATACGGTCGAAGGCCATTACCATACCGATGACCGTTCCCAAGAATCCCAACGACGGGGCAATGGCTATCATCAGACGAATCCACGAACAGCCTTTCTCCAGATGGCCCGACTGCACGGTGCCGTAGCTCACGATGCTGCGCTCTACGGTGGCCATGTCCTGGTCGGCATACATCAGACCCTGATAGCAGATGCTGGCCACGGGGCCACGGGTGTCGCGACAGATGGCCTTCGCACCTGCCACATCGCCCACTTCCATCTTCTGCTCAATGTCACGAAGCAGTTTCTTGGCGTTGATTTCCGAGAGTGTGAGGTAGATAATGCGCTCAATGCACAGCGCCAGGCCGATGACCAGCGCCAGCGCCACCAACGACATGAATTCCGCCGAGCCCTCGACGAACTTCGACTTCAGCTGCTCGTGCAGCCCCAGCCCCTCGGCCTCTGCCATCATCTGCAGGGCATTTATGTCTTCCTCACCTATCAGCTCCTCTACTGTAGGCATACCTGCCGCCAAACCGCTATCAACAGCCAGCGAGTCAGCAGCCAGCATCATCTCCGTGTCGCCCTGCTGCGCCATAACGGGCAGCACAGCCAGCACCAGCAGCGCTGCTGCTATGGTTATGAATAGTCTTTTCATCTTATTTTATAGTTCTTTTGGCTGCAAAGGTACGAATAAAACGAAAACCCCACAAAATAAATAACAAAGTTTATACTTTTCTTTGTCCTTTACCTCCTTACTTAAACAGATACTGCGCGAACTCGTGCAGCGACTTGCGCCACACCTGCCACTCGTGGTCACCAGGATAAGAGTTGAAGCGCACCTCAACGCCACCGTCGCGCATCTTCCTCACGATGTTACGGGTGAACTCAATGCGCGGATCCTGCTCGCCACAGCTCATGAAGAACACATCGAACTGCTTGTTGAACGTCTTGGTATCGGTCAGGATGCCCGGAACCTCTTTCTCTAAGTCGAAGTTCGAGGCTCCCTGTATGCCGCCGAACATGCCCGTGGAGAAGACACCCACATTGGCAAACACCTCGGGGTCGCGCAGGCCGATGTAGAACGACTGACCGCCACCCATCGAGAGGCCGCACATAGCACGGCTCTTGCGGTCTTTTTTCACACGGTAGGTCTTTTCCACAAAGGGAATGATATTGTCAATCATCTCCGAACGGAACGTCTGCATGCCCTGCCAGCTGTAGCCGCCACCCATACCGCCGTTTCTTAAACGCACATTACTGTTCGAGCTGACCACGATCATCGGCACCGCTTTGCCGGCAGCTATCAGGTTGTCCATAATCTGAGCTGTGCGGCCCTGCTCCATCCATCCGCGATGATCCTCACCGCCGCCATGCTGGATATAGACCACAGGATAGGTCTGCTGGTTCTCGTTGTAGCCGGCAGGGGTATAGACCATCAGCGGGCGCCACGACTCATCGACATTGGAGTAATAATAGATGGTGCGCACCTCACCGTGAGGCACATTCTGCACTTCGAAAACATCCATCCCCGACTCCTTGATCTCAATGGCACTCGACCATCGGCTACATCCGTAGAACGTCTGGCTGGCAGGATCGGCCACCGATACGCCATCGACCACGAGCGAATAGTAATGGTACCCAGGCACCTGCGGCTTGGTGGTCACCGTCCAAGCGCCACCCTCCCCTTTCTGCATATCGTACTTGGTGCCGCACAGGTCAATCTGCACGAGTTGCGCCTGCGGCGCCTGAACGCGGAACATCACGCTGCCATCCGTCAGCACACGCGGATACCCGTTGCGGTTAATGTTAGTCACTGGGGAATACGACCCCTCGGGGAAGTTCTCTCTACGGGGTCCCTGGGCTGCAAGTTCCGTGCAGCAAACAGCCGTCATCACCACGGCCAGCATCATGCTCTTTGCTCTCATATCACAAAACATATTAAAATTTATCTGCAAAATTACTCAAAATGAATGAATTTTCGTACTTTTGCATCAGAAAAAATAGCAATTTATCATGAAAAAGGCATTTGTCACATTATTGCTGGCCATTTTCGTTGCCCTGACAATGGATGCCCAGACGACAAAAAAGGTGTATAACGAGGAGAGAAATCCCATCATGCAGATTGACGAGGCCATAGTGCAAGCACAGTCAGAAGGGAAGTTTGTCATCTGTCAGGTAGGTGGCAACTGGTGCCGTTGGTGTCTGCGCTTTGCTGACTTCATCACCAACGACACAACCATCAGCCGTGTCATTGTCGACAACTTCGTCTATATCCATGTGAACTATAATCCCAAGAAGTCAGAGGGAGCCGCAAAGGAAGCATTGGCCAAGTCTATGCTGCAGCGACTGAACAATCCCGAGCGCTTCGGTTTCCCAGTATTCGTGGTGCTCGATGAAAAAGGCAAGGTCATCCATATTCAGGACTCTAGTTTCTTAGAAGAAGGCCAGGGTTACAACCAAGAGAAAGTGCTGCGTTTCTTCAAGAACTGGACGCCCAAAGCAGTGAAGGGGAAATAAAAAAAGCGGAGAGATCGGGATTCGCCCTATAGGCTTTTGAATCCCTTCTTCCTGCGGAGAGACCGGGATTCGAACCCGGGAAACGCTTTTGACGTTTACACGCTTTCCAGGCGTGCCTCTTCAGCCACTCGAGCATCTCTCCTTTTCTTTAAGCGGGTGCAAAGGTAATACTTTTAAGTGAAAAGTGAAAAGTGAAAAGCAAAAAATTAATATTCTTTATCATTTAATTCTCCGAAAATGCGGACGACGTTCTGGTTGGTCTGCCGGCATATTTCCTCCTCATTGACATGATAGGCCTCGGCCATACGGGTGATGATATGACACACGTAGGCACTCTCATTGCGCTGACCGCGATGGGGCACGGGAGCCATGTAGGGAGCGTCGGTCTCGAGGACGATACGGTCGAGTGGCACTGCGGCTGGCAGCACCTCTGGCAGATGGGATTTCTTGAAAGTGAACACGCCACCGATGCCCAGCACGAAGCGGTCGAACTGCAACAGCTCAGCAGCTTCCTTCTCGTTGCCCGTAAAGCAATGGAACACACCACCCGGCAACTCACGCTCGTAACGGCGCAGCAGATGCACCATCTCGTTCTGTGCTTTTCGACAGTGAATCATCAGGGGCAGACGTGTCTCTACCGACCACTGCACCTGCTGTTCGAAGGCCTCTAACTGCTCATGCTCGAACTCACGACTCCAGTAGTAGTCAAGGCCAACTTCGCCAATAGCAATTGGTCTTTCTTCGACGAGCGAAGCGGCAGAGCCGAGCGGGCTGTTCTTCGACGAGCGAAGCGGCAGAGCCGAGCGAGCTGTTAGCCAAGAGTCAATGGCCAAAAGTTCTTGCTGCCAGTCTGAACGAACCTCCTCGGGGTGCAGTCCCACCATGGGGAAGAGGAAGCCAGGATGCTGCCGGCAGAGGTCAAGGATGCGCTTGGAAGAAAACTGGTCAATGGCTGGCAGGAAGATAGCCTTGCAGCCAGCCTCACGAGCCCGCTGGATAACCTCTATCCTGTCCTGATCGAACTCCTCGCCGTCTAAGTGGCAATGTGTGTCAATAAACGTCATCACTTCTCGCGGTTCATCATGTCAGCCGTATAGCGGCGCAGTTCGTCCTTGACTGCCGAGGGCACACTGACCTGCTCGAGCAGCTGCATACCACACTCAAAATAGTAGTGTATCTTTTCCTCGCAGAGCTGGCGGATGCCTATCTCGTCATAGAGACGGGTGACGGCGGCCACCTTCTCCTGGCGGTCGAACTCCTTAGCTTCTATCCAGCGCATCAGCTCGGCACGCTGCGTGGCATTGGCACGGTTGAGGGCGTTGATGAGCATGTAGGTCTTCTTGTTGCTGGTGATGTCGCCACCGATAGCCTTGCCAAAAACCTTTTCGTTGCCATAGACATCAAGCAGGTCATCCTGCAGCTGGAAAGCCAGACCTATCTGCTCGCCAAAACGATAGAGCAGTTCAGAGTCTTCCTTTGAGGCGTCGCCCATGATAGCCCCTATCTTCAAGGCACAGGCAAGCAGCACGCTGGTCTTCAGACGTATCATCTCGATATACTCTTCCTCGGTGACATCGTTGCGGTTCTCAAACTCCATGTCGAACTGCTGTCCCTCACCAATCTCGATGGCCGTCTCGGTGAACAGGCGGATGACCTCAACAAGATGGTGGCTGTCACATCGCTGCATGAGCTGGAAGGCGAGCATATACATGGTGTCACCCGAGAGGATGGCCGTATTGGCATCCCAGCGCTTATGCACGGTCTGATGTCCTCGGCGCATGTCGGCATGATCCATCAGGTCATCGTGCAGCAGGGTGAAGTTGTGATAAGTCTCTAACGCCAATGCCTGCATCATGATGTCCTCGGGATGCTCCTTATACATATTGTAGGCCAGTAGCATGAGCACAGGACGGATGCGCTTGCCTCCCATGGAAAGCACGTACTTCACGGGGTTGTAGAGCGATGCGGGCTTGCGGTCGTAATGCAACTCAGCAAGTGCCTGGTTTACTTTCTCCAGAATCTCTTCTGCACTCATGCCCCCTAAGTTAGGGGGCTGGGGGTCTGAACGACCCACCTGTACATTTATCTTCTCCATTATATTATTGCATTATTGTTATCAGTCTTGTTCAGACCCCCACCCCCCTAACTTAGGGGACTTATACTATATCTTAAACACTACGGGGATGCACACCTTCGTGCGGCATGGCTCGTCGTTCTCCAGGCCAGCCGTCCAGCGGGGCATCATACGAAGTACCCGCAGCACCTCGTTGTCGCACAGCGGATGCAGCGAGCCCACCACCTTGACATCAGTTACCGAGCCGTCTTTGTTCACGATGAACTCAGCCACCACCTTACCCTGAATCTTCTGCGACTCCAACGCCTTGGGATATTTCAGGTTGCGCGTGAGCCATTTCATCAGTTCCATGGGCCCTCCAGGGAACTGAGGCAGCTCTTCCACCACACGGAAGCTCACCACATCGTCATCGACAGGTGCCGGCGGCTCAATCTCGGTAATCTCCTCATCGGTCACGTTCATGTCATCGTCCAAGTCTGTTTCCACAGGCTCATCGTCCTGCTCAGGCTCGCTCTCGGCCTCCTCTTCCACCACCACTAATTTCGTGGCCGGCTTCGGCTCAGCTTGGGGAGCCAGCATCAGCTCGCTTTCTTCCTGCAGCATGGGAGGCAACTCCATCTCGCTGTCGAGACGTGCCAGCAGCTCGGGATCATCGAGGGGGTCGTCGGGTTCCACCGAATACTCCAAAGCCCCGAAGACACACGCCAGCGCCACCACGAAACCCAACAACAGGCGCTGCGTGCGACGGCCCTCAAGATCGGCAGACTTACTTTTCTTTATTTCCACGTGACAATAATCTGCAAAGAAAATCGTTATTATAACGAAATCCGACTGCAAAAGTACAAATTAATTCATAATTCATAATTCATAATTCATAATAATTTTCTAACTTTGCAGCAGATTTATGATTATTTAGATGAAAAAAGTTGTTTTTACCGCCCTGCTCATCTTTTCTGTGCTCTTTTCACGGGCACAGGACAGTCAGACTGTCTTCAACTTCCTGCGTCTGCCGGTGAGTGCGCATGTGGCAGCCCTGGGCGGTGACAACATCACCATCAGCGACAACGACGGTACGCTGGCTTTTCACAACCCTGCCCTTATCAACAATGTAAGCGACCGCAGCCTCTCATTGGGCATGATGACCTACATGCAAGGCTCGCTCACGGCCAGCGCTGCCTATCAGCAATACGTGGGCGAACGCGGCACATGGGGCGTACAGGGGCGCTTCATCAACTACGGTGAGATGAAAGAGACCACCTACACGGGCCAGCAGACGGGCACTTTCCGTGCCAAGGACATTGCCGTGGGAGGCAGCTTCGCATACGCATTGAGCAACCATTGGAACGGTGGCATCACAGCCCGTCTAGTCACCTCCTACATTGGACAATACAACTCGCTGGCTGCGGCTGTCGATTTGGGATTGAACTACCATGATGCCGATCGCGGATGGAGCCTCTCAGCCGTTGCACGCAACCTGGGCGGACAGCTCACGGCCTATGAAGACGACTTCGAGCGCATGCCCTTAGACCTGCAGGTAGGCATCAGCAAACGCCTCATCGGCTCGCCGTTGCGTTTCTCGGCTACGCTGGTACGGCTGAATGACTGGGAGCACGGCATCGGACGTCACCTCGTGGTAGGTGCCGACCTGCTGCTGTCGGAACAGTTCTACATAGCAGCCGGCTACAACGCCATGCGCGCCACAGAAATGAAAATCACCGCTGGCGACGAGGAAAGCTCTCACGGCGCCGCCTTCTCACTGGGTGCAGGCATGCAACTAGAACGCCTCAAGCTGCATGTGGCCTACGCCAAGCTGCACGTCAGCAGTCCATCGCTCATTATTAACTTTTCCTATACACTATGAAAAAGATCACTATCGCTATCGATGGCCACTCCTCGTGCGGAAAGAGCACCATGGCCAAGGAACTGGCCCGGCGCGTGGGCTATATCTATGTAGATACCGGCGCCATGTATCGCAGCGTCACCCTCTACGCCCTGCGCAACAACCTCTTTCGTCAAGACGGCTCCATCCTCACCGAAGAACTGCGGGCTCAGATGCCTCTCATCCACATCACCTTCCAGCTGAACGAAGAGACGGGTCGCCCAGACACCTATCTGAACGGCGAGTGCGTGGAGCAGGAAATCCGTTCTTTGGAAGTGAGCAACCACGTCAGCCCCATTGCTGCCCTGCCCTTCGTGCGCTCGGCCATGGTGGCTCAGCAACAGGCCATGGGACGAGGCGGAGGCGTGGTCATGGACGGTCGCGACATAGGCACCGTGGTCTTCCCCGATGCCGAGCTGAAGGTCTTCGTTACAGCCAGCGCCGAAGTGCGTGCCCAGCGTCGCTACGACGAGCTGCAGCAGAAAGGCATGCCAGCCGACTTTGCCGACATTCTGAAAAACGTGGTGGAACGCGACTATATCGACTCCCATCGCAAGGTGTCGCCCCTACGCCAGGCCGAAGATGCCCTGCTGCTCGACAACAGCCACATGACCATCCCCGAACAGAATGAGTGGCTCATGCAGCAGTTCATCCGTTCCACTTCCGATGCATAAGCTCCTCATCCTTCTTCTATCAGTCATCACAGCCCTGTCGGCATGGGCCGATGGGGTGACGGTCATACAGGGCTATCAGACCACAGGGCAGGGAAACCAGCGCGCCCTGTTGCTGAGAATGGACTTCGCTGGTGACAAGCCCATCGCCCGACTGACGTTCCACCTGAAAGGCGACACCCCCCAGCACCTCATCAGCTTACAGCTGTATGCCAGCGATGCAGAAGAATTCTTTGCGGACAGCACTCCTACATTCAAAGGACAGACATTCGCGGCAGAGTCAGTCCATTTCACCCTGAACCAATGGAACGGACAGCGCCTGTGGCTGACAGCCCAGGTGAAAGATAACGCCACGTTGGGACAGCACATCGATGCAGCCCTGACACGCATCGACTATCAGGACGGTACCTCTATGGAAGTACCCGACTCCATTGGCGACCCCGATGGCGAGGCACGTATCTTCGCCACGCAAAGTCTGGCTTTCGTCCCCACTACCGACAACTGCCGCTTCTACCGCATACCAGCTATGGTGGTTGACAGCGAAGGTCATCTGCTTGTAGCTGCCGACCGACGCTACGACAGCAATGCCGACTTAGGCAATCACCGCATCGACGTGGCCGTCAGAAGGAGTCGCAATGGAGGCCACACATGGTCATCCCAGCAGATCATCGCACAAGGCGACGGAGCCTCAGAAGTCTGTTTCGGCTATGGCGACCCAGCACTGGCAGTAGCTCCCAGCGGGCGCATCGTCTGCCTGATGGCAGCAGGACGCAAAGGCTATTTCCAAGGTATGCGAAACATGGGGCTGACCATGAGCGACGACAACGGAGCAACGTGGACACCCGTGCGCGACCTGATGGCCTCCAGCTTCCGCGACGCCACCCACGGCACGACAGACAGTCTGGGTTTCTGGAGCATCTTCACCACTTCCGGCAAGGGTCTGACAACTCGCGACGGCACCATCCTTTTTGCTGCAAACACGCTCAGAGAGCCGAACAACTATCAGTCCGACTGCTATATCATCAGCTCCACCGACGAGGGCGAGCATTGGCAGTTAGGCCCCACGCTGGCCTTTGCCGCTGGCGACGAATCGAAGTTGGAACAGCTCAGCAACGACAGCCTGCTCATCTCCGTGCGCCGTCGTGGAGCCCGAGGGTTTAACATCGGCAGCAAGGACGGCAGCCAGTGGCAGCAGCAATGGAACAATGCCGACATCACAAACGGCAATGCCTGTAATGCCGACATGCTGCGCTACGACGACCATACCCTGCTCCACACCTACTTGAAGCATCCCACCCACCGTGCCAATCTAGTACTGGCCATGAGCACCGACAACGGGCACTCGTGGCACGACGCAATGACCATCCAGCCCGGCGGTGCAGCCTACTCCACGATGGTGCTTATGCCCAACGGCGACGTGGGCATCCTCTATGAAGATGAGTCATATTCCGCAGGCAATGGCTACGCCTTGACCTTCGTTACCATCACCCGCCAGCAGATTCTTATTGCCGCACAGGCAATGTCTTCAGCCACCAGTCCAAATCGCTGAGCAACTGCTCATGATACTTGAACGACGGACGGAAACCGAAGCCGTGACCACCCGACGCATAGACGTGCAGCGTGCAGCTATTGCCAGCCAGTTGCATAGCAGAATAGTAGGCAATACCATTCGTGACGGGTGGCACCACACGGTCGTCGTTAGCAGTCAGGATGATGGCAGGCGGCGTTTCCTCACTGCGCACGGCATTCTGGTTGCTCCATTCCCTGACCAGCGCCTCGTCCTTCGCTCCCTCCTCTCCTAAGAAGTTCACGCACGAGCCCTTGTGCGTCACGCTCTGATCCATAGAGATGACAGGATAGAACAGGATTGAGAAGTCGGGACGGCAGTCGGCCTCGCTATGCGTAGAGACGCTCGATGCCAAGTGTCCACCTGCCGATGAGCCCATGATGCCCACATTCTGAGGGCTTACATTCCACGCCTGTGCCGAGTCACGCACGGTGCGGATGGCCTGCTGGGCATCGCTCAACGGAATGTTGCGGTCACCCTTCGGCATGCGGTATTTCAGTACGAAGCAGGCCGTGCCCCGCTCGTTGAAGAAAGGCGCCCAGTCGTGCCCCTCATGATCCATAGCCAGATGGCTGTAGCCGCCACCAGGCAGAATCACCACGGCACGCCCCATCGGGTGCTCAGGCAGGTAGCCCGTCATCTGCGACTCCCCGTCGGGCGTGATGTTCACGGTAAACTTTCTGGCCGTCTGGGCCGATGCTGTCATGGCCAGAGCCGCCAGCAGGATTGTAGCTTTCATTCGTCTCATATTGTTCTGTTGTTAGTTTATAGAGCGCAAAGTTACGAAAATTTCGATTAAGTGAAAACGAAAGGAATGAATTTCTTTTGTTGAGCGTGAGAAATTTATTCAATAAGTGAGCGAAAATGCAAATAAATTTGCAATTATCCGCGCTCGGTTTACCGCTTGCTACTAAAAGGACGCAAGAACGAGAGTACCTTCGAGCGTAGCTCAAAGTTACGAAAATTTCGATTAAGTGAAAACAAAAAGGACACAAGAAAGCCGAGCTCTTTACAAAATTTAACGTCCATCCATGTAATATTTCTACGAGTGTGCTGTCTATTATAGTAGAATGAGCAAAAACATCGACACGGAGGAACAGCAGCGCATCGGGCGGATTCTCGACGGCAGGAGCGAGGAGTATGCCTACTTCGTCAGAACCTACTTAAGACAGGTGCTCGACTTCGTCAGCCGGCTTATCAATGATGCTGGCGATGCCGAGGAGCTGGCACAAGATGCCTTCGTCCGTGCCTACCGCTCGCTTAGTCAGTTCGATGGGCGCTCGTCGTGGATTACATGGGCGTTACGCATTGCCTATCATACCACAATGAACTACCTGAAGCGACGGCAACTGCGATGGCTTAACATCGACGACCTGCCACTGAGCGACACTATCGACGACGACCTGAACACGGACAGCGAGGAGCGCATACAGCTGATGGAAACAGCCATCGACACGCTGCCGCCCAACGAGCAGATGCTACTCCACCTCTACTACTACGACGACCGTCCACTAAAGGACATCGCCTATATCATGGATGCAGAGCCTGGCGTGCTGGCCACAAGGCTCCATCGCATACGCAAGAAACTATTACTCATCATGAAAGAAAACGAGCAATGAACGAACAGAATGATAAGAATATCCGTGAAGCCCTGCGCCGACGGGAAGAACGAAGACCGAAACCCCAGCCGTCGGCCGACTTCTGTGACAAAGTGATGCAGCAGATTGAGCAGCCCAAACGTCGCCACGTGTGGCTTTACCCAGCCATTGGCGTGGCTGCAGCCATTGTCTTGTTATTCTCCGTGGGCACCATTCCCAGCAACCAAGATATTGAAAAGCCCGACCTCGTGGCAAAAACAGACACTATGAAAGTGAAGGAACGCCCTGTGCAGAAAGAAAAAGACACCGAGGTAGCCGACACAGTAAACATGGTGAAGGAGATACTGCAGATGTCAAAACCACCCAGGCACTACATGGCAAAACTGGAAACGCAGGAAGAAAACGTCCCTGAGCCCGACCTCATGGATGCATACGAGCTTGCGGAAAGAGCCATCGCCGAGGAAGAGCAGCGCATTGCTATGGAAATGATGAACCAGATGAACAGTAGCATCCAAGCCGACTTCCAAGAGATGACAAGAGAAATCCGCCAACGGGGCGAACGCATGACCCAGCAAGTGGAAATTGCCATCAGTGACGACACTTACTAGATTGAAAATTGAAGATTGAAAAACGAACAAGATATGAAAAGAATCGCATTCGCACTATGTGCCACATTTATTTCCGTCGGCACGATGGCTCAGGGAACACTCCAAAAGCGCCTACAAAGCAATCCGAAGATTGACAGCCTCGTGAGTGAAGTGGCGGCGCTGGGAGGCAACGGAACCGTCAGCTACTACTACGACGGGAAGCTCCACAAGACGGTCAGCATCACCTGCCATCTGATGAATGACTTCCACCCCACTCCGCCTACTGGTGACCCTCAAATTGACGCTCGGAACCATAAGACAGACAGTATCCGAAAGGAGCGGTGCGAACAGGCAAGCCAGATATACAATGCCATTCGCAACACCTGCAAGGCGCTCACCGATGACGCCACGGAGAGCTACACCTGGGAATACCACCGCAACGGGGTGGACAGCGTTCGCTATACCCTCGCATTAGGAGAATATCAGAGCGGCGACACCCTCAGAACCTGGCAGCGTCAAAGAGAGGTGCAATATTATGGTGCACCCGAGATCATTGCCTTCCGCTACGAGCCTATGCCCGGAAATGACGGGAACCCATGGATTTCTAAGGGGTTTGGCTATTTCCGCTATGAATATACGCCCGACAGCGTGGGCAAGCAAATGAAAGAATATGTGCCTTTCAACAAACAGGCATACTCAGCCTTGCTCCAGCCCATCCTGAAACAAAAGGGCATCGCCACCCGCCAGTTCTCTGTCTATTGCGACACCACCTACACTTTTAAGGAGGTAAAATGGAATAACAACGACGATTTCGTCTTGCGCGAGAACACACTCACACCCATTCAGCCAAAGAGCGAAACGAGGGGCACCATCTATACCATCTACTCAAAGGAACTGGCAGACTCGGTGCTGAGCCAGATGATACAGAAAACATGGACGTTCTTAGAGGACAATCCGGGTATCAGCTTTCATTTCGAACCCTACACCTACTACGGATTCAAGACCATGAACGAACTGTTCGAGAATCTCGACTACCGCAGACTTATGGGCTTCTACCACATCTATCTTCACTCCATCGGCGACCAGGAGTTCAACGTCATCGTCCTCGAGGGCACAGGCGACATGATGGTGCCCATGGAATGGCTCATCGTGAAGAGCTGGAAGAATGGCAAGGTGGTCTATGACAAGAAACGAATGAAGAACATGACGCCTATGGAGGCAAGGAGCAACACCTCTAACCATCGCACCACCCTAACCAGACAATACGAGCCCATCGATTAACGAAAGGTAGCTGCGTCCAAAAACCAAAAAGGTGCCTTCTTTATGGCCAAAAGGTGCCTTCTATATGGCTTAGAAACGGCATCTTCAGGGCTTGGAAATGGTATTTGTATGATGGTTTTCACGCGCGCGCATGCGTGAGCACGCGCACACTACAAATTTTTCAAAAATATCTGCACTTCTGCCACGTTTCTTTGTAAGCTACTGCCAGACAATAAGATAGACAGGTGCAGATATAGTAACAATAGTGACAGATATTTGAGAATTTAACATTTAAAACCGTGTTTTTTTGAAAAATAACCTGCAAAACGATAGAAAAAGTTCAAAAATTAGGAAATAAGCATGCAAAAACAGGGAAAAACCACTCTAATTTGCTCAAATTTGCCACTAGATCGAACAAAGTTGGCTCAAAATTTGAAAAAACGACACAAAAACATGCAAATTCGAAAAATGACTTTTTCTTTGGTTTTTCGTTCGCTTATTCGTACCTTTGACTTCGTCGAAGGTAGGCTGCACCTCAGAAAAACTCAAATGAAAATTTGGTTTTTCGTTCGGTTTGCACTACCTTTGCACGCAAAATGCAAAGCGAACGCCTTTGGAATAGGAACTACTGCAAGGTGATGGCGGCGAACTTCGCGCTGTTCTTCGCCTTCTACGTGCTGACGCCGCTGCTGCCGCTCTACCTGAGCGAGCATTTCGGTGCGACGAAGGATGTCATCGGTCTGGTGCTGTCGGGCTACACTATCACGGCACTCATCAGCCGACCATTCAGCGGCTATCTGGTCGATACGTTTCCCCGCAAGACGGTGCTGATGATCAGCTTCGCCGTCTTCGCCATCTTCTTCGCTGGCTATCTAGCCGCCTCTACCCTACTCCTGTTCACCATCGTACGTACGCTGCACGGTGCTCCTTTCGGCACGCTGACGGTGGCTAACGCAACGGTGGCCATCGACGTGCTTCCTTCTTCGCGACGTACTGAGGGCATCGGTTTCTACGGACTGAGCAACAACCTGGCTATGGCCATCGGCCCCACCGTCGGCATCTGGCTCTATCAGCTTACGGGCAGCTTCGACCTCCTCTTCTGGCTGGCACTGGCGGTGGCTGTAGGAGGATGGATGGTGGATAAGACTGTAAAGACCCACCCCCAACCCCTCCCTTTAGGGAGGGGAGAAGATACTCCCTCCAATCTCTCCGGCTCCCTCTCCCTTTCTTGCGTCCCGTTGGTAGCAAGCGACCTGAGGTCGAGCGGGAGAGGGCGGGGGGAGAGGCTATGTGTCTCCCTCGACCGTTTCTTCCTTCTCCGTGGCTGGCTGTTGGGACTCAACATGGTGGCGTTCGGATTCTGCTTCGGCGTGCTGAGCAACTATCTGGCCATCTACAGCAAGGAGACGCTGGGCATCACGGGTGGCACGGGCACTTACTTCATGCTCTGCTCCGTCGGATTGATGCTGAGCCGACTGCAGGGCAGCCGCGCACTGAGACAAGGCCGTGTGACGCACAACGCCGCTACGGGCATGTGCATCTCCCTCATCGGCTACACATTATTTATATTAGTGCCCACCCTGGCGCAGCAATTCTCCATCCTCAATTCTGAATGCTCCATTCTCTTCGCCTACTACGGCTCGGCCATCCTCATCGGCTTAGGCAACGGCCACATGTGGCCCGCCTTCCAGAACATGACCATCTGCGTGGCGCCTAACAGCCAGCGGGGAACGGCCAACTCGACCATCCTCGTCTCGTGGGACGCTGGCATGGGGCTGGGCATACTCGTAGGCGGCATCATAGCCGAACACATGGGCTACGCTGCCGCCTTCTGGATGGTGGCGCTGGTGAACGCAATGGGCGTTGCCACCTTCTTTTGCAAGACAAAAAGTTTCTTCCTACGCCGAAACCTGAACGAAACGGTTTATTAGGCCTAAATCTTGTCTAAGGCCTGACGGATGTCGTCGAGGATGTCTTCCACGTCCTCGATGCCTACGCTGAGGCGGATGAGGTCGGGTGCCACACCTGCCTGGCGCAGCTGCTCGTCGCTGAGCTGACGGTGGGTATGCGAGGCAGGATGGAGCACGCAGGTACGGGCATCGGCCACGTGGGTCACGATGTTGATCATCTGCAGGGAATCCATCCACTTGATGGCCGTCGCACGGTCGCCCTTCAGTCCGAAAGCGATGACACCGCACGAGCCGTTAGGCAGGTATTTCTGTCCGAGGGCGTAGTGGGCATCGGTAGGCAGACCGCAGTAGTGCACCCATGCCACCTTCTCGTTGTCGTGCAGGAACTCAGCCACCTTCTGCGCGTTCTTGCAGTGCTGGGCCATGCGCAGATGGAGCGTCTGCAAGCCGAGGTTCAGCAGGAAGCTGTTCTGCGGGGCGGGAATAGAGCCGAGGTCGCGCATGAGCTGTGCCACGAGCTTCGTGGTGAAACCCATCTTACCGAAAGCCTTCACATAGGTCAGGCCGTGATACGAATCGTCGGGGGTGCAGAGGCCAGGGAACTTGGCCTCCCCCCGTCCCCCTCCAACTAGAGGGGGAGTACATCCCTCGTGCGTGCACGTCATCCAGTCGAAGTTGCCGCTATCCACCACGACGCCGCCTACCTGCGTGGCCATACCATCCATGTACTTCGTAGTAGAGTGAGTCACGATGTCGGCACCCCACTCGAAGGGACGGCAGTTCACGGGCGTGGCGAAGGTGTTATCGACGATGAGGGGCACGCCGTTCTTGTGGGCGATACGGGCGAACTTCTCAATGTCTAAGACGGCACAGCCAGGGTTGGAGATGGTCTCGCCGAAGAGCGCCTTCGTGTTCGGACGGAAAGCGGCCTGTATCTCCTCTTCGCTAGCCTCCTGCGAGATGAAGGTGCACTCGATGCCGAGCTTCTTCAGCGTCACGCCGAAGAGATTGTAGGTACCACCATAGATCTCGTTCGAGGTGACGAAGTGGTCGCCACTCTGGCAGATGTTGAAAATGGCGTAGAAGTTGGCAGCCTGCCCGCTGCTGGTCAGCACGGCACCCACGCCACCCTCTAAGGTGGCTATCTTCGCTGCTACAGCATCGTTAGTGGGATTCTGCAGGCGGGTGTAGAAGTAGCCATCCTTCTCCAAGTCGAACAACTTTGCCATCTCGTCAGAGTCGTCATACTTGAACGTGGTACTCTGGATGATGGGCACCTCGATGGGTTCCCCGTTCTTGGCCTTGTAGCCTGCCTGTACGCAAAGCGTACCCTGTCTTAGTTTCTTTTCCATTGATGATTATTTGTTTAGTTCATTACATAGCTGACGGTATTGCTCGGCCTTCGCCTCCAAGCGGAGGGGATAGGCACGCGAGCTGCTGGGCATGCGATAGAGGCGCACGATCCTGTCGTTCCAGCGGAAGGCGACATAGCCACCCACAGGAGGCTGTTTGATGCCGAAGCGGGCGCAGACAACGTCGGTGGCTTTCTGACCCGTAGTGACGAGGACGGTACAGCGAGGCATGCGCTGCAAGAGGGCATCGAGGTCGGTCTGCTCCACAATCTCCAAGTCCTTGTCACTGGCAGTATTCTTCGTGCGGACGACAGCACAGGCGGTGTCGTAGAGGGCAATGCCGCGCTCCGTCAGGAACTGCATGATGGCCTCCTTACGGAAACGCTTGGCATCAAGATCAACGAAGTGGTTTTTGTCGCCAAAGCACAGCAGTCCCCATATCCTCCACATGTCATTCGTAAAGTTGGGATAGAAGAAATCCATGCACCACCGTTTCCTCGACGGTGGGAAGCTGCCCAGCATCAGCACGCGTGCATCAGCGGGCAGGAAAGGCTCTAATGGGTGACGTTCTATCTCCAGAATTGTCATAACAGTTTGCAAAAGTACATATTTTTCCTGGAATGTGCAATCGTTTTTGCAACAAACTGAGAAAAAGCCTACAAAAGCGAGGCTATTCTCAACTTATTTTCGTAACTTTGCGCTCAATATAACTAAAAGCATTATGAAAGCAAAGTATTTTCTTTTCTCATTCCTACTGAGTGCCATGACTATGAGTGCAGCAAAAACCGTAAAGCCGACCATCCTGCGCATCGACCCTGCCTGCTGGTTTACAGGCATGAAGAATCCCAGCCTGCAGCTGATGGTCTGCGGCCAGAACATCGCCAGCGTCACTGACGTCACTACCGACTATCCAGGCGTGAGCATCGACAGCATCGTGCGGCTCGACTCGCCGAACTATCTCTTTATCTATTTAAATGTACGCAACGCACAGCCTGGCACCATGACCCTCAAGCTAACAGCCCAAAAACAAAAGCTTACGGCCAACTATCAGCTGAAGGCCCGCGAGAAGAAGGGCGAGGAGCGCCGCGGCTTCGACATAAGCGATGTGCTCTACCTGCTCATGCCCGACCGCTTTGCACAGGGCATGGACCACTCGCAGCCCATCCCCGGCATGAACGCATATCAAGAAGACCGCACGCAACCTTCGCTGCGACATGGCGGCGACATAGAGGGCATCCGCCAGCACTTAGACTATTTCACCGAGCTGGGCGTCACCGCCCTGTGGTTCACGCCCGTTCTGGAGAATAACTCACCAGACACCAACAACGGCTTCTCCACCTATCACGGCTACGCCACTACCGACTACTACCGCGTTGATCCGCGCTTCGGCACCAACGAGCAGTACCGCCAGCTCATCGATGACTGCCACCGTCGCGGTCTGAAAGTGGTGATGGACATGATCTTCAACCACTGCGGCTTTGAGCATCCGTGGGTGAAAGACATGCCCAGCAAGGACTGGTTCAACGTTCCCGAGTGGCTGAGCGAGGGAGACGACAGCGGCCATGACCGTACTACCGGCTACGGTGATAACAAGAAGGACAGCAAATATCTGCAGACCAGCTACAAACTTACCCCCGTCCTCGATCCTTATGCCACCAACATCGACCTCAAGGAAACCACCGAGGGCTGGTTCGTGCCTTCTATGCCCGACCTGAACCAGCATAATCCTCACCTGATGCGCTACCTCATCCAGAACTCAAAGTGGTGGATTGAATTCGCCGGCATCGATGGCATCCGCATGGATACCTACCCCTATGCCTTCCGCGAACCGATGGCCGACTGGATGCGCGAGCTGCAGGAGGAATATCCCAACTTCAACACCGTAGGCGAGACCTGGGTAACAGAGCCGGCCTATACCGCCGCCTGGCAGGCCAACTCTCAACTCTCAAACAACAACTCTCAACTAAAGACTGTCATGGACTTCTCCTTCTTCGATAAGCTGTCGCAGGCCAAGAACGAGGAGACCGACGGCTGGTGGAAAGGACTGAACCGTCTGTACAACTCGTTTGTATATGATTACCTCTATCCTAACCCATCGAGCGTGATGGCCTTTATCGACAACCACGACACTGATCGTTTCCTCGGCACAGGGCGTGACTCGCTGATGATGAAGCAGGCACTGGCCTTGCTGCTCACCGTGAACCGCATCCCCCAGCTCTACTATGGCACGGAAATCATGATGAATGGTACGAAGGAGGTGACCGACGGCAATGTGCGTCAGGACTTCCCTGGCGGATTCCCTGGCGACACGCAGAATGCCTTCACCCGTGAAGGAAGGACAAAGACCCAGCAGCAAATGTTCGGCTGGCTCTCTCGCCTACTCCACTGGCGACAGGGCAACGAGGTAATCAGCCGTGGCACCATGAAGCAATTCATTCCCTATAACGGCGTGTATGTCATCGCCCGTCAGTTGGAAGACCGTGCCCTGGACCAGCCCAACCATGTGGTGAGCCGCACGGTGCTCACCATTCTTAACGGAACCACGGAGACTGCCATTATGCCCGTGCAACGCTATGCAGAAGCCATCGGCCAAACCACACGTGCTAAGGACATCCTCACAGGCCGCTTCTACGACCTGACGAAAGACCTCGAGCTGAAACCCCGTCAAAGCCTCATCTTGGATTTCTAACCACTCACCCCTAACACCTTACCACAATGAGCAACGTAAGACTATGGTGCAGCGTCCTTCTGGCTTGCGCTCAATTCTCAGTCTTCAATCTTCAATTTTCAATTGGCGTAGCGCAAGCACAGCCAACGTCGTGGACGGCTGACAACGGCAACGGCACGTTTACCAATCCCCTGTTCTACGACGAGTTCTCCGACCCCGACGTCATCCGCGTGGGTGATGACTACTATCTCGCCGGCACGACGATGCACGCGGTGCCCGGCCTCGTCATCCTGCACTCAAAAGACTTGGTGAACTGGGAATTTGCCTCTTACTGCTTCGACCGTTTCGACTTCACCGACGACAAGTTTGCACTGAAGAACCACGAGGAGATATACGGTCAAGGCATCTGGGCACCGTGCATCCGATACGCCAACGACCAGTTCTACGTTTTTTCTAATATCAACGGCAAGGGTCTGCAGTGTTACACGGCGAAGGACATTCACGGCCCGTGGGAGCATCATAACATGCAGGGAAATATCTACGACCTAGGCGTGCTGTTCGATGATGACGGTAAGATATATGCTATCCACAAGTACGGCGAAGTGCATTGTACGGAACTGAAGTCCGACATGAGCGGCCCCGTGGAGGGTACCGACCGTGTCATCATCCCTGAGGGTAATGGTGTGGGCGAGGGACATCACATGTACAAGATTAACGGCATGTACTACCTCATCTCCACCGACTATTCGCCCAACGGCCGCACGCTTTGTTCCCGATCAAAAAGCATCTGGGGTCCCTACGAGACGCGTGTCATTCAGGCTGACGAGACCTACGGCTATCACGGTGTAGGACGCACCACGGTGCCACGTGGCGAGCAATACCGCATAGGCAGCGATGGTGCGAGGTTCGGCATCTCGCCTGCCAGTCCTGATGCTACGGGTTGCGACAACGCCCATCAGGGCGGCATCGTACAGGCTACCGACGGTTCATGGTGGGCTCTGCTCATGCAGGACTTCCACTCCGTAGGCCGTACCGTCTGTCTGATGCCGATGACGTGGGAAGACGGTTGGCCAATGATAGGCCTGAAAGGAAATCTCGGCCGTGCACCCCGCACATGGTTCAAGCCGGGGACGGCCCCACCTTCTGCCCCCTACGAACGCAGCGATGATTTCAGTGGAAAGACATTGAAGCCCATCTGGCAGTGGAACCATAACCCCGATGACAAGATGTGGAGCCTGAAGGGTAGCCGCCTGCGCATCCAGTCTCAGCCTGCCGAGCAGCTGATGTGGGCACGTAACACACTGACGCAGCGTGTCATCGGTCCGAAGAGTATCACCACCGTCGAACTCTACACAAAAGGGATGAAAGACGGCGACGTCGCTGGTCTCGGCAATATCAACGTGCCCTGCTCGTGGATTGGCATCAGGAAAGAGGGTAATAGCCTCACACTCCAATGCTTCGAGCAGATGACTAACGACACCATCGAGGTGGATGTTACTTTACCACAGGACAAAATCTGGCTTCGCTGCATTGGTGAATACGATGACAATCAGGCACAATATGCCTATAGCCTTGACGGCGTGAACTTCCAGACGCTGGGCCGCATGATGCCCCTTCCCTATCAGCTCATCACCTTCCAGGGTTCGCGCCACGCGCTGTTCACCTATAATACAAAGGGAAAGAACGGTGGCTATGCCGAGTTCGACAATTTCACCGTCGAAGAGCCGATGGCAAACCGTAGCAGCAACATACCCTATGGCAAGACCATCCGCATCATCAATAAATCTACGGGCCGTCCTGCTATCGCGCTGAAACATGGTGTGCTCTACGACACCCATGCCGGCGACAAGAGCGAGCTAACACAGTTCCAGGTCATCGACCGAGGACAGGGATGCGTGACCTTGCAGTGCGCCGACGGCCGCTATGTGAAGGTCTATGGCAACGGCCTGCCTGGCGACGTACGCTTTACCACTGACGCAAAAGAAGCCGAGATCTTCCTTTGGCAGGACTATCTCGACCACGATTTCATGCTTCTCTCACTTAAGAACCACCGTTACTTAGGAAAGAGTCCTACCACCGGCAGCCCTTACTCTATGGACTTCGCTGGTCCAGACCCTGCACGTCGCAATGGTGCTGTGCTCCAATGGGAGGAATAGCTTTCTTTTCTACTTCTGCTGCTGTGCCGACCACTTCTGCAGACGCTTGTACTCTTTCTTCGTCAGGCGCATGAAGGAGCCATGCTGCGGACCGGTCACGCCCTCGATATCTACGGGATCGTGGAAATTACGCAGATGCTCGTCGGCCTTGCAGATGCGATAGTGCTTGGGATTGTCAGAGTACTGGATATAGGCCACGCGCCACGTCTTGTCGCCCATGAGCTGGAAAGCGCTACTGCCCTCGCAGTTCTTGCGACCCTCGAAGCTCACGTAGTCGTTCTCCACAGGCTCTCCCCAGCCGCTGGTCAGATGCTCGCTGGTAGCAGTATAGATGCCAGGCTTGCCACCCTCTTTCTTGATAAGCATATGGTAAAGGCCGTCGTCGAGCAGATTGATGTCGGCATCGATGGTGGCATAGCCCCAGTCGAAGAGCAGCTTCGGCTGAGTCAGCTTGGTGAAGGTCTTGTCGGCATACGAATAGTACATGCGGTCGTACTGCTCCTCGGGGCGGTTCAGCATAGAGTAGTAAATCATATAGCCGCCCTTGTCGCCGTTCTCCCATGCATAGTCAGGATCCCAGAATATCTGCGGAGCCCACACGCGATTGATGGTGCTCCAATCCTTATAGACACTCTCGGCCTGAGGATTGCAGAAAATGCTGGTGCCCTTGCGATAGTCGAAAGTGACACTGGTCCAATTGATGAGGTCCTTACTCGTCATCAGGTCGATGCCGTAGTTGTCCCACTTATGGCTCTTCGCCACGCACATGTCGGTAGTCACCATTACGAAGCCCTTGCCGTCGTACGAACGGGTAATGAAGGCATCGCGCTGTCCTCCCTCAATGCGGGCATGCACTTTCGGATCGATGACGGCATCGCCACCGATGATATCCTCGTAGTGATAGCCGTCACGACTCAAGGCATATGCGGTATATTCGCCACGGTCACTCATGTGGCAGTACAGGTAACCATAATCACCTTTTACTTTGTTCTGCGCTGTGGCCGAGAAGGCACTAAGAATAACAATAATAGTCAGGAATAGTTTCTTCATATCTTTTAGCGTTTTTAGTTAGTAAATCAAAAAAGCCTCCCCCAATTGGGGGAGGTCAGAAGGGTCTTTACTTTTCAGTCTCGGGAGCCTCGCCGATGAGCTCCATGAACTCGTCAAGCTTTGGCGTGATGATGATCTGGGTGCGACGGTTGCGCTGCTTACCCACCTCAGTATCATTGGGCTGCAGGGGGTTATACTCGCCACGTCCACCAGCGGTGAGGCGTTTTGGATCGACATTGTACTTGTTCTGCAGTTCCTGCACTACGCTAGAGGCACGCAGACACGAGAGATCCCAATTGTTGCGGATGTTCTCACGGGAGATGGGCACGTTATCGGTATTGCCCTCAACAAGCACATCATAGTCCTTGTAGTCAGTGATAATCTTGGCAATCTTACTCAGCGTCTCGGCAGCACGCGGATTGATCTCATAGCCACCGCTGCGGAACAGCATGTTGTCGGCCAACGAGATATAGACCACGCCCTTCAATACCTGCACATCGACCTCCTTCAGCTCCTCGCGTGACAGTGAGCGCGTCAGGTTGTTGGTCAGTACCATGTTCAGCGAGTCGCTCTTCGACTTCACCTCAACGAGGTGGCGGATGTACTGGTTCGACTCATTAATCTGATCCACCAGCTTCTCAATCGAGACGTTGTTCTGGTTGGCATTGCTCAGACTCTGGTTCAGGCTCTCCTGCAGCTTGTCATACTTCTGCTCGGCGGCCTTTAGTGCCTGCTGCAGTCCCCTCTGCTGCTCTTCCAGTGCAGAGATACGGACGTTCTTAGCGGCCAGATCTTCCTTTGTAGTCTGAAGGTTGCTGGTCAGACTCTTGTTCTCCTCGCGGCAACCCACGAGCTCTTTCTTCGAGGCGCAACTGCTCAGCAGCAGGCCTGCGGTCAATGCAATAAATAAAATGTTCTTTTTCATACGTTTCTAATTTAATGAATGGTTATTCGGATGCAAAATTAATCATCTGACGCGAAAAAGCGAAAAACGACTGCCAATATTAGAATAATTTAACCAGCCATGCCCACTAAATAAAAAATATTTGCAAGTTACTTGGTAGTTTAATGAATATTTCGTATCTTTGCAGCGAACAATTCCTAACAATTTGAAAACCTATTAAGACTTTAGCCCTATGGAAACTAACGAAGAATCAGTTGATCAGATTAAAACTCGTGTTATCGGCATCGACATCCGACTGGACAGGACGACCTATGGCGTGGTAGATATACGTGGTGAGATTGTGGCTCAGGACTATTTCGAGACCTTCGACTATCCTGACGTGAATGATTATGTGACAGCATTGGCCGAGAAGCTGCTCGTGCTCATGGAGGAGAACGGAGGCTACGATTCTATCCGCTCCATAGGTATCAGCGCACCCAGTGCCAGCTCCATTACAGGATGCATCGAGAATGCTGCCAACCTGCCATGGAAAGGTGTCATCCCCCTGGCCGCCATGCTGCGCGACAGGGTGGGTTTGGCCGTAGCACTGGCCAACGATGCCCATATTACCGCCCTGGGCGAGAAAGCCTATGGTAGTGCCCACGGTATGAAAGACTTCGTCGTGGTATCCATGAGCCACGGAGGACTGGGCAGCTGCTTCTTCTCCAACGGCATGCCCCACTTAGGTGCGCAGGGCTTTGCAGGCGAAGTGGGACACACTTGCGTCGATATAAACGGACGTCAGTGTGGTTGTGGCAACAAAGGTTGCTTGGAAACTTACTGCACGGAGAACGGTCTGAAAACCACCATCAAGGAGCTCATGAAAGAAAGCAAGCGACCCACCATGCTAAGCGAATTGCAAGAGCTCGATGTCATGTCCATCGCCAAATGTTGCGATAAGGGCGACGAGCTGGCTATCGAAGCTTTCCGTCGCACAGGTGCCATGTTGGGCCTCGGACTTGCCAACTATGCTTCGGTGCTCAACCCTGAGGCCATCATCCTAACGGGCGACATGACGATGGCCGGCAAATGGCTACTGAAGCCCATGCGCAAGTCGTTCGACGAGCATGTCTTCCTCAACATCAAGAACGAAACCCGCATCCTCGTTTCCATCCTCAAAGAAGGCGAACGCGATGTGCTTGGCGCCAGTGCCCTGGCCTGGGACGTCAAGGAATACTCGCTATTCAAGTAAACCTTTTGAAAGTACGAAATGTAAATTTAGGTGCCTCAACGTGGGGCACCTTATGTCTCTATACATTATCTGTCTTTTACGACATCAAGCCACAACTCAGGGTGTACAAAGAGTGTACGCTGTTTTCGTGCACACGGCGCTTTTTGACCTTTATGAGGTGCTTTGTATCGACTATAAAGCGCACTTCTCGTGCCAACAGGATGCGTTATCGAGTCCAGAGGGTGCTTTTTAGCGGTTAAATTCTCGAGAGAATTCAGCGCCGAGCAGCGTTCTAAGTTGAAAGAAGAAGGCATCTTTCCGCCAAATTCTCGAGAGAATTTAGTGACTTAAAGCCACTATATAACGATAAGGGCACATCTTATCAGTATTAGAAGCGCTTGTAGAATAAATAGGAAACGTGCAAAACTATTTGCTCAACGTTGGCCAACCGTCGGCAGTCCAGGTGATGGGACGCTGGATGAGGACACTGGTACCGTTCATCTTGGTGCTGTAGCCATGACAAATGAAAATGGTCTCGCCAGTGGGCAGGTCATAGGCAGCACAATGGCCGGCAGCCTCATACTTCTGCTTGTCACCTTCGAGGAATAGCTCTCCCCCACCCTCAGTCATCAGTTTGCCCTTACGATCGACATAGGGACCATCGACCTGCTTCGAGCGCCCAACAGCCACACGGTAGTTGCTTTGTGCACCCCGACAGCAATAGTCCCATGAGACAAAGAGATAGTACCAACCGCCGTGCTTCAGGATGAACGGGGCTTCAATGGCGTTACGGCCTGCATAGCGCGAGGTGGGATTGGGCTCGGCCTTCGTCGTGTCGCGCAGGGCGATGCGACGAGCAATGGTAGCCCCCTTCATCCTCCCCCCGACGGGGGAGGCTTTTGCAATTTGAATGCCATCCCAGAAGGAGCCCCAGGTCATCCATAGCTGGTCATTGTCATCGACGACGAAGGCTGGGTCGATGGCATTCCAGTTATCGCGACCTTCCTTCGAGGCCACCAGGCATCCCTCGTCCTTCCATTGCCCGTTGAGACGGTCGGCACTCATCAGACCGATGGCGGAGGTGTTCTTGCCGAAGGTGGAACAGCTATAGGCCAGCCACCAACGATCGTGCCAGCGGATGATGTCGGGTGCCCACACATGGCTCTGGAAGCCAGGCACGGAATCGCGCGTCCAGGCGGGAATCTGCTCGATGAAGGGCGAGGACTGCACCACCCACGTCTTACGGTCAGTCGATGTAGCCCAACTGATGCCCATGCCCGTGGAGAGCAGGTAATAGGTGCCGCGCTCCCATGCCATCACGGGGTCGTGAACCATCACGGTATCCGTCACAAAGGCCATCGGACGGCGGTATGCACGTCGGTTTGGCTGAGCATGAACGGTACAAAGTGCTAACGTACAGAAAAGGAGAAGAAGGGCGAATCGATTCATAGTCGTAGTGTTTTGTGGGTTGTTTTGTAGTTTTGATTATCAGTAGTCTCTTCTATTATCTAAAGTCTATTGTCTAAAGTCTAAAGCCTGAAGTCTGTAGTCTTCTTCTACAGTCAATAGAGTAGCAGCAAACCGGCGAAACCCGTCATCAGAATCATCCTGATGGGGTTCACCTTGAAGAACTTCGTGCCGACAAAGGTGGCCACGAAGAGGAACACGCTGATCCAGAACTGCCAGGGATTCTCTTTCGGGGTGGAGAAGTTCTCAGGCGTACAGAGCAACAGCGTGGCGGCTGCCAGCAATCCCACCACAGCAGGCCGCAAGGCTGCAAAGACGTTCTGTACAATGGGAGTGCGCATGTATTTCAGGAAAAGCTTGGCAATGAGCATCATCAGGATGAGCGACGGCAGCACGAGGGCGAAGGTAGCCACGCAGGAGCCGAGGACGGCCATACCGTCGCCCATACCTGCATTATGCACAGCAGTATAGCCGCAGTAGGTGGCTGAGTTGATGCCGATGGGACCTGGTGTCATCTGACTGATAGCAACGATGTCGGTAAACTCCGAAGTGTTCATCCAATGCCAATGGTGCACCACCTCGCCCTGTATGAGCGAGAGCATGCCATAGCCACCGCCGAAGCCGAAGAGGCCTATCTGGAAGAAGGTGATGAACAACTGGAGGAATATCATGGCCTATTCAGTTGGTTTGATTAATGCTCCGTAGATATAACCGCCAACGGCAGCCAGCAGGATGATGAGGATGGGCGAAACGCCTAACAGCCAGATGGCCAGCGCACCCGCAATGGGAATCCAACAGGTGGCCCAGGTAATCTTCGCACTCTTGGCCAGATTAAACGTAGGCACAGCAATCAGGGCAACGACGGCAGGACGTATGCCACGGAATATGCTGGCCACGACAGGATTATCCTGGAACTGACGGAAGAACATGGCGATGAGCAGGATGATGAGGAACGAGGGCAGACAAGTGCCAAGACAAGTGATGATGGCTCCCCACACCTTGCGCAGCTTATAGCCAATGAAGATGCTGATGTTGGCAGCAAAGACACCGGGACAGCTCTGCGCAATGGCAATAAGGTCGAGGAACTCTTCTTTGCTGACCCACTTATGCTTATCCACCACCTCAGCCTCAATGATAGGAATCATGGCATATCCACCACCAAGGGTGAACATGCCAATTTGAAAGAAGGTGGTGAAAAGGCTCTTATACATGAGCCTCCACCCATTTACGTGCGTTCACAAAGGCCTCTATCCACGGGGTTACCTCGTCCATGCGACGGTTCAGCGGATACCAGGCGTTCTGCCATGGGAAGATGGCACGCTCCAAGTGAGGCATCATACACAGATGGCGACCGTCCTCAGAGCAGATGCCTGCTACGTCATAGTCGGAGCCGTTGGGGTTGGCGGGATAGCCGTGATAGTTATACTTCGCAATGACATTGAAGGCTTTCTCACCTTCGGGCAATGAGAACTTTCCTTCGCCGTGAGCCACCCACAGACCAAGCTTCGAACCGCTGAGCGAGCCAAACATCACACTATTGTTCTGCGGAATACTCAGGCTGAGGAAGCCACTCTCGAACTTGTGCGAGTCGTTATGCAGCATCTTGGCACCCTTAGCACCGGTAAGTCCGAGTTCCACCATCAGCTGACAGCCGTTGCAGATGCCCAACGAGAGGGTGTCCTTACGGGCATAGAACTTATCAAGGGCCTCCTTGGCTTTCGGGTTATAGAGGAAGGCACCTGCCCATCCCTTGGCCGAACCGAGAACATCACTGTTGGAGAAGCCACCGCAGAAGACAATCATGTTCACTTCTTCAAGCGTCTCACGACCTGTGATGAGGTCGGTCATCATCACATCCTTCACGTCGAAGCCTGCCAGGTAGAGACAGTAGGCCATCTCGCGCTCGCCATTGGTACCTTTCTCACGGATGATGGCAGCCTTGGGACTTTTGCCATTGGCAGTTTTCCAGCGGTCGGGGTTGAGTCCATACTGCGCCAGCTTTCCTGTGAAGCCCTTGGGGAACTTCATCTCGATGGGCTGCTGCTTGTAGTTCTCATAACGCTCCTTGGCCTTGCCGTTGAAACTCTGCTTGCGGTCGAGGAGGTACGACGTCTTGTACCACACGTCACGCAGATGGTCAATGTCGAACTTCAGAGGCGAGGGGGTAGAAGGTGAGACGATTTCAATCTCACGGTTGTCTTCCACAGGATAGCCTATCTTGGCAAAACCAATGCCACGATCCTCCATGAACTCCCTGAACTCAAACTTATGCTCGTCGCTCACCTCAATGACCACGCCCGGATTCTCGGCGAAGAGGGTCTTCACCATGTCGCCGTCGGCGCAAATGTCGTGCAGGTTAATATGCATGCCGCCTTTCGTGTTGGCGAAACACATTTCTAATAATGTAGTAATGAGACCACCGGCCGAGATGTCGTGACCAGCCATGATCCAACCCTTGCCAATAAGCTCCTGAATGGCGTTGAAGGCATCGGCAAAGTATTCGGGATTCTTCACCGTAGGCACATCGTCGCCCACCTTACCCAGGCTCTGTGCGAAGGCCGAACCGCCAAGATGCTGCTCGTCGAAGCTGAAATCAACGTGATAGATGGAGGCGCGCTTGTCGTTCACCAACACGGGTGACACCACCTTGCGGATGTCGCTCACTTCGCCACCTGCCGAAACTATGACAGTACCCGGAGAGATGATCTTCTCGCCATTGGGATACTGCTGGCTCAGACTCAGCGAGTCCTTACCCGTCGGCACGTTGATATGCAGGTTGCAGCAGAAATCACTCAGCGCCTTCACACCTTCGTAAAGACGAGCATCCTCGCCCTCCTGCGAACGACAGGGCCACATCCAGTTGGCACTCAGGCTGACAGAGTCGAGCCCCTCGCTGAGCGGAGCCCACACAATATTGGTCAGAGCCTCAGCCACCGACAGGACGGAGCCTGCAGCGGGATTGGCCAGACCGGCCTGCGGAGCATGACCTAAGGCAGTAGCAATACCCTTGCGACCACGATAGTCGAGGGCCACAACGCCACAGTCACTCAGCGGCAGCTGAATCTCACCCTGACACTGCTGACGGGCAATCTTTCCCGTCACGGAGCGATCAACCTTGTTTGTCAGCCAGTCCTTACAGGCTACAGCCTCTAACTGGAGTACGCGGTCGAGATATTCGTCGATCTTATCCTGAGAGTAGGTCACGTCAGTATAGTGACGCTCTACGGTATTGTCCTTCATAATGGTCTTCGGCGAGTGGCCGAACATCTGAGCAACATCCAGGTCGAAAGGCTTCACACCGTCGCCCTGCTTGAACGAGAAGTGAGCATCGCCCGTAGTCTCGCCGACCACATACAACGGGGCACGCTCGCGCTCGGCAATCTGACGCACATGCTCGATGTGCTTCTCGTCGATAAGCAATCCCATGCGCTCCTGGCTCTCATTGGCAATGATCTCCTTTGAAGAGAGCGTCTGGTCGCCAATGGGCAGTTTGGTCATATCGATCTCGCCACCGCATTCCTCAACAAGCTCAGAAAGACAATTCAAATGACCTGCCGAACCGTGGTCGTGGATGGAGACAACGGGGTTCACATCCTCTTCGCAAAGGGCACGCACCAGGTTGTAGGCACGCTTCTGCATCTCGGGGTTGGCACGCTGCACGGCATTCAGCTCGATACCACTGCTATAACGGCCTGTATCCACGCTGGAGACAGAGCCGCCACCCAGTCCGATGCGATAGTTATCACCACCCACCACGACAACCTTGTTGCCCTTCTGAGGCTCTTTCTTCAGACAGTCGCGCTTGGTGCCGTAGCCCACACCACCAGCCAGCATAATCACCTTGTCATAGGCATACTTGGTAGCCTCCCCCATCGGGGGGAGGTTGGAGGGGGCTTCCTGATGCTCGAAGGTCAGCACAGAACCACAGATGAGCGGCTGACCAAATTTGTTACCAAAGTCGGAGGCACCGTTCGAAGCCTTGATAAGAATCTGTTCAGGCGTCTGATATAGCCACTCTCGAACAGGCAAGATATTTTCCCAATCACGAGGAGCTCCTCCCCCTAAGCAGGGGGAGCCAGAGGGGGTCTGGTCTTCCTTCAGTCTCGGATAGGCCGTCATATACACAGCCGTTCCTGCGATGGGCCACGAGCCAGTACCGCCACCCATACGGTCGCGAATCTCACCGCCCGTTCCAGTGGCAGCACCGTTGAAAGGCTCCACGGTAGTGGGGAAGTTGTGAGTCTCGGCCTTCAACGATATCACGCTCTCGATGTCCTTCACACGGAACCAGTCGCTGGTGCTCTGGTCGGCAGGGGCAAACTGCTCCACGACGGGACCCTGTGCAAATGCCACATTATCCTTATAGGCCGAGAGAATCTTGTTAGGATTCTCCTGCGTGGTCTTCTTAATCATGGCGAAGAGCGAGCTTTCCATCTCCTTGCCGTCGATGATGAAGGTGCCACCGAAAATCTTGTGACGGCAGTGCTCAGAGTTGATCTGGGCGAAGCCGAAAATCTCAGAGTCGGTCAGCCGTCGGCCATTCTGCTTCTCTATGCCGTGCAGGTAAACAATTTCCTCGGGCGAGAGAGCCAGTCCCTCCTGCTCGTTATATTCCTCCAGATTCTCCACGTGCCTGATAGGCTCTGGCTTGATGTTAATCGTAAAGATGTCCTGATCGAGCCCCTTATACATGCGCTGCAGCATGGGATCGTGGTCAGCATCCTCACTGCTCACAGGGAAGTACTCCTCAATGCGGCTGATGCCCTGCATGGCCATGTTCTGGGTTATCTCTACGGCGTTGGTGCTCCACGGGGTCACCATCTCACGGCGCGGGCCTACGAAGAAGCCCTGCAGCGTCTCGCCGTTCAGCAGCTCGGCTCCGCCATAGAGCCAGCATAGTTTCTGTACTTCGTCTTGTGTGAGCTGGTGATCGGCCTGCGTGGCAATCACGCTCTGGGTAGGAGTCTTGAAGAAATAAATCATCATGATAAATGCCTTTGTTGAATTTTGGCGCAAGGACGGTGCAAACCGAGTGCAGAGAGCTTGCTCTTTGCCGAGGTGCTGCCCCTCCTCGCACGCTTACAGCGTGCAAAGGTACGAATAAACGAGCAAAATGCAAAGAAAAAAACGTTTTTATTTCATTTTCGAGCGAAAGTACCTTCGACCGCAGGTCAAAGGTACAAAAAAGTGAGCAAAGAGCAAAAGAAAAATCCGACTTTTTCTCTTGCCCTTTGCATTATCACTCTGTTTCCTTTTTCTTATCCGCGCTCTATCCAGGCAATGGTGTCGCCCTGGCGAATCTGCTGGCCCGGCTTGACAGTGACATCGACGAGCTTGCCACCGAGGGCGGCAGGAATTTCGACAATCTCGCCCCACTTGGTCTGCAGGTAGCAGAAGATGTCGCCCTCCTTGTACTGCTGGCCGATGAAAGGCTCGATGCAGGAAGCGGGAACGCCTTCGCCACCGAAGCTCCAGATGAGCTGTCCGGCCAGAGGCGACTTCACGGCGTCGGCCTTGGCATGCTTGAAGGCTGCCAGTTCCTCAGGACTGATCTTCGATCCACCCAGACGGGCATCCTTGGCCTTCTGGATGTCAGCCAACAGCTGTTTCTTGGCCTGTCCGCTCTTGAAGGGACGATACTGCTCAGGATGCATGGCCAGCTCGAAGAGCTCCTCGTTGTCCTGACCATAGTCCCAGCCATTCTCATTCATCTCCTTCTTGAAACCGTCGAGCGCGTTAGGCAACAGCGTGTGCGGATCGACATCGGTGAACTGACGCCCCTGCTTCTCAGCCAGCTCGACGAGCTCAGGAGCGATGGTGCCAGGCACCTTACCACTCTTGCCGAGAATCATGCCCCAGATGGCATCGTCCATCATCACATAGCGCCCCTTGCCCTGCTCCATCGTGAGGAGGTTCATCAGTGCGATATTCTTAGTATATTGCGAGAACGGGGTGACCAGTGGAGGATAGCCTACGCGCGGCCAAACGTACTCCACCTCGTTGAAGAGCTTCACCAGCATGTCGTCCATCGTCAGTTCGGACTCACCCTTCTGTGTGCGCAGCTTGTTGATCATCTTCTGGATGGGGCCCAAATCGGCCATCATCGAACCCATCATGCCACCAGGCAGACCGCTGCCGAGCAACAACGACGACATGTGCTTGTTGGCAGGATTGATGAAGTAGCCCAGCCAGTCATCAATAAATTCCTGCGTGAGCGTACGCGCCTGCATATATGCATTCATATTAATTTCTGCCACCTCGAAGCCTTCGTTCTTCAGCATCGACTGCACGGAGATGATATCGGGATGCACCTTACCCCACGACAGCGGCTCGATGGCGGTATCGATAATGTCGGCACCATTGTTACACACCTCGAGTATGCTGGCCATCGAGAGGCCGGGGCCTGAGTGACCGTGATACTGGATGATAATGTCGGGATGCTTCGTCTTGATGCTCTTCGTCAGCGCACCCAGCATGGCGGGCTGTCCGATGCCTGCCATATCCTTCAGGCATATCTCCTCGGCACCAGCGGCAATCACCTCGTCGGCAATGGCTGAATAATACTCCACCGTGTGCACGGGCGAGGTAGTGATGCAGAGCGTGGCCTGCGGAATCATGCCGGCTGCCTTGGCCCACTTGATGGAGGGGATGATATTGCGCGTATCGTTCAGGCCACAGAAGATGCGGGGAATATCCACGCCTTGGGCATGCTTCACCTTGTACATCAGCTCGCGCACATCGTCGGGCACGGGATACATACGCAGCGCATTCAGACCGCGGTCGAGCATGTGGGTCTGTATGCCCACCTCGTTGAAGGGTTTGCAGAAGGCACGCACGGCAGCATTAGGATTCTCGCCTGCCATCAGGTTCACCTGCTCAAAGGCACCACCATTGGTTTCTACGCGGGCAAAACAACCCATGTCTATGATGACGGGCGCAATGCGCTCTAACTGGTCCTTGCGGGGCTGGAACTTTCCACTCGACTGCCACATGTCGCGATAGACCAGGCTGAACTTAATCTTTTTCTTTCCCATAGTGTTATATTTAGTGGTTTTAGATAATTGACTCATACGCTTTTGCGTGCAAGGACGGTGCAAACTGAGCGCAGAGAGCTCGCTCTTTGCCGAAGTGCAGCCCGTTCTCGCAGCCTTTAGGCTGCAAAGATAATGTAAATTGCGCGAAATACAAAATAAATCGCGAATTATTTTGCCAGCCGCCCGTTTTTTCGTACCTTTGTACCCTAAATACACTGCAACACATGAAACGGTTTTCACTCATTATAATATTAATAGGGATGCTGGTGGTTGCCTGCTCACAACAGCAGAAGAGCACCATCAGCAAAAGACAAGCCGCTGCCACGACCGACGAGGACACTTTCTACGGGCTGGTGTGCGAAGGCAGCAACGACACCATCGTCATCTTCCTGCAAGAGCCCTATGACGGCTCTAACCCCGACACGCTCGACATTCTCGAGGCATCGAAGGCACAACAGGTGTTCGGCTCGCTGAGAATCGGCGACCGCATAGCCATCATCCGCGACAGCTTCGATACCAAGAAGGCCGCCCGTATCATCGTCACCCAAGACCTGCTGGGACAGTGGTGCTACAAGGTGAAGCCGACATTGAAGCGCAGGGCTGGAGAATACAACCCCCTGGGTGAAGGGAGCATGGATATTGAAGCCGACTCCCTGCGTAAGCTGTTGGAAGAAGAACGCGAATACGGCTTTGTGCTGAAGATTGACAGCGTGGTCCTCCCTGCTGGCACCAGGCCCAATACTACTGCTGACAGCGAGGAGAGCCCTGTCGAGTATCCCAAAGCCAAGCGCTACCGCCAGTGGCTGATACACAACGGACTACTACTGCTCACCGAGACCACGCTCGACTCGCTGGGTAACAACGTCCCGCTTTCCACTGACACCGCTGAGCTCGTAATGCTCAGTGCCGACTCATTGGTGCTGCGCTTCCCCGACAAAGAACAAAGCTATTACAGGAAGGCTGAAAACAACTAAATTCAGTTAATTTTCTGCCAAAATTGCAGCTGTTTGAAAAAAAATGCGTAATTTTGTCAGCTGTTATGGACAAAAAAGAGCTGCAAGGCATTAAACAAAGGTATAACATCGTAGGCAACTGCGAAGCGTTGAACCATGTGCTGGACGTCGCACTTCAGGTGGCGCCCACTGACTTGAGTGTGCTCATCATCGGCGAAAGCGGCGTTGGAAAGGAAATCATACCCCGCATCATCCACGACAACTCGCCCCGTCGCCGCGAGAAGTATTTCGCCATCAACTGCGGCTCCATCCCCGAGGGCACCATCGACTCCGAGCTTTTCGGACACGTCAAAGGCTCATATACCGGTGCCATCAACGATTCGCCTGGCTATTTCGGCGTGGCTGACAAAGGCACGCTCTTCCTCGACGAGGTAGGTGAACTGCCGCTGGCCACCCAGGCCCGACTGCTGCGTGTGCTGGAAACGGGCGAATACATCCCCGTGGGAGGAACGGAGATCCGCAAGACCAACGTGCGCATTGTCGCCGCCACCAACGTAAACATCCGCCTCGCCATCAGCGAAGGACGCTTCCGCGAAGACCTTTATTACCGTCTCAACTCCATTCCCATTCAGATGCCGCCACTGCGTGAGCGTGGCGAGGACATCGTGCTGCTGTTCCGCCTTTTCGCCATGCAGACGGCCGAGAAATACAGGATGGAGCGCGTGCAACTGACAGAAGAGGCCAAGCACATGCTGACCCGCTACAAATGGCCAGGCAACGTGCGCCAACTGAAAAATATCACCGAGCAGATTTCCGTGCTCAGCAAGGAAAGGATCATCACACCTGAAATCCTGTCGAAGTTCATCCCACAAGACCGCGAGACCACCCAACTCGCCGTGCTGCCCCATAACAACGGCGACCACTCGTTCGAGAACGAGCGCGAGATACTCTATAAGATACTCTTCGAACTACGTGGCAACGTGAACGACATGCGACGTGAGATGGGACAGCTGAAAAAGCAACTCGACGACGTACAGAACTCGCCACTCGCCACCCGCCACTCGCCTATCACCACCATCTCGCCCGTGACGTCTATCACCCCACAGTTAGAAGATGCCGAGGCCGAAGAATACATCGAGCCTACCCCCACTCAGGAGAACCTAAACCTGAACGAGATAGGACGCCAGATGCTGGAGAAAGCCCTGGAGCGCAACAACGGCAACCGCAAAAAGGCTGCACAAGAACTGGGCATCAGCGACCGCACGCTCTATCGTCGTCTGAAGCAGTTCGGGCTCATGGTCTTCATGCTGCTGGCCCTTACCCTACAGGGCTGTAAAGTGAGCTATTCTTTCAACGGAGCCAGCATCGACTACTCCAAGACGAAGACCATACAGATAGCCGATTTCCCCATTCGTTCTACCTATGTGTGGGGTCCTATGGCCAGCATCTTCAACAACCAGTTGAAAGACCAATACGCCAACCACACCAAGCTCACGCAGGTAAAACGCAATGGCGACATGAAAATAGAAGGCGAGATTACCCGTTATGAGCAACGCAACAAGTCGGTATCGGCGGAAGGCAGCTCGGCACAGGTGGAGCTGTCGATGACCGTCAATGTGCGCTTCACCAACAACGCCAAGCACTCCCAAGACTTCGAGAAGCAGTTCACCGCCTCGCAGAGCTACGATTCCAAGCTCAGCCTAAACGCTGTGCAGGAAGAACTTGTCACGCAGATGGTCAAGGACATCACCGACCAGATCTTCAACGCCACCGTGGCAATATGGTAACCTTAGCCCCCTAAGATTGGGGATGGGAGCCTGAACAATTGATAGAGAGGACAAATAACAATGGATATAGCAGAGTACATCAAACATCCCGAACATCTCGACCGCGACTCACTCTATGAGCTGCGTTCCATGCTAGCACTCTACCCCTACTTCCAAAGTGCACGCCTTTTGCTGTTGCAAAACCTGTTCCTGCTCCACGACCCCTCGTTCGACGATGAGCTGCGCCGAGCCGCCATCTACATCACCGACCGGAGAGTGCTCTTCCAGATGATTGAAGCTGCACACTACACGCTGAAGACGCAAAAAGAAAAAGACGGAGCTCCACAGCTCTCGAAAGCCGAACAGGACAGCCGCACCCTCTCACTCATCGACGACTTCCTCGACTCCATACCCAAAGACGAAAACGACGGTACTGGAACAAAGAAAGGCCGTAAGCCCACACCTGCCGATGCTGCCATCGACTACGTGGCCTACCTTCTTGAAAACGAGACCGAGCAAGACCGCGAGCAGGCAGCAGAGGTGCCCCAGCTCATCGGACAGGAACTCATCGATTCATTCATAGAACATGACAAAGGACGACTCGTCCTCAACGAAAATCCTACCCTCAAGCCCGAACTCGACATTACACCCAAAAACGACCAAGATAGCGACGAAGAGGTGTTATATACCGAAACTTTAGCCCGAATTTACATAAAACAGGGCAATTATTCGAGGGCAAAGCAAATTATTCAGCAATTAAGTTTGGATTATCCGAAAAAAAATGCTTACTTTGCAGACCAAATTCGTTTCCTTGAGAAATTGATCATTAATAACAACAAAAAATAATAAGTAAAAAAAATGTACACACTGTTACTGATTTTCATTATCATCGCCGCCATCCTCATGGTCGGCATCGTGTTGATTCAAGAGTCTAAAGGCGGCGGCCTTGCATCGAGTTTCGCTTCCTACAACCAGATTGGAGGCGTGCGCAAGACCACAGACTTCATCGAGAAGATGACGTGGGGACTTGCAGCTGCAATGGTCATCATCAGCATCGCCTGCGCATACGTTGCTCCTAAGAGCGGTCAGCGTGGCGCCATCGTCAACGACATTCAGGCTCCTGCCGTCAATCCTAACAACGCACAGGGCATCGAGGCTGTCCCCATGCAGGCTCCCGCTACTGAGGAAGCTCCTGCTGCAGAGGCTCCTGCTACAGAGGAATAAGTTTTTTTTCAAAAAACGACCAAATTATTTGGCCGTTTGAAATAAAAGCGCTACCTTTGCACCCGCAAAAAGCAAAACGGGGCTTTTAATGCCCCGTACATGGTGCCCGTAGTTCAGTTGGTTAGAGCGTCAGATTGTGGTTCTGAATGTCGACGGTTCGAGTCCGTCCGGGCACCCTTCAAAGAAAACCCCTGTAAGTCAAGCACTTGCAGGGATTTTCAATTCCCACACCTTCCAATTTTGATGGAACATTGATGGAACATTTTTAAGTTGTTCCATCAAATTTGGAGATTAGATACCACCAAGATTAGCTAACAATCAAACTATAATATGGATACTTCCAAAAATATTCGCATACTTGCACAGAGAATCATTTCTTTATTGAAACTTCTTCTCACCTCTCATTGCATCCTCGTACATGCCAATTGCAAATCGTCTTGGCTCTTCAAGTTTATCATACATGGCTTTAATCTCAGGAACCAGTTTCATATAATCTACTATGAAAATGCTCATAAATGCCAGGACACATTGAGTCGCATGTGGAGCCATAATTGTTAAATCTGCCCGACTTTCTCTTTTGAAAGCATCATGAAATTGAATAAGTGCCAGATATGATGGATGTCCATGAAGACTGAAGAATGAATAAGTGTTTTTGAGAAGATCCTTTTTGATTCGAAGATATTTATATGCATCTTCGAAACTGACTCGTTTCATAGTGTTGTCTTCCTCAAACACATATCGGTATCTTATACCAAAAGCATTTTTTATTTGATTCTTTGTCTGTTGACTGAGGTTCGAATAGAGTTCCGTTTTTTCTATCTCATTCATGCAGTTATCAATGTTCTGCTGTTCTTCTGCAACTCTTTGGGGATTGTGGCTACGCATTTCTTCGTCAAGATCATTTAATCTCTCTGTTAGTCCTTGAGCCATGAAAAGATTATAAAGAATTGTTTGTTCGTCTTCTGTGCTTGGGATGACAAATAATAGCTCAAAAGCAATTACTGACTCATATATCCTTCTTGCAATAGTAAACAATACAGATGGGTCTATAATAGGATTGAGATGGTTGGAACCATTATTATACCCCACACCATCTAACAAATATAGGAAATGGCAACTCTTACTAAAGATTGTTTGAAGCCAAATGTTTCTTTCATTTTCGAGAGATGACATGGCTTTGCGCCCTTCTGGTGATTTGAAGACTTCGAAGAAGAAATCAAGCATCACCCGTAAATACTGTTTGCAATCGTCAATTGTATCCAACTGAACAAACTTTCGAACCTCTTCGATTGTTAGCTCTTTTTCAACTTTTTCCTCAAATAGAACTGACAGTTTTTTAAGCTGTTCCTCACTAAACTCCATTTCCTATTTCCCAATTTTGATAACCCATTTACCTTCCTTGCGTCCATTTTGGCGCTCAATATTGATACCAAGTTTCCTAATAGCTGTAAACTCTCGTTGAATAGTCTTGTCGGACACCTTAAGCTTTCTGGACATTTCTATTAGAGTTGCCTCTGGTGATGTGCATATCAATTCAAGTATAACTATCTGTCTTTCAGATAGTTCTTTTAGGACATCTTTCTGGACATCTTTTAGGACATCCTTCAGGACATCAGGGATGTTCTTGACCATTTCCTGTGAACTATCCTTTATCTTCTCTCTTGTCGCTATGTCAGCAATAACATTGCCCGCTGCTTCATGACAGGGAATAGTGATGCGGAAGAAGGTGCGCTCTTCATCCGTAACGACGACAGCGCGAGGCGAGCCATTTGCCTTCAATACATTCTGGATGGTAGGAATACCTGTGCTTCGTCCTTCGGTCAACTCCAATTCCTTCAGATATTCACCCAAACGACGGTTGCGATAACGTTTGGAGATAAGCAATTCTCCACGATTGATGTCAGCAACTGGGATGCTGCGGTCTGGCCCACCAACGTTCTGAATGGTAATACCCTTCGGCTCGACAGTAATCACCACTGGCTCCCATTCCCGATAGTCGCGATGATATAACGAGTTCGTAATACTTTCCTCCAATGCTTGGTAAGGATAGGTATAGAACTTGATACTGTGGTTGTCATTCTTGGGTTTAATGATGGATTGCATCACCACCATGCGATTCAGATACTCCAACGTCCGCTCAATGATCTGTGTCACGGAACCTGTGATGACAGGAGCCTCATAGAGATTGTTGGGATTTACCAGTCGTCCTTCAGGGAAGAAAACCACTTCTACCTGTGTCCGCTTGAAAAACTTACTTGGATTCTCGCAAAACATCATTGCAGCAACATTCCTCAGCATACGGTTTTCTGATGGACCAACATACAAGTCCATCTGCTCCAGAATCTCGCTCAGTGGCCTTTCGTATAACTCATTAGCCAGCTTACTGCCTACTTTAACCAGATACTCACGAAGCAACAACGTAGATATATCCTCTACTTTAATGTCAGGATTCCCCCTTTCATCAAACGGTACACGACTTGCCAATTCACGTAGTTCGTCCAGCACCTCCCCTTTGGCAATGATGCTACTCGTACCGCTCCGGATATAGAAGTATTCCTTACTACCATTCTTTGCGGTCACATTCTCAGGTACAGAATATGGCCTGTTGATGCCTGCAGGACACCATATCACCAACACCTGCTTTCCGTCCACCTCTTCAACGCTTGTTCTGGGCAAATAATACGGTGACATCTTGTTGTTATAGCTCACCATATCCTGAAGAATGCCGTCAATCTTCTCGATTGGTACGCCTTCAACGGGACGGATAGCCATTCCTGTATCATCATCGCTATCCACGCCAACCAATATATATCCACCTCCAAGATCGTCGAAATCATTAGCGAAAGCACATATGCTATGGTATATGCTTGCTGGATTCCAACCTTTCTTGAACTCAATCCTGTTGGACTCTATTTTCTGCTTATTCAGCAGATCTTCTATGTTTATTGCCAGTGCCATAATCTATCTCGCTTGCAAAATTAATGATTTAATTCGATATTGTCACGTTGTAATAGCATTTTCCGCCTTTATATTACTTGTAGAACGCAATCCAGTTGGTTCTGAATTTGTAACTTGGGGTTGATTTTATCACTGGAAAGTTTTCCTTGACCTGTTCCGCCTAGTATCGTTATTAGTTATGCCATCTTTTTTATCTTCAAATGTAGAACCAGTATCACTCTTTTAAATAGAGATGAGAGGGAACGTTGTTTAATGGGGGCAATAGCAACGGAGTTGAGTACAATACATAAAGTGTATGAATGGTACGAGTCATTGCGACATATAACGATTTCCTAGAATCATCAGAACTGGCTCCTTCATATACAGGCAATATTACAATATCAAACTGTAATCCTTTTGCACTATGATAGGTCATCACTTTTGGTAAGTCCGTACGGAAGTCCAGGTTTCCATAGACTTTTCTTTCCGCTGAACTTTCTATTTGGAATTTGTACTCAAAATTGATTTTTGCAGTATATAATTGTCTGCATGTTTGCTCGACAAGAGAATTGCTATGAAGTAAAATCCCTATTGTTGAATCCGGGTTTTTCCTAATTATATCAGCAATTGCATTCATCTGTGCATTAAAATCAGGGAAATGAACGAAATGAGGTAATGTCTTTTCCTTATTACGATATACTTTATCTGCATAAGGCATTACATCAACGCCAACATATCCTTGCGTAATTTTTGCAACTGGTCTTGGAAGCCTATAGTTATTATAGAGGTGAAGAGTTGTGAGGCCAGTCATCTCGGATATTTGCTCAATGCTTAGAGTCTTCTTTCCGAAATGCCTATAGATAGACTGTGCCGTATCACCAAAGAAAAGATAGTGCTTCTTTGCTGCATTGATAAATTCGTAAATTTCATCCCGTTCAAAATCTTGTATTTCATCAACTATGATGTAATCAGCAGAAGGCATTTTATGAATGTTTTTCCACTGATAATGGTAGAAGAACTGATAATGAGTAGCAATGTTACTTCCTAATTGCATAAATCCGTTGAGGGATTTTGTGTATGCAATTAGAATAACACTATATCCAGCTTGCGCTATCTGCTCTGCCTTATGCATGGCAATTACAGATTTTCCGCTACCTGCGCATCCTGCAACCAACATTGACTTGTCTAAAGTACGTTCTATCAAATCCAATTGGTCATCATCCATAGAACTCTCATCCACGTCCCATTCAGAGATAGTAAGCCTTTCTGTTAGTCTATTCGTGTTACTAGTCCTATTTGAAGAAGCAGAAGATTCTTGTTCTGTTTCTTCCTGTTCATCATTAATTCCTCGTTCTTCCAATTGAACTTTTAAACGCTCAATTTCAGATATTTTTTCTTCAAGTTGCTTTTCAATATCGTTATTTCTTTCTAAAGATTCAAGATGTGACTTTTCGATTTCAGCCAGTTGCTTTTGCATTACAAGCAAAGTTGAGTCTTGTTCTTTAATCGTATTACTTTGATCTTGTATTATTTGGCTATTAGCCTTCAGTTTCTCATCTTGTTCCTGGATCTGTTTTTTTGCTTGAGACAGTTCTTTCTCACGAACAGAGTTAAAAGAAAAATTCTGCAGCTGCTTTAAGAATGAAATCGTTTCATCTGAAAGAATATGGTTTGCGTCAAGGAAATCAATAAAGCCAGGAAATGTTGTTGCACAATTTCTCGCCTGAATTTCAATATCCATTGAGGACGCCCCCGAGTGATTACCAATTTCACTAGCCACGCTATACCAATACTCGAACGATTTACTATTGCTATCAACCCCTGTTCGGATTCTCTTCATCGTATTATCCATCTTTGATGTAAAAACATCTGGATGTTTCATATAATATGCTTTTGGCACAAGAATAGCCAATGCACTTCCCGTTGGAGCTTTCTTTGTGTCTGATGAAACAATTTTAAAACTATCATACGTTTTGTATATAGTTTTACGCCCCTCCATAATATCATCATAGTCTATCTTTTTTCCAACAACATCTCTAATAAACAGCTTACATATCCATTCTATCGCTGGGCGAACATTGCGAAAGAATGAGATATAGTCTTTGTTGTTGAAACAGTCTACTGCAAGATTGTAGTCATGTTTTAATGATTCTTTAATAGATTCCATAATTGTATATTTTAATATGGTTCTCCAAAGCCAGCAATTTGAACTAGATAAACAAAACCTTTCCTTATGGCATTTTCACACCATAATGTTCCAAAAGTGCACAGATGTCACTAACATGAAAACGACGAAGTCTTTGGATATGATTATTTCTTGCATTTCTAACTATATCACTATTATTTGACAATCGTCCGATATACTGCGTGCCGTGCAAGATATAATAATAATTCCGATATTCAATTAGTTGTATCTCATCATCTTTACGGACGTTCTTAGTTATATAATCATTGAACTGGAAGCATCTTTCCATAGCATTATATGAAAGAAAATACTTATCCATAGAAGGGTCTTTCTCTGTATATATAGCCGCCTGATTTGGTTGAATGTATATCTTCCACTCGTCTACAGCTCTTTCTCTATCTCCCTTGTATACATGGAGATATTTTTTTGCGCGAGTATAAGCAACAAATAACAGACGACGCTCCTCTGCAATATCTGCTAAATCGTCTTCAGCCAAAGGATCACCAGGATTGTAAACTCTATGAGGCTTTAAAGGCAAATTTGCAGAGGAAGGCGTAATGAATACAGCATCAAATTCCAAGCCCTTAACTTTGTGCATCGTAGTCAGGATGATTGTAAGCGGGTCTTTTTGAATAATTCTCTCGTTTTTATAGTGCTCGTAAATTTTATATACTTGTCCACCGTCATCGTTTCCTGCAATATCTTTGATATATTCAGCTAGCTCCGACCACGTATGTTGTACATCATCACTTCTTATTGAGTCGATATAATTTAAAACCAGAGTATAGGCAAGGTCAAGATAGAATCGATCCCAATTAGGCGAATCATCCATTTTTTGTTGAATGAATTTTTTAATCCCCTGTACGGTATTCTTTTCTACGTTGCGTAATTCTATTTCTGTGTCAGGATGAGACAAAAGTGTATGAATAAGGAAAAAGATTTCTCGTTCACGCCAAAGTTCGCAATTACTTGCTCCTTGGATTCGTATTCTCACGTCTTTAGGAACAAAAGGTTTAATAAGGGAGTAGCCGCGATAAACCTCATTGTTTGTTCTAAAAAACACCGCAATGTCCCTGATGCGCTGGTAGCTATCCTCTTCAGAAAGAATACGGCTATTCGACTCTTGCACTTTTGATATGTATAGATTGAGATCGTCCTTCCACTTTTCAAGGTTCTCATCGTTACAATCCGAAATAAAAGTATAATCAACTTGCGGTTCATGCTTCATTAACGAATCAGCAGATACAGGTAATTGATAACCCTTTGGTACATATTTAGCAGAGCAATCTAGTATTTTCTGATATGAGCGGTAGTTTGTAAACATCCCCAACTGCTCTGGGTGGAGCATGGCATTTAATCTGTCATAATATGGTTGCGGATTTAATGAGTCGGCATATTGTTCTGCCGTAACAGGAGTATAAAGACATTGTGGTTCTCTTGTTAGTCTAATATTTGTTCTCCAACATCCACACCTATTACAATCCTTAGGACGGCGGTCGAAACCATATATGCTCTGATTGATATCGCCAATAGTAAAATACGTTGCAGCAGGATATATGTTTTGGAGTCTATCGATAATTGCCAATCTATTTTGTGTAATATCTTGGAATTCATCAATAAGAATAAACTCAATTTGTGGATATTTGCCCCTAAAATCTCTGATACTATTTGGATTACTCAAATATTGCCAGAAAGCATATTCCCAACACTTGGTAGGAATATCATCCAGACACTTACCCATACTTCTTCTGGCAAACTCATGGAATGTATAAACATGCAGACGATGGGCAACACGGCTCATGCCAAGCTTTGTAAATAGCTTATCTATACGATTCTGAAGTTCTATTACAACAGCACGGTTGTAAGCAAGGACAAGAATATGTTCAGGAAGAATGTGCTCCCTATAAATCAATTTTGCACATCTAAGCGTAAGAACATGAGTTTTGCCAGAACCTGGTCCTGCAAGAACATTGACGTGATTAGAACGAGGTTGATTATAGATGGCAAATTGTTCTGCATTTCCCTCCATTTTCTTCTCCTCTTCCTCCAACGCTTTGTCTGTTAATTCTTCCATGATAGACGACCCTGCTGGAGCATAGTCTTCAGCCAGTTTTATAAAGTCTTTATATTTTTCACATTCAAAATAGCGACGAATAAATTGACTTTGTCGGTCTGACTCTGTGATAAGAGAGAAGATGTTCATACAAGTCAATCGTACTGCCTTAATCTTCTCTTGGTCATCAAATTCTTGTCTATATTTAGACATCGGGGAATCGGGATCTTTTCCCTCGTCAATAGGTGTAGGGGTATTCTCATTGGCCTTGACCTCTATACCAGAATTAATTAACGGAGTATGGTCAATATAGGATAGTAGCCTCAGAACAGCAAGGATTTTTTCAAAATACCCTATAGGATTGTTTTCGTATCTAAAATCAAATTCAATAATCTGCTCAGACCATTTGAAATAGTCGTTATTTTTCCAAACATATTTAATCCATTCAAAACAGTCTTTTTCAAGTTTAGTCAAGAAAGACTTCCAGGAATTGTCTTTTACCTTTATTCTGTAGGTAACCTCCTCATTGGTTTGTTTTATCTTAAAATCGACACCAGGCACATATCGTAAGATCCTAAACATATTGTTACCAGTCCTACCCTTAATGTCCTTTTTGAAAGTTTCTGCTATTAAAACAGCACCTTTGGGCTCTTTATCAGAAATAGGCTTCCAAGGCATATAGACAGTTTTATCAATATGTCCATTTCTCCGTTTCTTCTCTTCTGTTATAGTGTCACATGAGAAATCGTTCAGTAGGCTGTTGCAGATTTCGGTTCGTTCTTTCATATCAATGATACGCTCTTCACCTTTTTTGCATGAACCTAACAAATTGTGTAAACCATCAAAAATTATATGAAGGGTAAATTCGTTTTTATTTCGGTCTACCATATATTTTGTTTCCCAATAGCGCCGTGTGAGAATTTCACAGCGCATAGTTTCATTAAGGGATAATGTATGCTGTTTCTGATAATACAGCATTGCATTGATTATTTTTGCGATTGACAATCGCAAAGACTTTCTCATGTCTACTATAGAGAAGAGTGATGGTTCATCATTTCTTTCTGCATTACGCTTCAAATAGTCCAAAACCATCTTATTTTGTTCTCCATCAGCTCTTTTGGGTTCAGCCCCTTCTGGTACAGTAATTGAGAAATATGCTTGGCTAAGATATTTGAGTTTTAGATAGCCAATATGCTCTAACCAATGGAAAGCAAGTCTTGAAGCAGTAATGTCGGTAAAATTATCTCTATCTTGATTTTTGACCCACACACTATATGGGATAACAATTGGGTTAACCATCACCTCATCAATGGTTTTGAAGCGATGGATAAAGTCAACAATAGCATCCTTACAGTCGGTCAAATCTGCCCAACTCATCTGGCTTCTAACAAGAAGGTCTTTCAAATGTCTGAAATCATCAGGAGAAGTTATACAAAGAGCGGGTATCTTTCCGCCATTTGGGAATGCTTCTTCATATTTCTTATGGTCACGCCCTGCACGACCAACCTCCTGCAAATAATCTTCCAGAACAGATGGTGGGTTATAGTGAACCACATAATGAACATTAGGAATGTCCATACCCATTCCAAATGCTTTTGTAGTACAAAGCACTTTTATTCGTTCGTCTTCAGGTATATGATCATCTGGGTCATTCTTAAATTGCTTATACTTGTCATTACGTTGAGTGGCATCTAGTCCCGCATGATAGAAATCTATGTGATCAGCACATTCTCCTAACACATCGTTTTGATGTTCTTCTGCAGAACATAATTCGTTTAACGCATCTGCCGTATCTACACAGTCATTGTGAGTCCGACAGAAAACTAACATGCAACTTTTTTCAAAACTAATCTTGTTGGTAAGAATATACTCTGCAATAGCCTTAACTCTGGCAGTAGCATCATGCCCCTGTTTTTTCTTACTACTTCCGTTAATCGCAAAGGATATTGATATATGTTCTCTTACTGGATTGGGAGTATCTCCAAGCTTGACCAAATCAGGTATGAATTGCCGTAAGTCTCTTTCAACTTGTGCAGTAACAGTAGCTGATAAAAGAGCAATACGTATGTCGAATTTCTTTTTAAGTTCAACACAGGTAATGATGGCATTGCGATAATCTGGTCTGAAATCTTGTCCCCACTGTGATATACAGTGAGCTTCATCAAATACCACATACTCCAAACCTCCATCCATGTGAAGTCGTTGATAGAGTACGTCTATAAACGAACGAACACGGAATCTTTCCGGAGTAATGTAGAGAAGAGCAATATCACCGCTCTTAATCCTACGATATATGGATTGAGTCTCAACAGGTAGTCTGTCCCCACTCAGATAATCAACATTTGTCACAAACCCTTTAGCATGCAAATCTTCCACTTGATCCTGCATCAGTGCACGCAGAGGCGATATGACAATAGTCAAACGATGGGTGAACATTGCCCTGTATATAGCTGGAGCTTGGAATACGACAGATTTTCCTCCGCCAGTCGGCAAAGAAATAACACAATCACTTTTCCGTTCCATCATATGCTCCAGTAAGGGAATTTGATAATCGTACCAGTTATTGTTGCCAATAAAATGAGGACGCACAAATTCCATTGCAGTATGTGCGTCAGGAATATCATTCACAGTTCTGAAACTTTGGAAATATTCTTCTGCTTCTGATAGAGCAGCCTTATATTCCTCTTCATTAGCCCACAGAACATAATTCCTTACTTGTGACTGGCAAATATTCTCTAGTCCAGTATAATCATCGAAGTATGGGTCAAAGATGTAGAACTTCGTCTTCTCACTATTTGCCATTACCATTGAGTGATAATGTTCAAATATTGGCCATGCAGCTATGATACATTGGCGAGCCGAAGTCAATTTGTGTTTCTCGTCAGATTCATCTTCCTTACTATCATCATAATCACCTTCGAACGGTAAAGTGTCCCACATGATTTTATAACGGTCGATGTCCATATTGTCCCACACATAACAGAATGGCCTGTCGGTACGATATGAGCCAATGTCATTGATAAACCTCTCTTTACTGATAATTATCATGCCATTGGGGTGCTCGCCTATATATTCCAATTTGCGGAAGCCTGTACCTTCGTCTGGAATAAAATACCCGCACTGTCGTGCGTAAGCGCATAGTTCATTATACTCTTCCGTATCGTTGATAATATAGACGACAGGAAGATTAGGGTTCTCCAAGTGAACTTTTTGCAATAACGACATTTGATAGACCCAATACTTGTGTCTCGATGTTGTAGATGAATTCACTCGAACTTGTGTCGGGTTGTATTCCTCACTTTGGCTTGTTCTGACCTGAATTAATTCATGCTCATTCTCCTTTTCTCCTTTCAATATCCATTCTATCACCTCTGGCTTAGCAGAGAAGTGAGATAAAAACTTCTTCCTAAACTTTTGATATTGATAGTTTTGATATATAGCAATGGTTCCTGACCATTGACGTTCAGCCCATATATTGGCCGTCAAGTCTGATTTTTGCAGACCTAATCCAGAAATCTCTTCTTTTGTAAGTAGTGCAATGTTGGTTGAAGCCATCGCCAATGGTAGCCTGCTTCCTCGTCCAAGAAGTTCAGAAATAGTCCATTCTTTATCATATTTGCATCTATGCACTCTGTCTTGACGCTCTGAACCTATGATGTAGATGTGCTTGTAATTGTTTTGCCATAAGCTACTGTCCTCAAAAGCGTCGATGTCTATGCAGTCTATATGACTCGCTGCATCTGACAAATACTTTTCAAGCAGTTCATCTGTGAATGTTATTTTGTCTTTGTTTTCAGAATTGACTCGTAGATATTGTGCGATATTGGCCACTATTGGGGTTGTAGATACCTCACAAAATCTTTTTAACACAGCATTCCATAGTGGATTAGCCAACGGCGTTTCTATAAGTTTCTGCTTGTTAATAACTTTGAATCTACTATTTTGTGAGTTACATGGAAACTTCATCGGCACATACTGAGCTATGCGTGGCCATAAAGCCTGAGGGGCAACTATCAATGTAGGTTCATCAATAGGGATTTCCCCAATATCTGTAAGCTTCTTTTGGAGAGAGACATACAGAGGACGAAGCTCCTGGAAAAATTTAATATTCTCATTAGCCGTCTCCTTAAAGTATTCAGCAAAATATGGTTTCTGTATTTCAGACAGAATACTCATAATTTGCGTAGGCAAAAAGTCCTTTAGCTTATCACAAACATCTGGGTGCAGGGACAGACGATACAACTGGTTCCAAAAAAGTTTATTTTCCAGTAGCGTGTCATCTTCTGATTTATGTTTCGTCCGAAGTGAATAAGCATAACGGCATGGGTTGAGAAGTATTTCGATTTCCAGTGTGTCCCAAATGAAGGAGTCTGTAGAAACGCCCTTTTGAGCAAGATTAGGCAAATCCCATTGTTTTATGTTGTGTCCAACAACAATAGGTGTATTCTTAATTGTTCTAGCCAATGAGTTTAGCTGTTCTTCTCCCTCAAACTTACGGAGATTGTCTTCTTTGAGATATGCAAACTCTGTAATATTAGTGCCGTCAGTTTCTATGTCGAATACAACATAAGGTACTTCTGCTTTACATATATCCCATTTTTCACCAATATATTTTTTATATACAGGCTCTGACTTAAATTTGGTATATACTAATTCAATACCCAAATCATCAGGAAGGTATTGTAGGAACTGATATTTCTCATCATCAGCCATCTCCTCCATACCCTTAGCTATCGTTTCCT
>CAJOFE010000012.1 GCA_905233825.1 uncultured Prevotella sp. | reverse complement strand
AGGCACTGGCAGGGGTGTTATACTATGTGCCATGTAATAAATAATGATTGTAAACGGAAAAGAGAGGGGTGGTCTAAACTTTTATAGAGGAAATATACAAAAATAAATTGAAAAAGTGTGCTTTTTCCTGATTTTATTTGTAACTTTGCACTCATAAACAGTAAAATGAGATGAAAAGAATCATAACAATCGTTGCTGCGGCTCTGATGATTGGGGCTGGCAGCATCGCAAATGCACAGGAAGAAGTGAATATTGGCAAGCAGAACATTCAGCTGAGCAGCGACCTGATGACGCCCGAGGCTCTGTGGGCTATGGGACGAATTAGCAACTATGCTGCGTCGCCTGACGGCACAAAGATTGTCTATCAGGTGGGCTACTATAGTGTGAAGCACAACAAAAGCCACCAGGTGCTCTATATAATGAACAGCGACGGCACTAACAGCCAAAAGCTAACGCGCAATAGCAAAAATGAGACCGATGCCGCCTGGCTGCCTGACGGACGCATAGCCTTTCTCACTGGAGGCGAGATATGGGCCATGAATGCCGACGGCAGCAACCGCCAGCAGCTATCGAAGACCGACGGTGAGGTGGAGGGTTTTAAGTTTTCTCCTGACGGACGGAAGGTCATCATCCTGAAGAGCATCCCCTTTTATGAGATTATCCAGAAGAATCCCGACGATCTGCCTAAAGCTACAGGCCGATTGGTCACCGATTTGATGTACCGCCACTGGGATCACTATGTGGAGTCAATCCAGCACCCCTTCGTCTTTACCGTGGGCGATGGTTTTGCCATCACCAACAACGGCAAGGATATCCTCGAAGGTGAGCCCTACGAATGCCCTATGGAGCCTTTCGGCGGCATCGAGCAGCTGGACTGGAGTCCCGACTCGAAGAGCATCGCCTATACCTGCCGTAAGAAGATGGGACTGGAATATAGCATCTCGACCGACTCCGACATATATTTATATAATGTAGAGACTGGTACTACAAAGAACCTCTGCAAGCCCGAAGGCTATGTGGAGCCGAAGCTCGACCCCACCACCACCCTGCGTGTGCAGGCCGTGAACGCCCCGGAGAACCTGAAGAACAACGTGGGCTACGACCAGAACCCGAAGTTCTCGCCCGACGGACGCTACGTGGCCTGGCTGTCGATGGAGCGTGACGGCTACGAAGCCGACCGCCAGCGCCTGTGCTGCTACAACCTGCAGACGGGCGAGAAGACCTATCTGACTGAGGACTTCGACTCGAACGTCGATGATTTCGTGTGGAGCGATTCGAAGGATGCCATGATTTATTTTATTGGTGTGTGGCACGCCACGGAGAACCTCTACGCTGTGACGCTGAGCAAAGCTCCTAAAGGAAAGGGCCCGTTCACCACAGCCAAAACCATTCAGCTCACCAACGAATGTGCCGATTGGGGCTCGCTGCAACTAATGAACAACAGCAGCCAGCTACTGATGGAGCGCCACAGTTTTACGGAGCCTGCCGACCTTTATGTCGTAACGCCCAACACGAAGAAAGTAGAGAAGACCATCTCTGTACAAATCACCCACGAGAACAAGCACATCCTCGATAAGTTGGCCAAGCCCACAGTAGATTCTCGCTGGGTGAAGACCACCGACGGCAACCAGATGCTCTACTGGATTATCCAGCCGCCCCACTTCGACCCGTCGAAGAAGTACCCCACCCTGCTCTTCTGTGAAGGCGGACCACAAAGTCCCGTCAGCCAATTCTGGAGCTACCGTTGGAATTTTATGATCATGGCCTCGCAGGGCTATGTCATCATCGCACCTAACCGCCATGGCCTGCCCGGATTCGGACAGGAGTGGTTAGAGGAGATCAGTGGCGACTGGACGGGCCAATGCATGAGCGACTACTTGACAGCCATCGATGATGCTGCCGAGAACTTGCCTTATGTAGATAAGGATAAGTTGGGTGCCGTAGGCGCCAGCTTCGGCGGCTTCAGCGTCTATTACCTGGCCGGCATCCACGAGAAGCGCTTCAAGTGCTTCATCGCCCACGATGGAGCCTTCAATCTCGCCGCCATGTACACCGAGACCGAGGAGAACTGGTTCTCGAACTGGGAATACGACGAAGCCTACTGGCACCGCCCGCAGATGCCCAACGCCAAGAAGACCTACCACGACTCGCCCCACAAAATGGTGGAGAAATGGGACACGCCCATCCTTTGCATCCACGGCGAGAAGGACTATCGCATCAACGCGACACAGGGCATGTCGGCCTTCAACGCCGCCCGCATGAAAGGCATCGAGGCCCAGCTGCTCATCTTCCCTGACGAGAACCACTGGGTGCTGAAGCCTCAGAATGGCATTCTGTGGCAGCGCACATACTTCAACTGGCTCGACCGCTGGCTGAAATAAAGGAAGTAAGGTAAAAAGACAAAAAAATAATCATACAATGACACAAGCAATTCAAAAAACACTTCGCGATTCCGCCGCCATGCGGTGGACGGCGCTCTTGCTGCTGGCACTTGGTATGTTCTGCAGCTACATCTTCATGGACATCCTCTCACCCATCAAAGACCTGATGCTGGAAACCCGCGGATGGGACTCCACAGCTTTCGGTACGATGCAGGGATCTGAGGTATTTCTAAACGTATTTGTATTCTTCCTCATTTTCGCAGGAATTATCCTCGACAAGATGGGAGTCCGCTTCACCGCCGTCCTCTCGGGAGTCGTCATGCTCGTCGGCGCCATCATCAAATGGTACGCTGTCAGCGAGAGCTTCATGGGCAGTGGACTGGAGCAGTGGTTCACGGACAACCTGAACCATATCCCCGTCTTCGAACAGCTAGGCGTTTCGCCTTTCTATGAAGGCATGCCCGCCTCAGCTAAGTTTGCCGCCTGCGGATTTATGATATTCGGATGTGGCTGTGAGATGGCCGGCATCACCGTAAGCCGAGGCATCGTGAAATGGTTCAAGGGCCGCGAAATGGCACTGGCCATGGGTTCGGAGATGGCACTGGCACGTCTGGGCGTGGCCACCTGTATGATTTTCTCGCCCTTCTTTGCCCGCCTGGGCGGCGAGGTCAGCGTATCACGTTCGGTGGCATTCGGCGTCGTGCTGATGTGTATCGCCCTCATCATGTTCATCACTTATTTCTTCATGGACAAGAAGCTCGACTCGCAGACTGGCGAGGCCGAGGAGAAGGACGATCCCTTCCGCATCAAGGATCTGGGACAGATTCTTACCTCAAGCGGCTTCTGGCTCGTTGCCCTGCTCTGCGTGCTCTACTACTCGGCCATCTTCCCCTTCCAGAAGTACGCTGTGAACATGCTACAGTGCAATCTTACCTTGTCGGCTCCCGATGCCAATTCGTTCTGGGCCAGCGATTCCATCACTATAGTACAGTATATCATCATGCTCGTGGTGGCTGCCGCCGGCTTTGCCAGCAACTTCCAAAAGAAAGCCAACCTGAAATATGGTCTGCTGGGCCTGTCAGTCGTAGCACTGATAACCTATTGCTACATGGGTTATATGCGCCAGTCGGCCGAGGCCATCTTTGCCGTGTTCCCCTTGCTGGCCGTGCTGATTACCCCCATCCTGGGCAACTATGTCGATCATAAGGGCAAAGCTGCCTCGATGCTGGTGCTAGGTTCGCTGCTGCTCATTGGCTGCCACCTCACGTTTGCATTTATCTTGCCCCTGTTCAAGGGATCGGCAGTGGGTGGCGTCATTGTGGCCTACGTCACAATCCTCGTCCTGGGAGCCTCGTTCTCGCTGGTGCCTGCCTCGCTGTGGCCCTCGGTGCCCAAGCTGGTGGAGCCTAAGATCATCGGCTCGGCCTACGCCCTCATCTTCTGGATTCAGAACATCGGCCTGTGGCTGTTCCCGCTGCTCATCGGCAAGGTGCTCGATATGACCAACCCCGAAATCGTAAACGGACTAGCCAACAATACCATCACTCCCGAGCAGGCTGCAGTTAGCTATGACTATACCGCTCCGCTGGTCATGCTGGCCTGCCTCGGCGTTGCTGCCTTGATACTCGGCCTCATCCTGAAAGTGGTCGATCGTAAGAAGGGCATTGGACTGGAAGAACCCAACATCAAGTAAAAATAAAACTAAAAGTCAAATATTAACCCTTTAAACAAACAAGCGTTATGAAAAAACTATTTATCATCGCAGCCTTGTCAGCTCTCACAATGAGTGCACAGGCACAGGAAAAGCTCAATCTGAGCACGTACAATGGCACCAACATTGCCCGCTACGACGGCAAAGTGTGCAACGTCACCGTAAACCGCTACATGTTTACTGGTTGGAACACCATTTCTCTGCCCTTCTCTATGACAGAGCAGGAACTGAACGAAACCTTCGGTAACGATTGCAAGCTGGAAATGCTCATCAGCGCCGAGGACAATGCACAGGGCATTACCCTGAACTTCATTGACTGCAAGGCTGGCGGCCTACAGGCCAACACGCCATACATGCTTTACTTCACAGGCGAATCCGGTAACAAGAAGTTCGTGAAAGAAGCAGAGATCTTGGATGCTCAGTCTAATATCATACTGACGACCTTAAACGGAGAAACCGTTACCATGACCGGAGCAGCCAAGCACACAGAGGCTGATGGACTCTATGGTGTCATGGCTCGTGACAATGCTGAAGTAAAGTTTGTCTCTGTAGGCGGAGAGAACACCAATGGCTTCTATGCTACCCGTTGCTACATCCGTCTGTCCTCGGGCACGGATAAGAAGCTCACCGCACGTCATCTGGGTTACGGCGAGGCCACCAGCATTGCCGCTATTGCCAACAAGGACGAGATGGTTGATGTCTATAACCTGGCTGGCACAAAGGTCGCCTCACAGATTCGCGCCTCTGAGGTTAGCAACCTGCACAGCGGTCTCTACATTGTCAAGGGCCAGAAGATCTTGGTGAAATAGTAAATCCATTGACTTGAAAAAGATAGTATTATCAATACTTCTACTCGCATCCGTCACCTCCCAGGCACAGAAAATCGGTCTTGCCCTGGGAGGCGGTGGTGCCAAAGGCGGTGCAGAGGTGGGAGTGCTGAAGGTATTGGAAGAACAGGGTATCCGCCCCGACTATATTGCAGGCACTAGCATCGGCAGCATCGTGGGTGTGCTCTATGCAGCAGGCTATTCCGCTGCAGAACTGGAACAATTGTTTTGCCAGCAGGAATGGCTATCGCTGCTCACCGACCGTCGTGAAGACCTCAGTGGTGAGCCTTTCAAACAGGAAAACGGTGTGACCTATATCTTTGGTTTTCCTGTCATCGACACCAGTAGCGGCACTTTCGGCGTACTTCGTGGTGGCCGTGTGGAGCAGGTCATAGACTCCATGCTGGCCCAGAAAGGATGCGTGGAATTTGAATGTCTGCCCATTCCCTTCCGATGTGTGGCCGCCTCTATGATGGATGCCGAGGAGGTCGTTCTCAGCGAGGGCACGTTGCCTCGTGCCGTTCGTGCATCTATGGCTATCCCAGGCATCTTCAAGCCTGTTGAGATCGACAGCCAACAGCTTGTCGATGGTGGTATGATGAACAACCTGCCCGTGGATGTAGTCCGTCAGATGGGAGCCGACATCGTCATTGCCATTGACCTACAGCAGGACAAGCCCAAATCACGTGAGCAGAAAGGCAACATCATCACCGACCTCGCTAGCATGGTAGGCTTAGGGGCTATGGCCAACTGGGTATTCAACCGCCCTGACATTACCAAATATAACGAGAATCGCCAAAAAGCCGACATTTACATCAATCCTCCCATTGCCGATTACGACGCATCAAGCTTCGGCAACGAGAGTATGCTGCGAATGATTGCTATTGGCGAAAAGGAAGCACGCAAGCAATCTACTCAGTTGAAAAGACTGATTCAACCATAGACACCCATCAAAACACCATGAAGCGAATACTGCTCCTCCTGCTTATTTCCACATTCTTCGTGCCGGCATTTTCACGTCCGAAGATAGGACTCGTACTTGGTGGAGGAGGAGCTAAGGGTGCTGCAGAAATAGGTGCTCTAAAGTATATTGAACGCTTTGATATTCCTATAGACTACATTGCCGGTACAAGCATCGGCTCTATCATTGGCAGTCTATATGCTGCTGGCTATCATGCAGATGAATTAGAACAGCTGCTTTGCGGCCAATCGCTGCTCTCTACGCTTACAGACCGACGTGACGACTTACGATACAAACCTTTTGTACGTGACGTATCCGGAGCCGACACCCTGAATTATATTTTCGGCTTTCCTGCACTCAATTTCCGACATCATTGCATCGGGCTGCTTAGCTGCGACAGCGTTGAAGCACTTATCGCCAATCTCCTTGCAGCCAAACACATTCACCAGTTTTCCGACTATAGACATACATCCTTCCGTTGCGTAGCCACAGATTTCAAACCTTTCAAACATGTCAAAGAAACCGTACAGAAAAGCGGCAATGTTTCTACTGCTGTCAGGGCTTCTATGGCATTCCCTTTGGTCATTAAGCATCAGGAAATAGATGACCAGCACCTCGTCGATGGTGGAATGATGAACAACCTCCCCATTGATGTAGTTAAAGAGATGGGGGCCGAAATAGTCATCGTCATCGATTTGCAACAAAGCAAAATCACCCTTGACGATGAAGACCTGCGCATTGACAGCCTGTTTGACCTCCTTGGCTTTCTAAAGGACCTTGGACTTAATTTTGCAGATACTATTATCAACTCTGCTCTTACGTTAGGTAAGAAGATTGCTGCAGCTGCCATCAGGGAAGACCAATGGGGACTCGTAGGCTGGGCCCTTCATCGTCCCGACAACAAGAAATATCTTGAGAACCTTCAGCTTTATCAGGGCAATAGCATCGTATATCTGCATCCCATGTTACCTGGCTATAACGTGGCCAGCTTCGGAGAGGAATCACTTAGAGATATGATTGACATAGGCTGGAAAGAAGCCAAGCAACATAGAACGGCATTAGCTACAATTATGCGACGTGCCAACAACACTATGCGCTAAACAGAAAACTATTATATGGAAGAAAGAAAGAAGATAATCACTTTCGGCGAGCTGCTGCTCCGTTTCTCCAAGAACGACCATCAGCGGCTCAGTCAAGGCAACATGTTTACCAGTCTCTACGGAGGCAGCGAGGCTAATGTCGCCGTCAGCCTGGCCACATTAGGCAATACGGTGGAGTACGTCACCCGTCTGCCTGAGACACCCGTAGGACGTGCAGGCGTCATGCGCTTGCAGGAGCTGGGCGTAGGCTGCCATCATGTGCTGTGGGGTGGCTCGCGCATAGGCACCTATTATTTTGAACCAGCAGCAGGCATGCGCTCAGCCAAGGTGGTCTATGATCGTGCCGGCTCTGCCTGCTCCGAACTGCAGCCAGGCATGATTCCCTGGCATGAAGTACTGAAAGATGCCCGAGTACTCCACATTACCGGAATCACCTCGGCTATCTCGCGTAGTGCGCTTGATGCGACCATCGAAGCCCTCGACATTGCCGACGAGATGGGCGTACTCGTTTCCTACGATATCAACTACCGCAAGAACCTCTGGCGTTATGAGGGTGCCGACCCACGTGCTACACTCGGTCTGCTGCTCTCACGTTGTGACATGATGTTTGGCGATGCCATCGAGTTCGAATGGCTCTGCCAGAGGCCACAGCCTCCCTTTACAGCCACCGACTCCCATTTCCAAATGCAGATGGATGAATATCTCGAGTGGTTCGAGCAGCTGCACAATCGTTTCCCACGTTGCCGCAAGTGGCTCATGGGCATGCGCAACATGGTGGCCAGCAGTCGCCACCTGCTTACTGCCCTACTCTACACCAGCGCCAACGGTCACGACTATCAGCTGTTAAAAGCTCCCATCCACGACATCAATGGTGTTGTCGATCCCTCTGGCGTGGGCGATGCCTTCATGGCAGGACTCCTGCATGCCGTACAGGCATTCCCCGACGACGACCAGATGCAGCTGAACTACTCACTTGCTGCCTCGGCATTGAAAAATACTATCGCAGGCGATTTCAACCTGGCCACCGATGAAGAAATACTGACAGTCATAAATAACCATTAACCAGAATCATATTATGTTAACAGAAAAAGACCTGAAACAGATTGCCCAGCGTGGCATCTCGAAAGAACAAGTTGAAAACCAGCTCCACCAGTTTGAGACAGGATTCCCCTTCCTGAAACTTGAAGCAGCTGCCTCCATCGGAAATGGCATTGTCGCCCTTTCAGAGGATGAGCGAAAGCAATATGTGGCAGCCTGGGAAGCCTATAAGGCAGAAGGCAGGCGCGTGGTGAAGTTCGTACCTGCCAGCGGAGCCGCCAGCCGCATGTTCAAGAATATGTTCGCTTTCGTTGAAGCCGACTATGACGTGCCCACTACCGACTTCGAGAAGAAATATTTTGCCGATATCGAGAAGTTCGCTTTCTACGATGCTCTCGATGCCATTTGCCAGAAAAACGAAGGAAAAGGCATCAAAGAGCTGATAGAGGCAGGCAACTATAAAGCCGTGGCAGCCAATATGTTAAAAAAGGAAGGACTGAACTACGGCCAGCTACCCAAGGGCATGTTGCTCTTCCACAAATATGCCGACGATGCCCGCACCCCCATGGAGGAGCATCTGGTGGAAGGAGCACTCTATGCCGCCTCGAAGGGAGAAGCCCACGTACATTTCACCGTCTCCCACGAGCACATGGATTTCTTCCGTCAGAAAGTGGCTGAGAAGGCCGACGGCATCGCACAGAAGTACGGCATCAAATACGACATCACCTTCTCTGAGCAGAAGCCTTCGACAGACACCATTGCCGCCAATCCCGACAATACGCCGTTCCGCGAGGCCGACGGCAGCCTGCTCTTCCGTCCGGGCGGACATGGAGCACTCATTGAGAACCTGAACGAAATCGAGGCCGACGTCATCTTCATCAAGAATATCGACAACGTAGTGCCCGACCGCCTGAAGCCCGAGACCGTAGAATGGAAGCAGGTCATAGCCGGCGTGCTCGTCACTCTGCAACAGAAAGCCTTCAACTACCTGCGCATCCTCGATGGCACACCTACCGATGCCCAGTTAGCAGAGATAGCCCAGTTCGTAGAGCACGACCTCTGCTGCCAGCCCAAAGGCAACAAGGTCGATGCAGCCTATCTTCGTCGCAAGCTCAACCGCCCCATGCGCGTCTGTGGCGTTGTGAAGAACGTGGGCGAGCCTGGCGGAGGCCCGTTCCTCACCTACAATCAGGACGGCACCGTGAGCCTGCAAATCTTAGAGAGCTCGCAGATAGATACCAACAACGAGGCCTACATGAAGATGTTCACTCAGGGCACCCACTTCAACCCCGTCGATCTGGTTTGCGCCGTACGCGACTACAAGGGACAGCCCTTCAACCTGCCCGACTTCGTCGATAAGACCACTGGCTTCATCTCCTCGAAGTCGAAGAGCGGTAAAGAACTGAAGGCCTTGGAACTGCCTGGCCTGTGGAACGGCGCCATGAGCGACTGGAGCACCATCTTCGTTGAAGTGCCCCTCGGCACCTTCAACCCCGTGAAGACCGTCAACGACCTCCTTCGCGAGCAGCACCAGTAAGCAATTAGGGCTACAAATCAAAATAAGAGAAAACACCTCCCCTCCTCCCGTCAATCTTCTGAAACATCGATAAACAAAGGGCTGGAGGGAGGTACTACTCCCCACCCCTCTCAGGGGCGGGGTGGCCGTAGGCCGGGGCGGGGCCAGTAACTCAACTCCCCTCCTCCGAGGAGGCGATTGAACTTCCTACCAACTCCCCTCCTCCGGGGAGGAGGGGCTGGGGGGGTAGCGACCAATGACAGGAATACTGATACCACCCCGCCCTTCGGGCAACCCCTCCTTTAAAAGGAGGGGAGTTATGAGACCCCTCTCCGTTCGGGGAGGGGTAAGGGGAGGGGTCGTGAGGTCTATGGGAGGTCTTCGAACAACACCTCCCGTGCCTGAAACATCGATAGATAAAGGGCTCACGGCCAATTGGCGGGAGGTGGGAGGTCTTTTTGTGAAATTCTTCATAAATACAGAAGAAGTGCTGTTTCATAGATAGAAAGATGCCTTTTCCAAGCCTCGGAAAAGGCACTTTCAAACCATAAAGAAGGCACCTTTTTGCGGTTTAGGACGCAGCTAAATCATTTTTGGACACAGCAAAAAAACAAAAACAAACGACTATGAGTACACAGGCAATGACACAGCAGATAGCCGAATACTTCAAGACGCAACCCGTCGTGAAGGCATGGCTGTTTGGTTCCTATGCCCGTGGCGAGGAAACTGAGGATAGCGATGTGGACTTGCTGGTGAAATTCGACCGTAGCCTTCCGATAGGTTTGTTGGCCTATGTACGTATTCATCGCGATTTGGAAGAGAAACTGGGCCGCAAGGTTGATCTCGTGGAAGAAGGAACCCTTCGTCCTGCTGTGGAAATGACGGCAAACCGTGACATGAAAGTAATCTATGAGAGAAGCAATTAAAGACAGTGACCGTCTTCGCCATATTAACGAGTGTATAGAGCACATCCATGACTATCTCAAAGGGAAGTCATTCGAAGACATGAAAGCAAACATCATGTGCTATCATGCTGTCGTCTATAATATAAATAATTATAGGTGAGGCAGCCAATCTTCTGACAAAGGATTTCCGTGACAAGCATCCTGAAGTGCCCTGGCGCGATATTGTAGATATGCGTAATGCTTTGGTGCATGGATATATCACCACAAATGCCACATTGATTTGGGACACCTACACTAACGACTTACCGATGTTACAAAGGCAAATTGCCCTATACATAGAGGAATTAAACAGTATTGCATAACCTTTAACCCCTGAAATGCCTATGGGCTGAGATAAACCATGAGCGAAGAACTGAACGCCCTTAAAGAAGCCATCGAAGCGAAGATGGGACAGAAGCTGCTGTCGAATAAAGACTTCATCAGTCTAGCCCGCCCAAATCAGTTCTACCACCTTGAAGCGCATCTGGGGCTACCTCCCTGAGGACGTCACTCCCCGCAAATACACACTCGACATCCTTGCACGTTTTGTCGGCGCTGCCGACTGGGACGACTTCAACAAAACCCACGAACAGGATGAAGAGCCAGCCCTTTCCACCCCCGACTCCACAGAAACCGTAGATTCCACCAGTTCCAGCACCAAGAAAAGCATCATCGGAAAGACCATATTTACTTTTGCCGCCCTCATGGCAGTTGCTGCCTTTGCATTTCTTGTCTTCCGCCCACACACATCCAGCGAAAAACCATCCGATGCCAATCCCCGCATTCTGGAGAAGGGCCAGGTCTTTAATACTTACGACGACTTCCATCCCCTGTTTGGCATCACCGCAAAGGACTACCGCCACTATCAAGCCGTACCCGACCAGGACGAGATCTTCGTCTGGGCACCGCAATACCACAATCCCTATTACCAAACGACGGCAATCCCGACAGCCTCATGCCCACCATCACCGAGTACTGGACACCCGCGAAGTATGACAACGAAGACGCAGAGGAAGTGAAGGCAAAAGCTGTTCAAGTACAGAAAGAGGCCTACTATCGCATACTGGGAAAGAACGAGTTGCGCATCGTCTTCATGAAAAACCTTTTCGATTCTACCTATGTCTTCCTCGGCGTCTATCGTCTTTCCCTTCATATGTCCGACACAACAAAGGTGGTCTGGATCCGCGCCATAGACCATTGCGACCTCGACAACATCTCTTCCCTCAACAGTTACAAAAACTACTAAAAATCCCTGATTTCATCGTCACTTTCCGTGGGCTCACGGTAAATGGACAAAATGGACAAGCAAATGGACAACCTTTTTTGATTGTCTCTTCCCCTTTTTCTTTAATTTTGCACATGTAACGCAAAAAAATCAGCCCACTATGGAGCAAGTTTCGAAAAAAATGCTTATCTTTGCATCGCCAACGTGATTCGTCACGCGGTCGCTATGCGAGGAGCAGCAAGCGGCGTTCCACTGGTAAACCTGGAAAATTTACCCTCAGTGATAAGGAACAAAGTTTGAGAAGCGCTTCTCCTATGACGAATAGCTGTACCCTGTCCACCCCTGTGGCAGTCGTATCAGCATCATTATAGGTGTGGGCTGATTTCATTCTTTTTTATCACAGGTAATTCCAGGACCTTCCAGTAGAAGAATGCTGAGAGGCCCGCACTTCGTTGTGGCTTAGAGTGGTTTATCAAATAAGGAGTAAGCCGAAAATCCTTTAAAGAGTAGGCAAAAATGGACAAGCATGTTCCAACAAGGATGCAGAAAGGCCTGCCACGAGATGTGATAAATGCATTTTTATTATAAACAACTAAAATCTATAAAATGAAAAGACTATTACTTTCTTTAGCCATTATTCTTTTGGCTTCAATTTCAGCCGTAGCACAGGAACCATACGCTGTGCTGAGTGACAACAACACCACTCTCACCTTCTATTACGATGGAAACAAAGTGAGTAGAGGCGGAATGGATGTTGGGCCATTCACTGAAACTGCTGAACGCTGGGGAGGACATGCTGCCGACATCACCACCGTTGTCTTCCATTCTTCTTTCTCTTCATGCACCTCACTTACTAGTACGGAAAACTGGTTTAGCGGTTGCGTAAATCTCACGACTATCACAAGACTTGAAAACCTTAACACCAGCAATGTGACGGGCATGTATAAGATGTTCGCTGACTGTTCCAGTCTGAAAAGTCTTAACGTGAGTGGTTTTGATACCAGCAACGTAACGGATATGGAGTGGATGTTCGCTGGCTGTTCCAGTCTGAAGAGCTTGGATTTGAGCAACTTTGACACCAGCAAGTCGTGGAATTTATGGGGAATGTTTTGGGGATGCTCCAGCCTGACAAGCCTTGACGTGAGTAGTTTCAACACCAGTAACGTGATGATCATGTCTGGAATGTTTCTCGATTGCTCCAGCCTGACAAGTCTTGACGTGAGCCACTTCGATACCAGCAATGTGGATGACATGGGAAATATGTTTGATGGTTGCTCCAGTCTGAAGACTCTTGACGTAAGTCACTTCGACACCAGAAAGGTGACAGGCATGGGTAATATGTTTGGTGGTTGCGGAAGTCTGAAGACCCTTGACGTGAGCCACTTCGACACCAGCAATGTGAATGACATGGGAGATATGTTTAATGGTTGCTCCAGCCTGAAGACTCTTGACGTAAGTCACTTCGACACCAGTAACGTGACGAACATGTGTGGAATGTTTCTCGATTGCTCCAGCCTGACAAGTCTTGACGTGAGCCACTTCGACACCAGGAAAGTGACATGCATGGGTAATTTGTTTGGGGGGTGCTCCAGTCTGAAGACCCTTGACGTGAGCCACTTCGACACCAGCAACTTGACGGACATGAACTGGATGTTCCAAGGCTGTTCCGGTCTGACGACCATTGACGTAAGCAAATTTGATACCAGTAAAGTGACGAATTTCTTTGGAGTGTTCCTTAACTGCTCCAGCCTGACGAGTCTTGACTTAAGCAACTTCGACATTAGTAACTGTGAAGAAATGTATTGGGCGTTTACTGGCTGTTCCAGCCTGACGAGCTTGGATTTGTATGGTTTCGACACAAGAACAGTGAAGAATATGTTCATGATGTTCTATGGCTGCATTAACCTGACGAGTATTTATGCAAGTGAGAAGTGGGATATGTCAAATGTAGAAGATTCAGGTGGCATGTTTGATTTCTGTTTTAGCATTATTGGCGGTGCAGGAACGACATTTGACGGGAACCATACAAATGGTGAATATGCCCGTATTGACAAGGGCTCAACCAATCCCGGCTATCTGACTTATAAAGCTGCACAGTATAAAATTACCTATGTGGTAGATGGTGAAAGATATAAGACATATAATAAATTATGGCCAGGAGATGCCATTACTCCTGAGCCAGCGCCTGTTAGAGAGGGTTATACCTTCAGTGGTTGGAGCGAGATACCTGCAACGATGCCTGCACACGATGTCACGGTAACAGGTACTTTCAGCATCAATACCTACAAGCTGACCTATGTCGTAGATGGACAGACGTACAAAACGTTTAATGTGGAATATGGAGCTGCTATCACGCCAGAAGCGGACCCCGTTAAGAGAGGCTACACTTTCTCTGGCTGGAGCGAGATACCTGCAACCATGCCAGCCCATGATGTGACTGTAACAGGTACTTTCACAGTTAATAAGTATAAGCTGACCTACTATGTGGATGGCGAGGAGTATAAGGTGTACGATGTGGAATATGGAGCGAGCATCACTCCAGAACCTGCACCCATTAAGGAAGGTTACACTTTCTCTGGCTGGAGTGAGATACCAGCAACGATGCCAGCTCAGGATGTAAACGTAACAGGTACTTTCTCTATCAATACCTATAAGCTCACTTATTTAGTAGATAATAAGGTGTATAAGACGGTAAGCTATAAATATGGAGCAACTATAATCCCAGAAGCAGAGCCAACGGAGGAAGGCTACACCTTCAGCGGGTGGAGTGAGATACCCGAGACCATGCCTGCACACGATGTGACCGTCATAGGAACATTTATAGCGAACAAGTATGTCCTGACTTATATTGTGGATGGCGAAGAATACAAATCGTATAACGTGGACTTCGGTGCTGCCATTACACCTGAGCCGGAACCAGTGAAAGAAGGCTACGAGTTCTCCGGCTGGAGCGAGATTCCTGCCACCATGCCAGCGCATAATGTAATCGTCACAGGTTCGTTTACAAAGGGAGCCTATAAACTAACCTACATGGTGGATGGTGAGGTCTATAAAACGATTCGCTATGATTATGGTGCTGCCATTACCCCAGAACCTGCACCAACCAAGGAAGGCTACACCTTCTCTGGCTGGAGCGAGATACCTGCAACGATGCCTGCCTATGATGTGACTGTCACAGGAACATTCTCTGTAAACAAGTACATGCTATTGTATATCTTAGATGGTCTGGAATATAAAACAATAGAAGTGGAGTATGGTGCTACCATTACACCTGAGCCTGCACCTACGAAGGAGGGATATGTATTCTCTGGCTGGAACGGATTGCCCAAGACCATGCCTGCCCATACTGTCATCGTAACAGGTATGTTTACGAAGGGTGTCTATACACTGACCTATCTGGTGAACGGCGAGAAATATAAATCGTATCAGTTGGAATTTGAAGCAGCAATTACTCCTGAGCCTGCCATCGAGCGGGAAGGACACACCTTCTCTGGTTGGAGCGAGATACCTGCAACAATGCCTGCTCACGACGTGACGGTAACGAGTACGCTGACGGTGAATAAATACATTCTGACCTATATCTTGGATGGTATAGAATACAAGACCTATGAGGTGGAATATGGTGCAACGATTACTCCTGAGCCAGCCCCCAAGAAAGAAGGCTACGAGTTCTCTGGTTGGAGCGAGATACCTGAGACGATGCCAGCACACATGGTCATCGTGACAGGTTCGCTGACACCTATTAACACCAGCATCTACAACGTGATGGCTGCACGTGGAGAGGTACGCATCTACACACCAGGCGGCAAGGCCATCGGCAGATTGCAGAAGGGTCTGAACATCGTGGTGATGCAGGACGGCACGGTGAAAAAGATTGTTGTGAAAGACATGCGGTAAACCGAGCAAAAAACTAAAAAGGTAAAAGCCTCCCTTCATCGGGGAGGCTTTTTAATCAATCTTCCACCAGTTTCCCATCCCTTTCGAGGGCATTCCAGAGGGAGAAGCGCACTTCGGGGTTCATCTGCTCGGCCTGCTCGAAGAGGCGACGGGCGGTGGTGCGATTGGTGTCGTGCTCGTAGGGACACAGCTTCACCTGCTTCTCGTAGTTGCTCAGCTCAGCATATTGCCGGATAAGGCTTTCAGGAATGAGACAGAGGGGACGGATGACCTGCAGGGGCATCTTTTTCATCCTCAAGCGGGCAGGCATAGTGCCGAAGCGTCCTTGATAGAAAAGGTTCATCAGGGCTGTATGCAGCAGGTCGTCCTGATGATGCCCGAGGGCAATCTTGTTGCAGCCTAACTGCTGCGCGAGGTTGAAGAGCTGCTTGCGGCGATTCCAAGAGCAGAGGAAACAAGGCGGCTTGCTTTTGAATAAAGAATTCTTGGACGAGCCAAGCGGCAAAGCCGAGCGGAGAATTGAAAATTGAGAATTAACGATGTGGAGGGGAACATTGAGACAATCGCAAAACTGTTGCAGGTAAGTGGTGTCCGTCTCGTAGCGGATGTTTTCCATACGAACATGGATGGCCTCGACTGTGAAACGGGGATGCTGGATGCGGGCGCGACGGGCCAACAGTTCGGTAAGCAGCAACGAGTCCTTGCCGCCAGAGAGTCCCACCAGGATATGGTCGTCATCTTCCAGTAACTGAAAAGCAACGAACGCCTTGACAAAGCGTTCGTTGAGTTTCTTGAATACTCTTTCCTGTTCGTTCATTCTCTCACCACTCACCTCTTACCCCATTTTCTTCCCTCTCTTCGGAGGGGTCCTGGGGAGGTTTTTCTACTTCATGAAGACGAGATAGACTGCCAGCACAATGAGGATGAAAGCCAGAATATGATTCCAATGCAGCTGCTGCCCTTGGAACATGATGTTGGCGATGACGGCAAAAACGAAGAGCGAGATACACTCCTGCACCACTTTCAGCTGAACCAGCGAGAAGGGGCCGCCGTTGCCTACGAAGCCCATACGGTTGGCCGGGACCTGACAGCAGTACTCGAAGAAGGCGATGCCCCAAGAGAAAACGATGACGCCTATGAGGGGCCACGACTTGCTGACGCCTGTCTCGCTGAGTTTCAAATGCCCATACCAAGCAAGCGTCATGAAGATGTTGCTTAGTATGAGCAGAATAATGGTATAAAGTCCGTTCATTTCTTCTGGAGATATTCATCCATGTGCTGGGCAGCACGACGACCGTCGCCCATAGCCAGAATCACGGTGGCACCACCACGCACGATGTCGCCACCTGCGAAAATCTCGCTGCGAGCCGACTGCATGCCTTCGTTCACCACGATGGTGTTCTTGCGGCCCAGCTCCAAGCCCTCGATGCTCTTCGGCACTAACGGGTTGGGGCTGACACCTACGGCCACAATGACCTGATCGACATCGAGCGTCACCGTCTTGCCCTCAACGGGAACAGGTGAGCGACGGCCAGAGGCATCAGGCTCGCCCAGCTCCATCACCTGCAACACGGCCTGCTTCACAGCACCTTGATCATCGGCAATATACTCGATGGGGTTGTGCAGCGTGAGGAAGTTGATGCCCTCCTCCTTGGCATGTTTCACCTCCTCTAAACGGGCAGGCATCTCCTGCTCGCTCCGACGATAGACCAGCGTGACGTTGCCACCCAGGCGCTTAGCCGTACGGCAGGAGTCCATAGCGGTGTTGCCACCTCCCACGACAAGCACGTTCTTACCGAAGTTAATGGGCGTGTCGGTAGTGGGGTTGGCAGCATCCATTAAGTTCACACGCGTCAGGTATTCGTTCGACGACATAATATTAATGCTGTTCTCACCAGGAATATTCATAAAGTTAGGCAGACCGGCACCAGAGCCTACGAAGATACCCTTGAAGCCCGACTCTTCCAACTGCTCGACGCTGATGGTCTTACCCACGATAACGTCGGTCTGGAAGTGGACACCCATCTTCGCAAGATTCTCAATCTCCACATCCACGATCTTGTTGGGCAGACGGAACTCAGGAATGCCATACTTCAGCACGCCGCCAATCTCGTGCAGGGCCTCGAATACATAGACGTCGTAACCCTTCTTCACCATGTCGCCTGCGAAGCTCAGGCCAGCAGGGCCAGAGCCCACGACGGCAATCTTCATGCCGTTCGAAGGGGCAATCTCGGGCAGAGAGATGTTTCCACTCTCACGCTCGTAGTCGGCAGCAAAACGTTCCAGATAGCCGATGGCCACAGCGGGCTCGTTCATCTTCAGATGGATGCACTTGCTCTCACATTGCTTCTCCTGCGGACAGACGCGACCACAGACTGCTGGCAGGGCTGACGTCTGTTTCAGCACTTTGGCAGCTGCGAGGAAGTCGCCACGTTCGATATTCTTGATGAAAGAAGGAATGTTGATGTTCACAGGACAACCTTCCACACACGATGGCTTGGCACAGTCGAGACAACGCTTAGCCTCCTGCATGGCCATCTCTTTCGTCAGGCCGATGTTTACCTCCTCAGTACGCGTAGTAGCACGATATACAGGGTCGAGCTCAGGCATCACCACACGCTCAATCTGGGTGCGCTCCTTGGGCTTCATCGAAGCGCGAAGCTCCTTGCGCCACTCGGCATCGCGGTCGGTAAGAAGACCTACCTCCGCCCCCTCCCTGTCAGAGAGGGGAGATGTAGTGGAAGTTGCGGTAGCAAATTCTTCACTCTTCACTTTTAACTTTTCACTTACCTGATGCTCTTCATAATGCTCCAATTCCTCCTGCTCGGCACGCTTGAAGGTGCCCATGCGCTTGAACATTTCGTCCCAATCAACGAGGGCGCCATCGAATTCGGGGCCGTCGATACAGACGAACTTCGTCTTGCCGCCGATAGTCAGTCGGCAGGCTCCACACATACCTGTTCCATCAACCATAATGGTGTTCAGGCTAACTTCGCAGGGGATGTTATGCTTCTGTGCCGTAAGGTTCGAGAACTTCATCATGATGGGAGGACCAATGGCAAAGACCTTATCGACATGCTCCTGCTCGATGAATTTTTCAATGCCGACGGTCACAACACCTTTCTCGCCATACGAGCCGTCATCGGTCATGATAATGACCTCGTCGCAGCTCTCACGCACCTTGTCTTCCAAGATGATGAGGTCTTTCGAGCGTCCTGCCATCACGGAAAGCACACGATTACCAGCAGCCTTCAAAGCCTGGATGATGGGCAACATGGGTGCTACGCCCAGTCCACCGCCTGCACAAACCACCGTACCGAAATTCTCGATGTGGGTGGGGTTGCCTAAAGGTCCTACCACGTCGGCAATATAATCACCCTCGTTCAGGGCACAGAGCTTCTTACTAGAGAGGCCTACAACCTGTACCACCAGCGTGATGGTGCCACGTTCGATATCTGCCCCTGCAATGGTGAGTGGCATGCGCTCGCCTTTCTGATCGACACGCACGATGACGAAGTTGCCGGCTTTGCGGCTCTTCGCAATGAGGGGTGCCTCAATCTCGAAAAGAAAAACCTTCTCAGAGAACTGTTCCTTTCTTACAATCTTATTCATATCATGTTTGTATTGCTTTGTCCTTGACTATTGAATGGTGAGCACCACGATGCTCTTGGCAGGCAGCTTCACGCTGAGCTTGCCGTCCTTACCAATCTTGGCATCCTTGAAAGCTACGGGCTGAACACGATTGGGGTGTTCGAAGTCGTTGAAGTCGTCGGCCTTCGGACTGGTCAGGATACGTCCGCTAACGGTTTTTGCCTTGAAGTCGTCAATGCTGACGCTAACGGTCTGGTCCTTGTCGAGCGAAACATTGGTCAGAGCGAAGATGATGCTTCCGTCCTGCGTCTTGGCAGCTGAAGCAGAAAGCAAAGGACAGGGACGGTAGCCTGCATCGGCAGCATTCTCCTTTTCCTTGAAATAGGCTTTGCTCACTGGTATAATCTCAGTATCAAGATCAACGGGCAGATAGATGGCCTCCTGGAACGGAGTGTACATCTCGAATACGTGGTAGGTGGGTGTCAGTACCATGTGGCCCGTTCCCTCCTGGTCGGTGAGAATCATCGACTGCAGCACGTTCACTACCTGTGCGATGTTGGCCATCTTCACACGGTCGGTGTATTTATGGAACACGTTGAGCGACAATGAGGCCACGAAAGCATCGCGCAGAGCGTTCTGCTGGTACAGGTGTCCTGGTACGGTGCCAGGCTCTTCGTCCCACCAGGTGCCCCACTCATCTACCAACAGACCGATGCGTCCCTCAGGGTCTTTCTCGTCCATGATGGCCTTGTGCTTCTTGATCACCTCTTCAATCTCCAGACACTTGCCAAGTGCCCAGTAGTACTGGTCGTTGTCGAAGTTGGTAGCCGAACCCTTCGGACCGTTCCAGCCCGAGCAGGTGTAGTAGTGCAGGCTAATGCCCTGCATGCGGTCGCCAATATTATCCATGCACACCTTGGTCCAGTCGTAGTCATAGTCGCTGGCACCGCTGGCAATACGATAGAGCTTGTTGCCAGTATAGTCGCGCAGGTAGGTGTTGAACTTGCGGAACTCGTCGCTGTAGTATTGAGGAGTCATGTTACCTCCGCATCCCCAGGCCTCGTTGCCAATGCCGAAGTATTTCACGTGCCAGGCTTTCTCGCGTCCGTTCTGTCGACGCAGACGAGCCATCGGCGTGTCGCCGTCGCTGGTCATGTATTCCACCCATTGGGCCATCTCTTTCACCGTGCCCGAGCCTACGTTGCCGCTGATGTAAGGCTCACATCCCAGCATCTCGCAGAGGTTCAGGAACTCGTGGGTGCCGAAGGAATTGTCCTCGATGGTTCCACCCCAGTTGTTATTGCGAAGCGAAGGACGGTCTTTCTTGGGACCGATGCCGTCCATCCAATGGTAGTCGTCGGCAAAGCAGCCGCCTGGCCAGCGCAGCACGGGCACCTTCAGCGCCTTCAGCGCCTCGAAGACATCCTTGCGGTAGCCGTCGATGTTAGGGATATTCGACTCGGGGCCCACCCATAGGCCGCCATAGATACAAGAACCCAGATGTTCGGAAAACTGTCCGTAGATTTCTCTGTTGATTTTCTGCTTGCCCTGCCCCAGATGGATGGTGGCAGTAGCATCCTGTGCCTGTGCTGACAGCGTAAAGACGGCTGCCAGTGCAGTAGTGATAAAAAGTTTCTTCATATTAGGTAATAATTATTTGGATGTCTTGAATGTAAGCGTGGTCTTGCCCATGATGATGGTATCATTGTTCCTCAGCTTGAGGCTAGTACCTTCGCCCATGGCCTTACCATTCACCTTGACGGGATTCAACGATTTGAGAATGGTTAGCGTGTAAGTAAAATCGCCCTTGCTATCGGGAATAGCATCGATGCGCACAGAGCGACGGCTCATCTCAGGATCTTCTATTTCCAGGTCAGACGGTGTCTGCTTGTCTTTTCTTCCTATGATGTTTGCTCCTTCGCGAAGGGCGAACTTCTTGCGGCTGAACATGCCACCCCATTGCAGGAGTCCTGTCGATTCGCGTACCGTAGGAGCGGCAACAGGATGACTATTGCTGATGACCGTTTCCGTACCAGCTTCTGCAGAGACGACGGGAGTAATCAGCATTCCCCTTGCAGGCTTCGGACGCTTGGAAGGTAGAAAGGTGTCAGCCTCGGCATCGACCCTGACGGTGAAACGGGCGTTGCAGCTGTCGCATATGAATGTATGCTCGCCAGCTTCCGACGGGCATATTCTAACCTCATTGTTACATTGGGGACATATCCAACCACACTCCCTGCCAAGGATGGCAAACTCATTGAGTACATAGTTCCCGTCCTTTTGTACGGGCGTTCCGATGATTCGGAGTGGCGTAGAGCTATTGTCTGCTGGTGTCATGTTCTATATATATTATTGTAATTAGCCTGCAAAGTTACACATATTTTTCCAAAAAAGCGCATAAAGCGAAAAAATCTTTGCCATTTATTTGCACAATTGACAGAAATGTTATAATTTTGCACCCAGAAAAGACAAAACGAAAGCAAAATGAAAAATTTCGGTGCATACTATTACTTCTACTTTTACTTTGCAAACCATTGTGAAGCGGAAGAGCGTATGAATTGAAAATTGAATATGGAAGATTGAAAATTTGAAATACAGCCCCGCTTCACTGAAAAGTGAAAGCGGGGCTTTTACATGGAAGATTCAACACTGAAGCGAATGAAAAGAATAGCAATACAAGGCGAGACGGGGTCGTTCCACGACATTGCGGCCCATCAGTACTTTAAGGGCGAGCAGTTGCAACTCATCTGCTGCAAGACCTTTGAGCAGGTATATGAGGCCATCGGTCAGGATCCTACTATTATCGGCATGGCAGCCATCGAGAACACTATTGCTGGCTCGTTGCTGCACAATTACGAGTTATTGCGTGACAGCGGTACGACGGTAGTAGGTGAGCACAAACTGCACATCACCCATTGCATCTGCTGTCTGCCTGAGGATTCATGGGACACCATCACGGAGGTACACTCACATCCTGTGGCTCTGATGCAGACACGCCACTACTTAGCCGGCCATCCGCAACTCCGCGTGGTGGAGGCCGACGATACTGCCGGTGCCGCCAAGATGATTTCCGAGGGACAGCACCATGGTTGGGCTGCTATCTGTCATGCCGATGCCGCCCATCTCTATGGCCTGAAGGTACTGGAAGACGGCATTGAGGACAACAAGCACAACTTCACCCGCTTCCTCGTTTGCTCCATGCCACAGAAAGCCGACATGCTGCGCCCACTCGTAGAGACCAACAAGTCGAGCATCGTCTTTGCCCTACCCCACGAAGAAGGGTCGCTGTCGGCTATACTTGCCATCCTGTCATTCTACAAAATCAATCTGACGAAGATTCAGTCGCTGCCCATCATTGGTCGTGAATGGGAATACCTGTTCTACGTAGATGTAACTTACAGCGACCTGACCCGCTATCGCCAGTCGATAGATGCGATTATCCCATTAACGCGTGATTTAAAAATATTAGGAGAATATAAAGGCGTATGATACAACCAGCAGAAAGACTATCGTTAGTAAGTGAATATTACTTCAGCCGCAAGCTGAAAGAGGTTGCCCAGCTGAATGCTGAGGGCAAGGACATCATCAGTCTGGCCATCGGAAGTCCCGACATGCCGCCATCGGAGCAGACCATCAACAAACTGTGTGAAGTGGCTCATGACCCGTCGGCTCATGGCTATCAGCCCACGATGGGAACGCCCGAGTTGCGCAAGGCGATGACAGGCTTCTACAAGCGCTTCTATGGCGTGGAGCTTGACCCTGCTAAGGAAGTCCTGCCGCTTATTGGATCAAAAGAAGGCATTCTGCATGTCACGCTGGCCTTCGTGAATTCTGGCGACGAGGTGCTGGTGCCCAATCCTGGCTATCCCACCTACACCTCGCTCTCGAAGATTCTTGGTGCCAAGATTGTAAACTACAACCTACGCCCTGAGAACGACTGGCAGCCCGACTTCGACGAGCTGGAAGAAATAGCCATTAGCCAAAAGCTAAAAGCCAATGGCAGAATCAAGCTGATGTGGACCAACTACCCCAACATGCCCACGGGTGCTCCCGCACGCATGGAGACCTACGAACGACTGGTGCAGTTTGCACGAGAACACAACATCGTCGTGGTGAATGACAACCCATATAGCTTCATCCTCAACGAGAAGCCCCTCTCGTTATTACAGGTGCCTGGTGCCAAGGACTGCTGCATTGAGTTTAATTCGATGTCGAAGAGCCACAACATGCCTGGCTGGCGTGTAGGACTTTGTGCCACGAACGCAGAGTTTATCTCGTGGATCCTGAAAGTGCAGAGCAATATTGAGAGCGGTACCTTCCGTGGCATTCAGTTGGCAGCTGCCGAGGCCTATCAGAACAGCGACGAATGGCATCGTATGGCCAACATCGAGACCTACGCCCGTCGCCGACAATATGCCGAACAGATTATGGATGTGCTGGGATGCACCTATGATCCTAAGCAGGTGGGCATGTTCCTCTGGGGACGCATCCCTGACATATATAATAATGTAGAGGAACTGACGGAGCGCGTGCTCCATGAGGCCCGTGTCTTCATCACCCCTGGCTTTATCTTCGGTTCGAACGGCGAGCGCTACATCCGCATCTCACTTTGTGCCAAGGAAGAGAAGATACAACAAGCATTAGAAAGAATTAAAAAAGCAATATAATTATGGAATTAGAGTTACAACCCCTGAACTTGCCAAGTGACAACGAACGTCCGTTCGTGATTGCTGGCCCCTGCTCCGCTGAGACTGAGGAGCAAGTGATGAGAACCGCCCGTGAGCTGGCCATGAAAGGCTGCCACAATTTCCGTGCCGGCGTGTGGAAGCCACGCACCAAGCCCGGAGGCTTCGAGGGCAATGGTGAGAAAGCCCTTCCCTGGATGCAACAGGTGAAGAAAGAGACTAAGATGCTCGTCTCTACCGAAGTGGCCACACCCGAGCATGTAGAGCTGGCCCTGAAGTACGACATCGATATTCTCTGGATTGGCGCCCGCACTTCGGCAAATCCCTTTGCCGTACAGGCTATAGCCGATGCCTTACAGGGCGTTGATGTCCCCGTCTTCGTGAAAAACCCTGTAAACCCCGACCTCGAGTTGTGGATTGGTGCTTTGGAGCGCATCAATCAGGCTGGCGTAAAGCGTTTGGGAGCAATCCATCGTGGTTTCTCTTCATACGATAAAAAGATTTATCGAAACATGCCTATGTGGCAGATTCCCATAGAGTTGCGCCGCCGCATTCCCGAGCTTCCCATCATCAGCGACCCCTCACATATTGGTGGAAAGCGCGAGCTGGTGGCTCCCCTTTGCCAGCAGGCTATGGACTTGGGCTTCGACGGTCTTATCGTTGAGAGCCATTGCGACCCCGACAAGGCTTGGAGCGATGCTTCCCAGCAGGTGACGCCTGACGTACTCGACTACATCCTCTCGTTGCTGGTCATCCGTGACGAGCATACCACCACCGAGGGTATCCAGCAATTGCGCAAACAGATTGACGAGCTCGACAACCAGCTGATGGACTTACTGGCTAAGCGTATGCGTGTATGCCGCGAGATTGGCCAGTACAAGCGCGAGCACAACATGACCGTGCTGCAGGCCTCACGTTACAACGAAATTCTCTCTAAGCGTGGTGCCCAAGGAGCCCTCTGCGGCATGGGGCCAGAGTTCGTGGCTCATGTCTTTGAAAGTATTCACGAGGAGTCTGTCCGCCAACAAATAGAAATCATCAACAAGTAGAATTTTAAGGCACGGATTACGCGGCTTTATAATTAAAGACACGGCTGGCTGCGCAGAAAGCAGCGTTTCTCTAAAAAAGAGCCGTGTAATCCGTGCATAATAAAAGATAGACGCGATGAAGATATTAGTAATGGGTGCAGGAAAGATGGGATCGTTCTTCATCGACCTGCTGAGTTTCGACCATGAGGTAGCCGTGTTTGAGCGCGACCCAAAGCGCATGCGGTTCACCTACAACTGTCAGCGATTCACCACGTTTGAGGAGATTCAGGCTTTCAAACCTGAGCTGCTCATCAACGCCGTAACGCTGAAATACACTATTCCAGTCTTTAAGGAGGTCATTCCTTATCTGCCCAAGGAGTGCATCATCAGCGACATCGCCAGTGTAAAAACCGACTTGAAGGAGTTCTACGAGCAGGCAGGCATGCGCTATGTCTCGACACACCCCATGTTCGGCCCAACCTTCGCCAACCTGCAACAGCTCAGCGAGGAGAATGCCATCATCATCAGCGAGGGCGATTACATGGGGCGCATCTTCTTCAAGGATCTCTACCAACGCTTAGGGCTGAACATCTACGAATACACCTTCGAGGAGCACGACAAAACGGTGGCCTACTCGCTCTCCATCCCCTTCGTCAGTACCTTCGTCTTTGCTGCCGTCATGAAGCATCAAGACGCGCCTGGCACCACCTTCAAGCGCCACATGCGCATTGCCAAGGGTGTGCTCAACGAGGATGACTACCTGTTGCAGGAGATTCTCTTCAACCCCTACACCCACGATCAGGTGAGCCAGATTCGTACTGAATTGAAAGAACTGCTTGAAATTATCGACCATAAGGATGCGCAGGGCATGCAGGGTTATCTGACAAAGATTCGCAACAATGTGAAGCGCGATATAGAAATACGTTGAAGAAATTATAATGTTTGTTGAAATTATTTCGTAGTTTCATTTTTATTGCGTACCTTTGCACCGCGATTAATAACTTAAAGCCATGCCCACTCTGGACGAGCTCCTGTTACAGATGAAGCCTATCACGCTGGCCGAGATGAGCGGTGTGAAGCTGATGAACCGCACGGACACGAAGTTCGTGACCACCTTGCCTCAGCTCCTTCGCCTGCTCCAGATGGCACAGGACGATTATTTTGTGCAGGACATCGATGGCGAGCGTAATGCACTCTACGACACCACCTACTTCGACACGCTGGACTTCGACATGTATAAAGAGCACCAGTACGGACATGCGGGGCGACAGAAGATCCGCTTCCGCACTTATGTCAGTTCCCACCTGCAGTTCATGGAAATCAAGACCAAGAACAACCGTGGGCGTACGAAGAAAAAGCGCATCGAGGTGACGGATATGGATCTTGCCGATACGGCGAAGCGTGAGTTCATTGCCGAGCGCCTGAAGTTCGATGTCGATTCGCTGCAACCCCACATGCATAACTATTTCCATCGCGTCACATTAGTGAACCGTGCCAAGACTGAACGACTCACCATCGACACACAGTTGCAGTTCAACAACGTGCTGACTGGCGTATCGAAAGACATGGGGCATTTGGTTATCATCGAGCTAAAACGCGACGGTCTGGTGTTCTCACCCGTGTTGGAAATGCTGCGCCAGTTGCGCATCCATCCGCACGGCTTCAGCAAATATTGCATGGGAGCAGCCTTGACCAACTCCACCCTACCCTTGCACCGCTTCAAACAAAAGCTACGCGAGGTGGAGAAGATTATGAGAATTGAAGATTGAAAATTGATAATTGATAATTAGATATTATGGAACAGCTTGCAAGTATTTTCTCGAGTGATTTCGCCAACACCTTGTTGCGATTCCTCATTTGTGTAGTGGTAAACTGGGTTATTGTCGATCGGTTCTATTACCGCAAGGCCCATCGTCGCGACTTCTACTTCACCTTCATGCTCATCTCGGTGGCCATCTTCTTCCTTGTCTATTTCATGATGGGCATGGATCGCGGCAAGGCAACGATGGGTGTAGGACTCGGACTCTTCGGCATCTTCTCCATCATGCGCTATCGTACAGACACGATGCCGGTGCGCGAAATGACCTACCTCTTCATCATCGTCTGCCTTTCAGTGGTGCACGCCATGATCAATATTGAGCAGGAAGACCCTAACCACTTCGCCGACCTGGGCCGACTGGTAGTTATCGACATCATTGTGATTCTGGCCATCCTGTTCTGCGAGATGAAGCTGAAATCACAGCAGACAAAGCTGGTACAATATGACCGCATAGACCTTATCAAGCCCGAGAAATACGAGGAGCTGATAGCCGACCTCGAGCAGCGCCTTGGCTTGAAAGTGCTGAAGGTAGATGTGGGTGGCGTCGATTTCCTCAAAGATACTGCCGTCATTAAGGTCTATTACGAAGGTGGAGTGAAGAACGACGTCGACGGAATGTTCCAGGTTCGTAAATCCAAATGGAGGGAAGTGTGAAAATTGAAAATTGAAAATCGATAATTGAGAATTGAGAATAATGAAATTCAGAATACTAATTCTGTCATCCGCCGTTTCTCTTTTGTCGTTCAGTCCTGCAAAGGCGCAGAGCGACGATTTCGGTATCTGGACAGAAGCCGGAATAGAGAAGAAAGTGAGCAGACAGCTGACGCTGGAAGGCGAGCTGGAGCTGCGCACCCGCGATGACGGCTTCGGCGAGCTCGACCGTTGGAGCGCTGGGCTTGGAGCCAGCTATAAGCTCACCGACTGGTTGAAGGCCTCCGTGAGCTATTCGCTGTTGGAAGACCACAACCACAAGGTGAACTCAAGCGGTAAGAAATATTCCGACTTTTGGGGCACGCGCCATCGCCTGAACCTGTCGCTGACGGCTTCGCAGGAGTTTGGCGACTTCACCGTCTCCCTGCGCGAGCGCTGGCAATACACCTATCGCCCCGAGACAACAGCAGACCGATATTGGAACTATACCGACGAGGACGACGACATCGTCTATGGCGAGCCGGTCATCAAGAAAGGCACTACGCAGACGCATACCTACAACGGCAAGGCAAGCAACAAATGGCGCAACCGCGTGCAGCTGAAGTACAAGCTCACGAAGAAGTGGCGCCCCTACCTGAATGCCGAGAGCACCGTAGGCAAGAGCGGGCTCGACAAGATGCGTTATGCAGCAGGCACTGAGTGGCGCCTCACCAAGCAGCACGTCTTCGACCTCTACTACATGTACCAGCACAGCTATAAGGACGATGACTCCGAAGGCAACCGCCACGTATTGGGCATAGGCTACACCTACAAGTTCTAATAATGGCATTTTAAGGACATAGAAACGGTATTTCGAGGGCATAGAAACGGCATTTCAGAGGCATAGAAATGCCGTTTCTCTTTGTTCTTTCAAGCAAGCTGACACATTTCATATATAATTGTTTACATACGACAAAGTTTCTTTGCGTTTTAATTTGTAACTTTGCACACACATTTTTCCCATTAACGCAAATAAACTTTTCATTAACAACTAATAATTACAACTTATGAAAATGATGAACAAAGTTGCCCTTGCTGTGCTTCTTGCCACAGGCAGCACCACTACATGGGCACAAGGACTGAAGGATGTCTATAAGGACTACTTCATGATTGGTGTCGCTGTCAACCAGCGCAACGTGACCAACGCCGAACAGGCAGCTCTCGTTAAGAAGGAGTTCAGCAGCATGACTGCCGAGAACGACATGAAGCCCGAACCCACGGAGCCCCGTGAAGGCGAATTCAATTGGGAGAATGCCGATCGCATTGCCAACTTCGCCCGTGAGAACGGTATCAAACTGCGTGGTCACTGTCTGATGTGGCACTCGCAGATTGGCCGTTGGATGACTGCCGAAGGTACCACCAAAGAGCAGTTCTACGAGCGCATGAAGAACCACATTCAGGCTATCGTCACCCGATATAAGGACGTGGTCTATGCATGGGATGTGGTAAACGAGGCTATCAGCGATGATGCCAATGCCACTGACCCCTATCGTCAGAGCGCTATGTACCGTCTCTGTGGTGATGAGTTCATCGAGAAGGCTTTCCAGTTTGCCCATGAGGCTGACCCCAATGCTCTGCTGTTCTACAACGACTACAGCACCGTAGATCCTCACAAGCGTGATCGTATCTACAACATGGTGAAGAAGATGAAGGCCAAGGGTATCCCCATTGACGGTATCGGTATGCAGGCCCACTATAACATCTATTACCCCACTGAGGCTCGGCTCGACTCGGCCATTACAATGTTCAAGAGCATCGTGAAGCACATCCACATCACCGAGTTCGACATCCGCGTGAACGAGGAAATGGGTGGCGGTCTGTCATTCAGCCGCGACGGCGCTGCCGTTACCGACTCTGTGAAGCAGCACCTGGCCGACCAATATGCCCGTTGCTTCCGCGTGTTCCGCAAGCATAAGGACGTCATCGACTGTGTGACCTTCTGGAACCTCGGCGACCGCGACTCATGGCTCGGCGCTCGCAACTATCCGCTGCCTTGGGACGAGAACTACCAGCCCAAGCTGGCCTATGAGTATATCCGCGATATGAAGGATCCTAAGTGGGATATGCCTAAGCGTCCCGCCCGTCAGCCCCGCCCACAGGGACAGTTTGGTCAGGGATTCGGACAGGGTGCTCCTGGACAGGGATTCGGTCAAGGGTTCGGACAGGGTGGTCCCCGTCAGGGACAGGGTGGCCCCGGTCAGCAGGGACAGCGTCGTCGTGGCCAGGGTGGCCCTGGCGGCTTCGGCCAGCAGCAGCGTCCGCCGTTTGACGCCAGCCGTGCCTTCCCCGAACAGCCTGGCATCAAGGAGGACTTCGTTCCTTCTGAGCTGAACCAGCCCGGACAGCAGTATCCGCAGGTGAACTCTCAGGGCTATGCCCGCTTCCGCATTGAAGCTCCCGACGCACAAGCTGTGAATGTTGGTCTCGGTCTGGGAGGTCAGGGTGGAACCCAGTTGAAGAAGACTTACGACGGTTCATGGGTAGGCACCACAGCCGGTCCGATGGACGAAGGTTTCCACTACTATCACATCACCGTTGACGGTGGAACATTCAACGACCCCGGTACAGGCAACTTCTACGGCTCAACCCGTTGGGAGAGCGGTATCGAGATTCCCGCCAAGGATAAGGACTTCTATGCCATGAAGAACGTGCCTCACGGAAAAGTGCAGCAGGTTCTCTTCTGGAGTGAGAGCACCCAGCAGTGCCGTCGTGCATTTGTCTATACCCCGCCTACCTACGATAAGGACAAGAAGGCTAAGTATCCCGTGCTTTACCTGCAGCATGGCTGGGGTGAGGACGAGACAGCCTGGATGACACAGGGTCACGCCAACCTCATCATGGACAACCTCATTGCCGAGGGTAAGATCAAGCCCTTCATCGTTGTCTGCACCTATGGTATGACCAACAACGTTCAGATCGGTGGCCTCGGTGGCTTCACCGCACAGGACTTCGAAAAGGTGCTCTGCGACGAGCTCGTTCCTTATGTCGATGCCAACTTCCGTACCATCGCCAAGAAGGAGAGCCGTGCTATGGCCGGTCTGTCAATGGGTGGTATGGAGACGCACACGATTACCCTGCGTCGTCCTGAGATGTTCAACTACTACGGACTGCTCAGCGGTGGCGTTTACACTCCCGATGAGATCAAGGACAAGAATCAGGTGAAGTATATCTTCCTGAGCTGTGGTTCCAAGGAAGGTCCCGACCGCATCAAGGAGGCTGTCGATGCCCTGAAGGCTGCTGGCTACAATGCCGAAGGTCACGTCTCTGAGGGTACGGCCCATGAGTTCCTCACCTGGCGTCGCGCACTCCGTCAGATGGCTCTGAGTCTGTTCAAGTAATACATTTTGATAGAATAGAAAGAAATTAGGGGAAATTAAGGGAAATTATTCATTGGCGACCTCTATACGCAGCCAAAGTCTCTCTTCATTTCCCCTAATATCTTTCTATATTGTTTCGTCATCCATCGATGCAGTCTTTATTTTAGGGCGTTTTAGGACTGAATCATTTTTTTGTCGAATTTTTCTGTTTTTTGTTGAGCTTTTGATTTTTTCTGCTGCATCTCGGCTCTAAAACGGCCGATTTGGGGGTAAAAACAGGTGAATTGGGCCGTTTTTCATTCCGATTTTGAGCGTTTTTGAACTTTTTTCTCGTTTTTTCTTCAAAAAAATGCAGCTTTTGAGGCCAAAAATCATCATATCTGTCACTATTGTCACCATATCTGCACCTATCTATGTCATTATCCTACAGCAGTTTGCGACGTACTGTAACAGAAGTGCAGATTTTTCATTGAAAAAAATAAGTGTGCGCGCATACGCGCGCGCGTAGACATACATAAAAAAAGATGCCGCTTCTTGGCCTTAGAGAAGGCACCTTTTGGCCCTGAAGAAGGCATCTTTCTGCCCCAAAGAAGGCACCTTTTTCATTTTTGGACGTAGCAAAAATGATTTAGGACGCAGCAAAACGAAACAAGCACGTCGCTCGTCGAAACTAGCGCCCTCCTAAATGAAAATAGCAGGCAGCTCGTTTAAAAAAGGAGGCAGCTACCCCTTTAACACAACTTTTCGCCGATTGTGAAACTTTAACGAATAAAAAAAATAGTGCCCTTATTTTTGCTTCTTTACAGAAAAATGAGTATCTTTGCACTCAAAGACTTACCCAATCCAATTGAACCCCACAAAATAGATATGAACGAAAAGAAAATGGAAACAGACAAGGATAGGATGGTGAGAGCTATCAATGACAAAGGAGTTGTTTTCCCTGCTCCCCCCACTCTATCCACCATGCCTACTTGGTATGGAGAAATGTTTGATAATATCAGTCGCTTGGTGGTGGAGGGTCGCCGACAGGTGATGTGGACTGCCAATGTTCAGATGTCAATGATGTATTATCATATCGGTTCTGAGATATTGAACCGACAAAAAGCAGAGGGTTGGGGTACAAAGGTTGTTGACCGTCTTTCCGCTGACTTAAAGAATGCCTTTCCAGAGATGCACGGCTTCTCACCGCGCAACCTGAAGTATATGCGACGTTTTGCGGAATTGTGGCCTGATGTTCAAATTGTGCAACGCAGCGTTGCACAATTACCTTGGCGGCACAACATCTGTTTGATGGAGAAGGTGGAAGAACCCAACAGGCGGTTGGCATACGCAATGGCAGCTATTGAGCATGGTTGGAGCAAGACGATTCTTGAACTTCAGTTGGAGAACTTCACATTGGAAAGGACGGGGAAGATACCGTCAAACTTTGGAAAAACGCTTCCCGATGTAGAGTCCGACATGGTTCAGCAAATGTTTAAAGACCCGTATCTTTTGGATTTTACGGGAGCAGATGCCAATAGCAGAGAAAAGGATATTGAAGATGGTCTTACCTCACATATCACTCAATTCTTGCTTGAGTTGGGACAAGGATTCTCATTTGTGGGACGGCAAGTACATCTTGAGTTAGCAGGACATGACTATTACATCGATATGCTTTTCTACCATCTGCGGTTGCGGTGTTTTGTCGTGATAGAGTTGAAAGCCGTTCCTTTCAACCCTGGCATGATGGGGCAGTTGTCGTTCTATCAGTCTGTTGTTGACGATACCCTGCGTCATGAGAACGATGGAAAAACGATAGGACTGCTACTCGTAAAGAGCAAAGATGAGACCGTTGTTCGTTATTCTCTGGCGGGAATCAGCAAACCCATAGGTGTTGCTTCGTGGGAAACGGCCATAGAGAAGGATATAGCCGACAAATGGAAATCGTCATTGCCCACAATAGAGGAACTGGAGGCCGAACTGAACAATAATTGATTTTTGAGTTATAAAATCATTAAGACAATATGAGCAACAAAGAACCCGGTTACGTTTACATACTGATAAATCCCAGCTTCCACGAAGATAGGGTGAAGATTGGCAAGATTTCAAATAGTATAACTGTTCTGTACCTTTGTCTTGTCAGAAAGACTGCACCAGTTCCTGCTAATAAAACGTTTATGAGATAGATATTATTGATATTGACACAATCTGAGTTATGGCATATACATGGATTCCATTTTATAAAGAGTTTGCTCAGAAACTTTTGCAGTTCAGAAGCAATAGGAAACCGTTAGTAGATTGGATTTATAGCAATATTGACGGTAGTTTGATTAAACATTTTAAGGATGCTCCTGATGGTAGGCCTGTTCCTGACACTGATCCGTTTACGGTAATGGCAATAATTAATCGAGGCATTACGTACAATAAGAAAGTGGAACTTTGTAGAAAGTTCAAGAACTTTCTGAATATCACGACTTCTGCTCCTCAAGACTTCTCGGGTGTGCCAGAAATGAATAATCAACGTTCCAATTTTATTGGTTTTGAACATAGAAGAAAGGAAGGAGATATTGAAAGATTATGGAAGGTATTTGAGGATGCCGTCCTTGATAAGGATATTGAAGAGTCGTATAATGCCCTTAATGGACAGTTCCTAATCAAATACATCCTTACTATTGGGCTATTTTGGATACGTCCAGACAAGTATCTCGCATTGGATGGTAATAACAGGGAGAAGTTGATTTCCTTTGGAATAGCAACTTTTGATGGGAGTTTTGTTCCATACCAAGAGTATAAAGGCATAATAGAACGCCTCGATGCAAAGATGCAATCAGGAGATATTGGCTGTACCAATTATGCGGAATTCTCTCAATTAGCATATGAACACAATGAAGAATCTGCTAAACAAGACGTTCCAATGGATAGACCTAAAACATATTGGCTCTATTCACCAGGAGAAGGAGCATCAAAATGGCCTTTATGTACTAGCGCAGGACTGATGTGTATAGGATGGGATGCTATGGGTGATTTGTCTGAATACGCATCACGAGAAGAAATGAGAGATGCAGTCAAGAAGCATTATCCTACAGAAGGTTCTGCAGTAAATGACTCATTGGCAGTATGGCAATTTGCGAATGAGATGAAACCTGGTGATGTTGTATTTGCAAAAAGAGGAATGTACAAAATCATTGGTCGTGGGATAGTAGAATCTGACTATATGTTTAATGAGAGCCTAACAGACTTTAAGCATATTAGAAAAGTAAAGTGGACGAATGTTGGCGAATGGGATGCTATTGGAAAGAATGCGATGAAGACATTAACCAACATTACTCCATACCCCGATTATGTAGAGAAATTGAATCAATTGATTGATGGCATAAATGAACAGCCGGTGGAGACAACAGACAAACAGTATTGGTGGCTAGTTGGTAATCCTAAGATATGGAGTCTGTCTGGAATGAAAGTTGGTGAAGAACAACAATATACGCTTTACAACGAGAATGGTAATAAGCGAAAGGTTTTTCAAAATTTCTTAGACGCCCATGTCGGTGATGTCGTTATTGGTTACGAGTCAACACCTACCAAACAAATCGTTAATCTTTTGACGATTTCACAAAGCAGTGATGGCCAAACTATTTCATTCAAGAATACAGAAACGCTTCCCACCCCAATAGACTTTTCTACATTGAAGTCAATCCCTGGCCTTGAGAATATGGAATATATGAAGAACCAGCAGGGATCTTTTTTCAAAGTCACGGCTGACGAATATGACATCATAATGGAGTTGGTGCGTGGAGATAATCCTATTCCCAAACAGGAGAAGAAAGAAAAATATACCAAGTCAAATTTCCTTGATGAAGTTTACGTCAGTTATCTTGATTATGATAGGCTTGAAAACCTGCTACTCAGAAAGAAGAACCTAATATTACAAGGAGCGCCAGGCGTTGGCAAGACTTTTGCTGCCAAAAGGCTCGCCTATGCCATAATGGGCGAGAAAGATGATAGCAGAGTGATGCAGGTGCAGTTCCACCAGAACTACAACTATGAGGATTTCGTAATGGGTTATAAGCCAAACGAAGAAGGTGGTTTTGAGTTGAAGAATGGTGTATTCTACCGTTTCTGCAAGCGTGCGGCTGCTGACTGTGAGCACAAATACTTTTTCATTATCGATGAGATCAATCGCGGTAATCTGAGCAAGATATTTGGCGAATTGCTGATGCTCATAGAAAATGACTATCGAGATAAGCCAATCCAGTTGGCATATAAGGACGAGATGTTTGCAGTTCCATCTAACCTTTATATCATAGGAATGATGAATACGGCAGACCGCTCATTGGCTATGATAGACTATGCACTACGCAGAAGATTTTCGTTTTTTGAAATGAAGCCTAGTTTCAATAGTGCTGCTTTTGTGGAAGAAATAAGAAAGTTGCATGACCCTCACCTTGATAATCTTGTAAAAGCAATCATCGAATTGAACAAAGTAATTGAAAACGACGATTCTCTTGGTTCTGGTTTTTGTATTGGGCATAGTTATCTTTGCAACTTAGGGTATCACTACGATTTAGAAAACATTGTTGAGTATGACATCATCCCCATGCTTAGGGAATATTGGTTTGATAATGACAACCTCTTCAATCAAGAGGCTCAGAAACTGAGAGCAGCAATTAAATGACAGAAGACAAAGGCATACTGATTCGTAACATCTATTATATGTTGGCCTATGCTTTCCAAGAGCTTAGACAAAACAACTATGCCGAGATAGAAGGTGAAACTTTTGATGACATCTATGACTTGTTTGCTGAGATTCTGACACGAGGCATTTCGTATCAGCTGAAACAAGGGCTTTATCGCGAATATGTTGCACGAAATGAATCGATGCAGACAGTCATGGGTAAGATAGATATCAAAGGTACCATTGCCCAAAGAATGCGTAAAAGTCAACGGATAGCCTGCAACTATGATGAGTTGTCTGAAAACAATACCTATAATCAGATCTTGGTAACAACAGTATCTATTCTGATTAGGCATTCTGATGTGAAAAAAGAACGAAAATCGCAACTAAAGAAACTGATGCTTTTCTTTCAGAATGTGCAGCCTATAGATATTCACTCAATACGCTGGAACACCTTACGCTTTGATCGTAATAATAGGAACTATCAGATGCTACTCTATATCTGTTATTTTATTATCAGCGAATGGCTGATGACGACTGAAGAAGGTAAGTTCAAGATGCGAGAGTTCTCTGATGACCATATGTGCAGACTATTTGAGAAGTTTGTATTGGAGTATTACAAAAAGCATCATTCTGAGCTGAAACCATGTGCTGCGCAAATAGAGTGGAATATTGATAAGGAAATGTCAACTGCGAATATTCTCCCAATCATGCAAACGGATATTCTTCTAACAATAGGAAAAAGAACACTAATCATTGATACAAAATATTACGGTCATACTATGCAACAACAGTATGGCAAAAACACTTTGCATTCTCAGAACTTTTATCAAATTCAGGCATATGTCAATAACTACGATGTAGGTCATACAGGTAAAGTGGATGGAATGCTATTATATGCTAAGACTCAAGAGGAGGTAGTGCCAGAAGAAGAAATACCTTTTAGGGATGGAAATGTTTATTATTTCAAAACACTCGATTTGAACACTGATTTTGATTCTATAAGGAGACGCCTGGATAGTTTTGTAATGAAAGAGATATGAGCCAAAGGATACCTCAAACAAAGAATGAAGCCTTTGCTCAGTTGGATGCGATGCTGAGTGAAGAGGAAAAAAGTGAATTGGCTAAGAGTGATGCGATAGAGTATCACTTTTCGCTGGGGATGTGGATTCGCAACAACTGGATCTATGAGCAGGAAAAGGAGGATGTGAAGTATCTGGCTAAAGCATTCAGAACGGAGATGTTGTTCTTCGAAGCGGATGACCTGTCAATGAAGATCATCGAGTATTATCAGAGGTATTTAAAACGGAAAGGGCTATAGATTATGGGAACATTAAAAGAGTATCAATGCAACGGTGGTGGCTATACCATAACTGGCACCAGGAAAGGTCGCACTTAGGGAGCCAATGAATAATTTCACTTCATTTCCCCTAATTTCTTTCCAAATTCTTTTGGTTTTTTGCTCATTTTGCACTAACTTTGCAGGCAAAAACCAAGACACATGAGAAAGATAGGATTCGACAACGAGAAATATCTGAAAATACAGAGTGAACATATTCGCGAGCGCATCGCCCAGTTCGACGACAAACTATACCTCGAACTGGGCGGTAAACTTTTTGACGACCATCATGCCTCGCGCGTACTGCCAGGCTTCAAGCCCGACTCGAAGCTGCGCATGCTGGCCCAACTACGCGACAGCATCGAGATTGTCATCGTGGTCAGCGCTGACGACATTGAGAAAAATAAGATCCGTGCCGACCTGGGCATCACCTACGACGAGGACGTGCTGCGCCTGCGCGAAGAATTTATGAACCGCCAGTTCATGGTAGGCAGCGTAGTCATCACCCACTACAACGGCCAGCAGACAGCTGACCAGTTCCGCCACCGCCTGGAACGCATGGGCATACGCAGCTACGTGCACTACCTTATCGACGGCTATCCGCACAACGTGGAACTGATAGCTTCGGACGAGGGCTTCGGCAAGAACGACTATGTGGAAACCTCACGTCCTCTGGTCATCGTCACTGCCCCAGGACCGGGCAGCGGCAAGATGGCTGTTTGTCTGAGCCAGCTCTACAACGAGAACAAGCGCGGCATCCGCGCTGGCTACGCGAAGTTCGAGACCTTCCCCGTGTGGAACCTGCCGCTGAAGCATCCCGTGAACATCGCCTATGAGGCAGCTACTGCCGACCTGAACGATGTGAACATGATTGATCCTTTCCACCTGGAAGCCTACGGCAAGACGGCCATCAACTATAACCGCGACATCGAGATATTCCCCGTGCTCAATGCACTCTTCGAAGGCATTTACGGTGAGAACCCCTATAAGTCGCCGACGGATATGGGCGTAAATATGGTGGGTTTCTGCATCTGCGACGATGAGGTATGTTGTCAGGCCAGCCGCGATGAGATTATCCGCCGTTTCTATGCCGCTACGAACAAGATGGCCGACGGTGCCGACAACGAGAGCGAGGTGAGCAAGATACGCTTACTGTTCAACCAGGCCAAAATAACTACCGCCACCCGCCGAGTCACCACCGCAGCCTACGAGAAGAAGATTGAGAGTGGCCACACTGCCGCTGCGATCGAACTGGAAGACGGGACCATCATCACGGCCAAGTCCTCGCCGTTGTTAGGTTGCTCTGCTGCCCTGCTACTCAACGCCACGAAACATCTGGCTGGTATAGACCATGAAGCAAAGCTTATTCCGCAAAGCCTCATCGAGCCCGTGCAGAAGACCAAGACCGCCTATTTAGGTGCCAAGAACCCACGCCTGCATACCGATGAGATTCTGGTGGCACTCAGCGTCTTGTCACAAAGCGACGAACGTTGCCGCCGTGCCTTAGAGCAGCTGCCTCAATTACGCGACTGTCAGGTACACAGCACCGTGATGCTCAGCGAGGTCGATCACAAAATCTTCAAGAAACTGGGCTGCCAGCTCACTTGCGATCCCGTCAGAAAAAAATAGTTCGTCCGAGTGAGGTTTTTAGGCACGGATTAACACGGCTTTTAATTTTAAAAGACACGGCCTGCTACGCGCTGAATAGCAAGCCGTGTCCTTATATATAAGGCCGCGTTAATCCGTGCCTGAAATTACTCAAACACGAAATCCTCGAGCGTGCAGAGTGACTGATCCTTCGTGGCTGAGGAGAAGGTGAAGAAGATGGCATGCTTACCCGTCATTTCTGAGAGAGCAGGCAAGTCAGCAGAGAGCTCAGTCGATTCCTTCGGCATATCAGCTTTCAGCTCGATAGTGCCAAGCACCTTACCCCCCTTCGACGTCCACGGACTATCGGCCAGAATCTGGATAGTACCATCGAGACCTTCGGGAATGAGACGGAGCAACAGTCTCAACTCCTTACCCTGCGTAGCCGTGAAGTTGAAATACTTATAGCCTACAATGGAGCCGTCGGTATTGTTCACCACAAGATTGGTATTGTTGCGCAAGTCGTAGGGAGCATCGAAGTTACTGGCGGTGCCATAGCCTCGGTCAATGTACGAGCCATAGAACGTGTTGTTGGGCCACACGTGCAAGGCAGGGATGGGACCAGTGTACCAGCAGGCCAGTCCAGCGGAGTGGCGCTCAAGCGGGTCGAGGCCGTCAAGCGAGAATCCCTCGGAAGTGACCTCTCCCTCAGAGATAACAACCTTGCCTCCCTTCCCTTCTTCCACATCGACCGTGATAGGTGCCACCATAGCCTGACGGGCATACTCGTCGGTGCCGGTCTGACGGTGATAGAACACATACCACTGACCCTTAATCTCGCAGATGCTGCCATGCGTATTGCCGTCGATACAGGCAGTAGCAATGACATTGCCTTGCTCATCGAGGTCACGGGCACGGGCATCGATGATGGTGCCGCCATAGGTGAACGGGCCGAGCGGATTGTCGCTGTAGGCATAAGCCAGATTATAGTTCGACGTGGGCAGCCCAAACTCGCCCTCCTCGGTGAAGCGGCTGTAGATGAGGATGTACTTGTCCTTGATCTTGCGCATGGATGAGGCCTCGAAGAACTTAAAACGTCCAGCCTGATCGCGGCCGGCAACCATATCCTTTACAATCTTAGTGCCGGGTTTCACGGTAGCCATCGTGGCAGGATCGAGTTCTGCACCGAAGGAGCGTTCGAAGCCCCAGTAGCCATAGACACGGCCGTCGTCATCGACAAACACGGCGGGGTCGAAAGCCAGGATGCCCTCGGTCTTGTTAGGATCGTCAGAGCTCCAGTTACACACCTCGAAGGGACCGTCGGGACGTTTACTCTTTGCCACCATCGAATTGCGGCCAGCCTCCTGGTCGTTGGGATAGAGATAGTAGGTCTTCTCACCGCTGTTGCTTACCACAAGTGCGATGTCCGGTGCATAGAGCACGTCGCCAGTGGCGTCAGTAGCGAAGAGCTCGCCCACACCATTGCGACAAACGCTGAAGATGATGCCATCGTAACGCCAGTTGTTCAGACTATCGATGCTGGCCGACCACACCACCTGGTCGCGGCCGCAGTATTCGGACTTGAGTACGTCGTGCGAGCCGTAGATATAAACACGGTATTTCCCAGGATTGTCGGGATCCTCGAAGACATAGGGCTCACCATCGGGGATATGCTCCCACAGCGGCAGATAAGGATTGCCCACGGTGTTCAGCGTCGTGGTCTCACTACCCTGCTGTGCCGAATCCTTCTTGCCGGAACAGGAGGACAATGCAACGCCCAACGATAAAGCTCCAATAACCAATGCTAAGTGTTTCATAATTGCTATCACTTGTTGTCTTAGTTGTTTTTCAAATGATTAAAGTGAATACTCCAGCATGACCATTGTGTAAGGAGCAAGGTCAAGCGAGAACTTCTTCTGTGCCTTCACCTCCTCGGTCTTTGGGGCGATGGGCTGCTGCTCGTAGTTATTCTCATCGTTGGGCTGACCAGTGAGCACGGTCTTGGTGGCCACTTTCTTCAGACCAAAGCGTGAAAGGTTGACATTAGCCTTCTTGGCCTGGTCGCCAGCATTAATCAGCTTCACATAAAGCTTACGCGTTTTCACGTTCAGGATGACGCTCTGTCCGTAGTGCACATCCACCTGGGGCTGCTCCACACCTGGGGCATCGCCCTCGAACGAGACACAGTCACCGTAGTAGTACTGGCCGCTCGACAGTCCGAAGAGCTGCTGCACATAGTAACTACAGGTGAGGAACGGACGCTCGTTGTCGAAGTAGATCAAGTCGGGATTCCAGTTGGTGGCATTCTTACGGGCAAAGAGCGGAGCGTAGGAAGTCATGCAGACCACATCGCCATTGCGCTCGACGTGCAGCAGATAGAGGCCTTCGGCCAGTGCGTCGATGAGCTTCTTGTCCTTGGCAGCATACTCACCCAGATAGACCTTCGTCTTGCGGTCGCGGGGATAGCTGTCGTACTGACGCTTCGAAAGGAAGTAGCTATTGGGCTCGTAGTAGTGCTCGTCGATGATGGGCATGCCCAGCTCCTCGGCCAGCTTCCATCCTGTTTCCAAATCGTTATTGCCAGGATGCGAGCCAGGACCGGCGGTGCCAACGATAACGATTTCGGGATGAGCCTTCGTCACACGCTCGTAGATATACTTGAAACGCTCACAAAACTCGGGGCTGATTTTCTCCTCGTTACCCAGACCCAGATATTTCAGGTTGAAAGGCTCGGGATGGCCAGCGTCGGCGCGCATCTTGGCCCACTTGTTGGTGGCGGGATCGCCGTTGGCCCACTCAATGAGGTCGATAGCCTCAGCCACCCACTCGTCCATCTCGCTCATGGGCACCACGTCCTGAGCCTGCGTGGGATACATGTTCCAGCCACCGTTGGCACCCTGACAGCTAACACCGCAAGGCAGGATGGGTACAGGCTGCATGCCTAGATCCTCGCAGAACTGGAAATACTCATAGTAGCCCAGTCCCATGCTCTGATGGTAACCCCAGGTGTTCTTCAGCGAACGGCGCTGCTCCTTCGGGCCGATGGTTGTCTTCCAGCGATAGGTGTCCCAGAAGCCGTCGCCACCGCCATGCACCACGCATCCGCCAGGGAAGCGCATGAACTTCGGGTGCAGGTCAGCCAGTGCCTGTGCCAGATCCTTACGCAGACCGTGACCATTATAGGTGTCCTGCGGCATGAGCGAGACCTGGTCTATGTCCAAATCGCCAATATTGAGAACCAATATCTGAAGGTTGGCGTTCTTACAGTCCTCGGTGGGCGTGAGCACGGCTTCGTACTTCGTCCAGGAAGTGCTGCGGACGTCGAGGTTGGTCTCGGCGAGTGCCGTAGGCTCAGCACCCCAGCCCTGTCCAGGCTTTGCTAGCACCACTCGTACCGACTTGGGCTGCCCGATGTTACGCAAGAACACCGAGAAGTCATACTTCGCGCCGGCCTTCACCGAGATGCCGTCAAAGCCGTCGTTCTGCAGGCCGTAGCCCTTCCAGCCCTTGTAGTCGTAGTACTCCTTCACGCGCTCGGTATGCAGGCGCATATAGGTGGAGTTATTGGCATTCAGCGGGTTGTCCATCCTCACCTGCATAGTGCCCAGCGAATGGCCCGGTCGCACTTGCTTCCACGCTGTGCCAGGTCCCCAGCCGTCACGCTCTGCAGGGCTGTACTCGAACGAGCCGTTCTGCAGCAGCTCGGCATAGAGTCCGCCGTCGGCGCTCGACGAGATGTCCTCGAAGAAAATACCAATTAATTCGTCGCTGATGGCCTTGCCGCCCTTCGGGGCTTTCATAGGCCGCTGGGCGTTCAGTCCCAGTGTGGCTGCTGCCAGCAAGACAGCAGTGAAAGCTAATCCTTTTCTCATATTGTTTTAGTTTTTAGATAAAAAGTCATCTCGCCTACAAAGTTAATACTTTCTGGCGAGATGACCAAACAATTTCAGAAAATTCTCATTAATGGTTGCGGAAGTTCCACTTCGAGTTGTCGCTCTTGAAGTCGTACTCAGCCAACGTGGGTGTCGAGTCACCTGCGGAGTAGAGGCAGATGTGGGTGTTGATGCCCTCCTTTCCGGGAATGACCTTCGGCATGATACGGAAGGTGCCGTCGGTAAGCTGCTCGATGCGCCAGAGCTGCTCGTCGGCGCCGGTATAGGCGGGAACGGTTGTCACCTCGCAATTGGCAGTAGCAGCCAGTGCACGCTCAGTGCCTTCAATCACGATCTTGAAGTAGGTGTTTCCAAGATAGGCTCCCTTACCCTCAACGGGCGTGATGGTCCAGCGCTGGTGGGGACGGAACATGTAGTCGCCAATGCGGGCGGGAATGTCGCCTTCGGGCCAGGTGCCGATGACGTCGGCCAGGGTCTGGTTAGCCACTGGCTGGGGAGGAGCTGCATTCTGCTGCGGGCGTCCGAAGCCTCCGAAGCCGCCGGCACGGGCCACGTTCATACGAACGAAATCGACAGCCAGCTCGAGGGCATAGCCACGGCGTTCGCTCTCAATCTCAAAGGTGCCGCCCTTGAACTGCTCGCCACAATAGGGCCAGTCATTCTTCCAAAGCAGGGGACGGATGGCCAACGTTGAGCGACCGCCCATATCGAAGTCAGCCTCCCAGTGGAACGATGCCACCTCAACACCTTCGTCGATAATGGTGCGTCCGAAGTGTCCGGCACCGGTCTTGCGGTCGCCTGCAGCAACCACCATCTTGCCACCACCGTGATACATGTCACGTCCTACATTATCTATATAGGGGCCCTCAGGGCTCTTAGCGCGGCCTACCACGATATTATAGGTAGAGTTAACGCCGTCGCAGCAGGTGCCGTGGGTGCCGAGCAGGTAGTACCAGCCGTTACGGCAGATGAGGTCAGAGGCCTCGCAGTCGATGGCTATGTCCTTCTCCACGTTGCCACTCTTACGGAAACCTGTCGTGGGGTCGAGTTCAATCAGGCGGATAGTTCCGAAGTAGGTGCCGTAGCTCACCCACAGACGACCCGTCGTGGGATCGAGCATAATACCCGGGTCGATGGCGTCCTGGTCTTCCATACCGTCGGAGAAGCATACCTCTACGGCCTCAGTCCACTTGAAGTCGGGCGACTTGGGGTCGAGGGTCTTGTTCCACATGGTGAGGATGCGGCCTGCGTGTCCGCCTCCGAGTCCGCCGCCTGTGGCTCCGTAGATGCAGAGGTAGCGGTCGCCAATCTTAATCATATCGGGAGCTGCGCCGCCGCCGGGACGCTCTGCGCCGCTGTTCCATGTCCAACCGTCTTCAGAGATGAGGCCTCCACCGCCGGTGCCAAAGGTGTAGTACTTGCCCTCGCACTCAGCGATGGTCGAGGGGTCGTGGATAAAAGGTGCGCCAATCTGCGCGTTTGCGGCCGTAGCCAGTGCCAGTGTCGCAAGGATGCTATATAGTCTTTTCATTTTATTTCTGATTTAAATTGATCTTGTAGTTTCTAACAGGGTTACCTTTCTCGTCGAGGAAGCGGACGCAGAAGTCGCTCATGCCTGGGCCGTTGATGACAGCACCACGCAGGATGTTGCGACCCTTCTTCAGGGTGATGCGGTTCGACATGGCATCGTCCTTCACCATACGACGGTCGCCGGAGAGCAGCAGCGTCTCCTCGCCGTTGAGCCACCACATGGAGGCTGAGTTGGAGCCGACGGCCAGACGGACATTCTCAATATCCTCGTCGCATTCGATAATCGTCACAGCCCAGAAGAGCACGCCATAGATTTCCTCACCCCACTTCTCAGCAAAGCGGAAGAGCTTCACATTCATGTTCTCGCTGTCGAGGGCATGCCAGGTGAGTGTCTGCTTCACGGTCTTCACTTCGGGCTGTGCAGGCTGCTGCTGGCCACCAAAGCCACGGCCGAAGCCTGCGGGAGCCTGCTCCTGTTGGAAGACGGCCTGTACCTTCTGTCCGTCCTTCGGAACGATAGTCTGCTGACCCTTGAAATACTCTCTGTTAAAGTGCTCACGCAGATAAGAGTCTGTGAAGACGGTATTACCACTGTTGGGCTTTGTGATAGGCTCCAGGAGCAACCAACGATGGATGAAGCCCTCGGCATCGGGCTGTGCTACCGCTGCATTGGCTGTTACAGGCGTGAAGTACTTCGGACGAACCTTGAAGCGGAAATAATCAACGCTGAGTGCGCCATCACCTTCGTTGGTAACCACGAGGTTGGTAACGCCACTTGGGATATAGTCGAGCTTAGCGGTCTGAGTGAGCCACTGGTTGCGCTGGTCGCGGTTGAAACGCATCATCATGCCGCCTCCAGCACCTCCGGCACCGCCTGCAGGTGGTTCGGGTGGCCTCACGGTCAGCTTGTGGCGTGCAATGACCTTACCCTTTGCGCTTCCTTCGCGGATGCAGAACTCGGTGTCGTCACTGGCCTTGACACTCATGATGAGGTAGCCGTCGGTAATCATGCTGAAATCGACATCGTTATACTGGAGCCAGCTGCCCTTCTTCGGCAGGGTGGCCATATAACTGCGGAAGGTGTTGACGGTATCGATGAGCTCTTCTGTCACGTCTGCGCTGGCGCTGCTGTAGCGGTCGATCTCAATCTTCTCCGTAGCCTTGTTGATACCTACGCCACGTATGGTCTGCTTCACCTCCTGAATGGTACCGTCGGCATTGAAATACAGTTTCTCAATGCAGGCAGAACGGCGCTTGTCGTCGTTTGGCGAGAAATAGTTGTGGTGATAGAACAGATACCACTGACCCTTGTAGTTGATGATGCTGTGGTGGTTGGTCCAGCAGCCATTGGGCTGTTCGGCCATGATCAGTCCCTTGTACTCGTAGGGACCCATCGGGTTCTTACTCATGGCATAGCCGAGCACCTCGGTGTTCTCCCTCACATAAGGATAAGTGAGGTAGTACCAGCCGTTAGCCTCGAAAGCAAACGGTCCTTCAGCCTGACGGTTGGGCAGGCCTTCAAGACAGTTCACGCCAACCATCTCCATTTCACGGTTGCCAAACTTGACTGTTGATTTCGGGTTGTCCTCAGCAAGCTCCTTCATGTTGGGCTTCAGCTTGGCGCAGCGTCCATTACCCCAGAAAATGTAGGCATTGCCGTCAGATGCCTGCAGCACGCACGGGTCGATACCGTTGATGCCCTTGATAGGTTCTGGCTCAGGAACAAACGGACCCTCCGGACTGTCTGCAATGGCTACACCCACAGCGAAACCGCCTCTGCCTTCAGCAGGAGCTGACGGGAAATAGAAATAGTACTTTCCGTTTCTCTCCACACAATCAGGTGCCCACATCGAATAGGAATTAGGTCTTACCCAGGGTACCTTGTTCTGGGTGACGATCATTCCATGATCCGTCCAGTCGGTCAGGTTCTCCGACGAGAAGACATGATAGTCCTCCATACAGAACCAGTCCTGACGCTGTCCTTCAGGCGGGAAAATGTCATGCGAGGGATACAGATACACCTTGCCATTAAAAACACGCGCAGTGGGGTCGGCAGTAAACTGATCACGGATGATTGGGTTCTGCGCCGCCACCATCAGGGGCACTCCCATCATCACTGCCGTCATAATTGTTTTTGCTTTCATTGTAAAACAGTTTTTAGTAAAAAATCGTAACGATGCGCAAAGATAGTAAAAAAAACGGAAACAGCCAAACTGCAATGATACCAAATGTTGTTTATGCTACATGAGGCAAAGGATATGAAACAAAATATTAAGTTCTTTTGGCTGTAAAATAATAAATAATCAATTAAAAAGGGGCCGCTCGGCTATGCCACTTCGCTCCGCGAAGAATTCCTAATTCTTAATTCCTAATTCTTACATTCCACAGGGGTCATAGGGGGTAAAAAGAGGTGGAAATAAGGGTAATAAGGGAAATATCGTAAAAATCAGGAATGAGACTCCAAGCATATAGAAACCTCATTATCAGATAGTTAGCCACAAAAACCGATTAGATCATGACCCATGCAACTGGTGGTGGTGAGTGCGGTAATTGCCGCTGTAAACATGAAAACAAGCACTTCTACGGTCTTTTTCTTAATGATTTGCCACACTTTTTCACGAATTCCGTCGAAATTTCCATGATTTTTCTGTATTTTGGCGCGGATTCTTACTGTAACAACTCCCCTCCTCCGGGGAAGCGATTGCATCTTCATGGAGCAATCTTCTGTTGGGGGTGGTAGCGAAATAGAGGAAAAGCCTCTCCCCTAGCCCCTCTCCAAAAAGAGAGGGGGACTCCCCTCCTCCATGGAGGCTATTGCGTCTTCATGGAGCAATCTTCTGTAAGGGGTGGTAGGAGCAGATTACTGATACCACCCCGCCCTCCGGGCAACCCCTCCTTAAAAGGAGGGGAGTTGGATTCCCCGCCCATCGTTCTTGTTTCAGCAGTTCCCCGCCCATTGTAAGGGAGAGGAAACATATTCCAGCAAGCCGTCGAACGAAAAGTAGAAAATCCGCATGAATCAAAGTTGTATAAATATGCCGAATTTGTGTTAAACAGTCAGCCGCCTCCTTTTTCAAACGAGCGGCGCGCTATTTTCATTGAGGAGCGCGCTAATTTCGACGAGCGGCGTGCTTATTTCAGCGAGCAGGCACCTGCCTAGCCACATTGCAAAGTTATGCATGGATATTCATTTATATAATAGATATGCATAATCATTCATTATCCATTCATTATTTGGGGGGAATAGGGGAGAAATTACCCTTATTACCCTTATTTCCACCCTATTTTACCCCCTATGACCCCTATGGGATGTAAGAATTATGAATTTTGAATTGAGATGTGTCGGCTTCGCCGAGTAAGAATTAAGAGGTAAGAGGGATTGCCTTCGGCAAGTAGGAATTAAGAATTAGGAATTCTTCGCAGAGCGAAGCGGCATAGGGACGCAAGAAAAACTCAAATAAAAATTTGGTTTTTCGCTCGGTTTGGATAAATTTCTCACGCTCAAGAATGCAAATTTATTTGCTTTCTCTTCGCTTAATCGAAATTTTGCATTACCTTTGCAGGCAAATAACAATAATGTTTAAGAAATGACATACTACAGCACCAACCATCAGGCCCCTGAGGCTAACCTGAGCAAAGCCGTCGTGAAAGGACTGGCAGAAGACCGTGGACTATACATGCCCGAAGAAATCTATCAGCTACCGAAGGCTTTCTTCGACGACATGCCACAGATGCGCTTTCAGGACATCGCCTACAATGTAGCCAGCCAGTTCTTCGGCGATGATGTTGATCTCGACGCCCTGCAAGACATCGTCTATGACACGTTACAGTTCGACTGCCCTGTGGTAAAAGTGAAGGACAATATCTACGCTCTTGAACTGTTCCACGGCCCCACCCTCGCCTTCAAGGATGTGGGCGCCCGCTTCATGGCACGCCTGCTGCAGTATTTCCTTCGTCAGGGAGCTGTAGGTTGCGACGGCATCGCAGCACACAAGACGGTGAACGTGCTCGTGGCTACTTCTGGCGATACGGGTAGCGCTGTGGCCAACGGCTTCCTCGGCGTCGAGGGTATCCACGTCTATGTGCTCTACCCTAAAGGTAAAGTCAGCCCCATCCAAGAATGCCAGTTCACCACATTAGGACAGAACATCACGGCTATTGAAGTAAATGGCGTCTTCGACGACTGCCAGCGTTTGGTGAAGTCGGCCTTTATGGACGAGGAACTGAACCGCCACATGATGCTCACCTCTGCCAACAGCATCAACGTGGCACGCTTCCTGCCGCAGGCATTCTACTATTTCAATGCCGTGGCAAGACTGAAAGCCCTTGGAGAAGAGAATATCGTCATCTGTGTTCCCAGTGGTAACTTCGGAAATATCTGTGCTGCCCTCTTCGGCCATGCCATGGGAATGCCAGTTAAACGATTCATTGCAGCAAACAATGCCAACGACGTATTCTACAATTACTTACAGACGGGCATATATGAGCCCAAACCCTCCAAGCAGACGCTAGCCAACGCCATGGACGTGGGAGATCCGTCGAACTTTGCCCGCATCATCGACCTCTACTCTGAAGGCGGCAAGCTGACAGCCGAGGATACGCACCAGCGCATTACCAGCCTTATCAGTGGAGCCACTTATAGCGACGAGCAGATTAAGGAGACCATGCGTCAGTGCTATGCAGAGACGGACTATATCCTCGACCCGCACGGCGCTTGCGGCTATCGTGCATTGGAAGAGCAGCTACAGCCTGGCGAGGTGGGCGTGTTCTGCGAAACGGCTCACCCTGCCAAGTTCAAGGAGAAAGTGGATGAAATTCTGGGCATCGACGTAGAGATTCCCGAACGCCTGGCCGCTTTCATGCGCGGCGAGAAGCAGAGCGTGCCCATGCCCAACGACTTCGAGGCGTTCAAAGCTTACCTGATGGCTCAGTAGGCTTCTTGAACAAGAAGAAATCAGCCAGCCACATGGCCAGTGCTGCCGACAATACCGAAGCAGCCACGACTGCGACCCACATCAACACAGTGGTAGCCAATGCTGCCGCGGGCGTCACGCCACCTATCAACAGTCCAAGCAGCAGAAACGGCATGGCCACCACCAACGGCGATGACCATCGCCATGCCACAGGCAGCAACGCCGCCCGGAATGCCCTGCGCACACTGGGAACGAGCGACTCCAGATGCGTGGCACCATTAGCTATCAGATACAGGCGATGGGCCTCGGTATGCTTCAAGCTCCTATGATATGCTTCTATGGCTCGCGGCACCGACAGCAACAACCCTATCACCACGACACCAAAGACGGGCCAGAACGTGCGGCATGGCAGACACAACATCAGGCATCCTGCCATGGCGAAGCCTCCCACCAATATGGCTACCGCTACAGGCAACAGGAGCTTCTTTGGAAAACGTGTTCCCGGAAGACGAAAACCGAAGAGCATGCGCGACATGCGCTGGTCGACAAGCCTTAACAGCAGCACTGCCACTACCAACAGTAGCAATACCAACAGCCCGCCCCAGAGAGAGAGTTCCTTCAGATACATATCCACTCCTTCCTCTTTACTGATTACTTTCCGTATTTCTCTATCAACCCATCGGCCTGCTCATCACCCAGTTCCTTAGCGCGCTGCAGGTTCTTCACGCCTTCAACCTTGTTACCCTTCAGACACTGAGCCAGTCCGAGGAAGAGATGGCCGTCGCTATAGTCGGGAACCAACTTGATACACTCCTGAGCAGTCGCAATAGCCTCATCATAGAGCCCCACACGCACTTCAAGCGATGCTTTCTCAGCATAATACAGTTCCTGAGACGGATTCAGCTCAATGGCCTTGGCAATGTCGTTCAACGCCTGCTGGAACAGACGGCCTCCCTGTTCAGCCTGGAAGCGCAGATAATAGAAAGAAGCGTTTACCTGTATCGCCATCAGCTGTTCGTAGTCGTTCAGGTCGTTGGTAGCATCACGGTATTTTCCAGCATCGAGTCGAGCCTGCGCACGTGCAAGAATATAAGGAGCAGCCTCCCTCAGATAAGGCTTCGAGAACTGTGCTACTGCAGAATCAAGCATCGCGAGATATCCAAGTGTGTCGGCCTGCACCAGCTTGCAGCGTGATGCTTCAATAAAGAGGTCTGGCGAACGCAGGGGCGTGTTGAAAAGTTCGTCATAGATGTTACCGGCCTCAGCATATTTCTTCTGAGCAAATAGCACGTAGGCCTGCTGCTGCCTATAAATGGGCTGCGGGCTGGCCGCATAGGCTGCGACAGCCTCTTCCAACGCACGGTCATACGTCCAAGGCTCATAGGCAGGCTCGGGACGATAAATCAGCTTCTGGTATATGAGACGCGAATAGCTGAAATGTGCTTCGCCAAGCGCCTCGTCGCGTCTTTCCTTGTCAGCAGCAGCCACCTTGATGGCCTGCTCCATGTCGCGGTCGGCATCAGCATAGCGGTCATCGCTGGTAGCAAGCTCTGCACGGCTGACATAGCCATCCTGCACATCGGGGAACTGACGGATAAAGTCGTCAACCAATTGCACGTAGCTCAGAGAATCGAACGTAGATGCTGCCATAAAGAGCGTGAGCTGAGCCTGGCCCAAATCTGTAGGCAATGCTTTCTTAATGCCCGTAGCACGATACACCTCATCATTGAAGCTCAGCCCCGTCATCTTCAAACTGTCAGCAAAGAGAGCGCTGACGGCATAGCACAGCGTATCGTTCTCCGACATAGGTTGCTGCATCAAGGCGAGCAGCTGTCCTTCTTCGTTAAAGAGTGGCATCCCGGCACCATCCTGCGGCATCGTCACCTTCAGGGTGTAGTAGGCATTATCCGTTCCTCCGAAAGTCTCTGTCTTGAGAACGACGCCCTGTATAGACTGCTTGGATTCACGATAAGGCAACAGGAACACGGCAGCGCCCTCATCGGCTTTTACGCTGGCAATAACCTGCGGCTGGGGTTTCTTGATATCAACGCGGAACTTGACCACATCGTAGGTATCGTTGGCTCCCAGTATCATCTCCACAGGATATTCCTTACCAGTAGCATCGATGACTACGGCACTATTGGCTCCTCGAAAAGGCTCATAGCTGCTGATAGCCTCTCCCTGCTCACCTACAAAGATACCACAGGAATTGCCCACCAGAGTACCATTAGCATCGAAGGTCTTCAGGGTGAACACCGACTTGGCGGCTTTCTTCACCCACGACTGTGCGGCTACACCGCTAAATGACAATTGACAAATGATGAATGATAAAAATATCAGCTTGCGTTTCATAACTTTTATCTCTTACTTCTGAATTCTCAACAATTGTTTTGCGTTTTCTATGGCTGCGGATGTGACGTCGCTGCCCGACAGCATCTGAGCAATCTCACCAATGCGCTCCTCAAGGCTGAGCATCTGCATGTGGCTGATGGTACCCTGCGGCGTTTCCTCCTTATATACTTTATAATGTGTAGAGCCCTGAGCTGCTATCTGCGGCAAGTGAGTGATACTAATGACCTGACGCCCACCGTCGCCCATCTCAGCCATCATCTGAGCCATCTGCTCGGCTATCTTGCCGCTGACGCCCGTGTCAATTTCGTCGAAGATAATGGTGGGTAGCTTCACGGCTCCGCTCACCATAGCTTTCAGGGCCAGCATAACACGGGCTATCTCACCCCCCGATGCCACCTGTGACACAGGCTGCAACGCCGACGAGGTATTGGCAGAGAAGAGAAAAGCCACACGGTCGAGGCCCGAAGCTGACGGTTCACCAGCGGTGACGGAAACCTCGAAGCGGGCATGCGGCATACCCAAGGCTACCAAGCGCTGCCCCATTGAGAGCACAATCTCGCGGGCTCCAACCTGACGCTTCTTCGTCAGCACGCTACCCTTCTCACGACATACAGCAAGCAGCTGTTCTACCTCCTGTTCCTTCTCGGCCAGAAACTCGTCGCCGCCCTCGATGGCCGACAGTTTACTCTCCAGCTCATCACGAATGGCTATCAGCTCGCCAACGGTCTGCACACGGTATTTCTTTTCCAGATCGTAGAGACGGTCCAACCGAGCATTGATGCTGTCCAGCTCGGCAGGGTCGAAATCCACGTTGTCCATCTTTGTGCCTATCTCCTGTGCCACGTCCTTCAGTTCAACATAGGCAGTATTCAGACGCTCAGCCAGTTCTACGGCATCAGGATAAACACGCTCTATGCTGCGAAGTGCCTGGGTGGCGGTGCGCAGTTGGGTAACGATGCCACTACCTTCTGCTGAAAGGGCATTGTCGGCTTCATAGAGCGAATGCTTGATATCCTCGGCATGTTCCATCGTGTCGCTGCGGGCTTCCAGCTCCTCCTGCTCGCCGTCTGTCAGCTTTGCTGCCGTCAGCTCGTCATGCTGGAATTGCATGAAGTCCTGGTTTTGTCGGCTCTGCGCTATTTGTTCTTTCAACGTGTCTAATGCCTGCTGCGCCTGCTTCCACTCTTCGTAAGCCTGACGATAATCGGCCTGCTCCTGCTGGCTACTGGCAATGACATCGACCACGCCGAGCTGGAAGTCGTGCTTACCCAGCAAAAGGTTCTGGTGCTGTGAGTGTACGTCGATAAGCCTGTCACCCAGTTCCTTCAGCACGGTTAGACCGACGGGGACATCATTGACGAAAGCACGACTCTTTCCGCTGGCAGTCAGCTCACGGCGTATGATGGTGTCGCTCATATCAGGCTCCAGCTCGTTCTCCTCAAAGAACTGCTCCATACCCTCATAGCGGCTCAGGTCGAAGTGGGCCTCCACCACGCACTTGTCAGCACCTGCCGAGATAGATTTCATGTCGGCACGCTGACCCAGCAGTAAATTTATAGCCCCCAAAATAATGCTTTTGCCAGCGCCCGTCTCACCCGTCACCACGGAGAAACCACTATGGAACTCCATGTCGAGCTCGTCGATAAGCGTGAAATTGCGAATATATAATTGCTTCAGCATAAACTTACTCCTTTTTATAACGTCACCGCATCTATCATCAGCTGGATCTCTGCATCGGAGATTCCATGTGAGGCGATGAGCTGATGCTCTGCCGTCAGGAACTCGTCTGCAATACTATAGTTCTCGTCCTGTTGGCTGCTCAGGAACTGCCGGAACATGCTGATGGCCGTCACGATATTCTTGGCAAACCACAGACAATAACCATAATTCAGCATGTCCGAAGCCTCTGGTTTCTCCTGAGCCAAAAGCTGGCAATAGAGTTTGTCGGCCTGTTCGTACTTGCCGCAGACGGTCTGTGCCCACGCCAACACCCTGCTGACGTTCAAGTCGTCAGGGTACATATAATTCAGCTTATAGAGCAGCTTCAGCGCCTCTTCGCCACGCTCTACATTCAGCAGGCAGACGGCGGCATTGAGCTGATAGGTGCGGTGGTCGGACTTCATCGTCATCAGCCGCTCGTACAGTCCCAACGCCTCCTCGTAGTTCCGGCTGCTGAAGAGCGAACGTGCCAATCCTGCCAGCGCCCGCTCACTGTCGGGCTTCTGTTGCAGGGCCATACGGAAACACTCAGCCGCCGAGTGGCGTGTCATCTTGGGAAGGTGCTGCAAGGCCGAGCCCATCATAATATACGCCTGATAGTCACGCTGTTGTTCTGGCAGGCAGTCCAGCACATTCATAGTCTCCTGATATTGATGCCGCTTCATGAGGAAGCGCGCCACGGTGAGCGTCTGCTGCGACAGTTGCTCCATACCGAATAGCGGATTGGCAAAGAAGAAGAGCCGCTCGTTGTCGGCAAAAGGATTATTGAACTCACCACGGGCAGAATAAATGCGGAAGAAGCGATACAGATTCTGCAGATAGACGCGACGGATGAATGTCGGCTCTTTCTGGTCTTCAGTAGCAACCTCTCCACCTATAGGCATAGCCTGGGCCTCGCCCTGCTCTATCATCTTCAGCATGCTTTGCGGCAGACGGTCGAGCACATGGTCGAAGGCCAGCACAAACGAATACTTGTCGCTATCGCAGAAAGCGCCAATACGGGTAAGGGTCTTCAGAAACTTGCCGCCGCGAGCGTTATTCCAAGTCTTGCTGATACTGGGATGCTGCGGATAGAAAGGTACGAACCAGTTGGAGATGTCGTTAAAGAAAGGAAAGCGCTTCATCTGCGAGAAACCGCCGAAATAAATGTCGGCACCCTGCTTCTGCATGTCCACCATGCGTTGCATGCTCTGTTCCATACGCTCCACGGCCAGTTCCGAGGCCTCAGGGTGTAGGATATCATCGAGCGTATCCTCATCCATTTCCACCAACCCCTCGCGCGTCAGCTTCATCTTGCTACCGCTCATGATGTCGGGCAATATCTCCTTCTGGATGGTGTTTGTATCTTCCTCAGCCTGCCTGCAATAGATCAGCTGCATTTGCAACTCGGCCAGTTGTTCCCTCGTCTGCTCGTCGTTACACATGTTGGCCACCATGTCACCCATTTCCGTAAACAGACTGGCAGCGGTAGCATCGGTCGTGAGTGCCCATCCCACCAAAGCCCGCTGACGCAGAGGCTCGTCTGTTGCCAGCCGCCAAACCTCACAAAGCACACGCCACTTATGGAAGCAGAAATGCTGCATGGCAGAAAGGGTGATTGCGCTGACGATAAGCTGCTGATCGATGCTGGCCAGCGTAGGTGACAGGAGCATCTCCAAGAAAGCATTACCCAAGCTCTCACGCCATTGGCGTGAGGTAAGGATATAGTCGAAGAGGTCGCGCATCAACTCCCAATGGCGGCTATACAGCTCGTCACTCTTCTGTTGCCGCACATGCTCCGGCTCCAAATCTAGCAGCGTCACATCGCTGACGAAGCCCTCCATCGAAGCTCTGACAGCCGACATCGACCAGTCTTTACGAATATTTCGCGGACGTTGATAGATGGCCTTCATATAGGGACTCTCTGCCAGTTGCCAATGAATGGCGATGTTCATGGTAAGGGCATACATGCGGTGTAGAAGCTGGTCGCATACTTCTTCCCGTTTCGGGTCGTCGAAGCCTCGCTGCCAGTATCCCACCATGAGCTGATAGTCATTACGGATGCTAATAAGCTGCTCCATATCTACCTGACGAGGATTGGCCAGCAGATAGTTCTCCAGCTCATTGATGCTCCTGCCCAGTTGTCGGTTGAGCACCATTTCCAATATGCCATTCAGTTGCTCGTTCTGTTTCATACCTTAGCTCTCACCTCTCATTCATCATTGAATCAACGATTTCTGGCTTCACATGACAGTAGCTAGCAATCACGTCGCGATAGGTACCGATTCCTCGGTGGGCAATGGTGTCGCTTACGGCACGATACACCTTCAGGAACTGTTCCACCTGCCGCTGTCGCATGGTGTCGGCCATCGCCTCTTTTGAGAAGACGATAACACCCAGATGGAGCCCCATCGAGTCTGTATCAAGCAATACTGGATGACCACCCAACCTAGCCTGTGTGGCCTGCGGCTCAGGTAACAGCATAGCGTCCATGATACCGTTCTCTAGCATACTCAGACGCACCTGCACATCGTTCACCTGAATGCGGAACACACGCTCAGGCTGCAGTCCCGCACTATCCACAATCTTCCGTGCCAGCATGTCCGTCGCCGAGCGGCGCGTCATGGCAAGCATCTTATCGTCAAGTTGATTCAGCATTTTGATACGCGCCATCTTGTTAGTCAGCAACTGCCATTTCAGACTCGTTTGTGCCACCTCGCGCACCTCCATACCCTGTTCCCTTATCCACGCTATCCGTTCGCGGTCGGTTGTCATGCCTTCCACGCGCCCACGTAGCAACGCCGTATCCTCGTCCATCTGTGCCGTAAAGGGACGCAGCAGCACGCTCACGCCCTCACGCTCGAACAGACCTTCTTCAACAGCCACAAAGAGTGGCAGGCAGTCCAGCGTGGGCGTCACCGCCACTTTCAGCGCCATCGAGTCGGCAATCTGCTGCTCACGCCGCTGTTGTTCCGCCTGTTCTGCCGCATTGTCGCCGCAAGCCGTCAGCAGCAATAGCACTGCGCTAGATAATAATAGTAAATTCTTCATTCAGCCTGCGAAGGTACAAATATTTTTTTATATTCAGACAGAAATTAGCATAAATTAGAAGAAAATTTTATGTGCCTCCGTCTTAGAGGTGCATATTTGCACGACAGGAAACTGTCAGGAGGGGCCTCAGAAGGGAGCGGTGTCAGAAAAAAGAATCTCCCTTTTCTTTGGCATTTCATTCTTTTTTTGTACTTTTGCACTCTAAAGAAACAGAAAAGACATGGCAAAGGACAAGACAGTATATGTGTGTTCAAACTGCGGACAGGAAGCGGCTAAATGGATTGGGAAGTGTCCAGCCTGCGGGCAGTGGAACACATTTAAGGAGATGAAGGTGGCTGCCGACACAGGCAGACAGGCAACTACAAATGCTGCGGCGAGTGCGGGTAATAAACTTCGTACCAGCCGCCCTATGCGTCTGAATGAGATTGTGGGTACCGACGATCGCCGCATATCAACGGGCGATGACGAGCTGAACCGCGTTTTAGGTGGTGGACTGGTACCGGGCAGTATCGTGCTGCTGGGCGGTGAGCCAGGCATCGGCAAGAGCACACTTTCGTTGCAGACCATGCTCAAGCTGAGCAACAAGATGCGTATCCTCTACGTCAGCGGCGAAGAGAGCGCCCACCAGCTGAAGATGCGCGCCGAGAGGCTTCTGTCACCCCTCCCTCAACAGGGAGGAACCGAGGGAGAGTCGTTCTTCATCCTCTGTGAAAACTCACTCGAAGCTATCTTCCATCATATCAAAGAGGTGCAGCCCGACCTGGTGGTCATTGACTCCATCCAAACCATCAGCACGGAGGAGGTGGAGTCGAGCGCTGGCAGTATTGCCCAAGTGCGCGAATGCGCCTCTGCCCTGCTGCGCTTCGCCAAGACGAGCGGTGTGCCCGTCATTCTGATTGGACACATCACGAAGGAGGGCACCCTGGCCGGTCCGAAAATTCTGGAGCACATTGTCGATACGGTCATACAGTTCGAGGGTGACCAGCACTATATGTATCGCATCCTGCGAAGCATGAAGAACCGCTTTGGAAGTACTTCTGAATTAGGTATTTATGAAATGCGGCAAGACGGACTGCGACAGGTGTCGAATCCCTCGGAACTGCTGCTTTCAGAGGAACACGAAGGACTATCGGGCATCGCCATCAGCGCCGCCATCGAGGGCGTGCGTCCCTTCCTGATGGAGACACAGGCGCTGGTATCGTCGGCAGCTTACGGCACGCCACAGCGCTCAGCTACGGGCTTCGACCAACGACGCCTTAACATGCTATTAGCAGTATTAGAGAAGCGTGTAGGCTTCAAGCTGATGCAGAAGGACGTTTTCATCAACATCGCAGGTGGCCTACGCGTCACCGATATGGCGATGGACCTAAGCATCATCGCCGCCGTGCTGAGCAGCAACGTCGATACGCCGATTGAAAGCGGCTGGTGCATGTGCGGCGAGGTGGGCCTAAGCGGCGAGGTACGCCCTGTGAACCGTATAGAACAGCGAGTGGCCGAAGCCGAGAAACTGGGCTTCAGCCACATCATCATTCCACGTTATAACATGCGGGCTTTCACGCACAAGAAGCCAAGCATCGAGCTGCATCCCGTACGCAAGGTTGAGGAGGCTCTACGCGTGCTTTTCGGTTAGAAATGCATGCGTAGGTCGAGGCCCACTTGCAGGGGATTGGCGCGTTGGGTGAAATAGCGCATGCTGCCTGCGGCACTGCTAGCCACGGCGAATGTATTGTAGTTTGTGTCGGTCAGATTGCGACCCCACAGGCTCAGCACCACAGGACCGAAGTCGTAGTCAGCATGGGCACCGAGCAGGGCGTAGAACTTCTGCGAGAAAGTGTTGGCCTCGTCCCACCATATCTTTCCCTGGCCATTCACATTGGCACCAAGTGTGAAACGTGACGTGATGTGCCAGTCGGCCATAGCCGAGAATGTGTGCTGGGGCACGAAAGGAACGTAGTTGTCTTTATAATTGACAATGTAGTTCTTTTCCATTGTATGAATGCCCTGAGGAGTCATGTCGTTCTGATACTCATCGAACTTGGCGTTAGTGAAGCTGTAGCTGACGCCCCAGTCGAGGGCATTGTCAAAGAGCTTGCCGCGCAGAGTGGTCTCCATACCGTAGGAGTGGCTTTTGCCAGCATTCACCATCATGCGACCGTAGTTGCTGTTGGGCTCCATGATGGAGAGCTGCTGGTTGCGAATCTGCATGTAGTAGAGCGCGAGGTCGAAATGCAGCAGGTTGTCGAAGAGGTTCAGGTGGGTGCCTACTTCGTAGTTCCACGACTCCTCGGGCTTGTAGGCGATGGTCTCCTCAATATGATCGTAGTCTTGTGTGGTGTGTTCCACATCGTAGTCGCCGCGCATGGCATCCTGCTGATGTGCGTTGAGCTCGGTTTGCAGCACGTCGCTGAACATCTGTATGTTGTAGCCGCCGGCACGATAGCCCTTCGACACGAGAGCATAGACATTGCCCAGGTTCTCGTTGAAGCTATAGGTCAGTCCGAACTTCGGCAGCAGCTGGGTGAAGGTCTTCGAGCGGCTGTCGATGACGTGCGAGGTGAGATGATAGGTGGCCTGACGCTCGGCGGTGCCGCCTGTCATATTCATATAGGCCAAGGCGTCGTAGTCAATCTTCACCTTATCTATGTTAAAGCGCAAGCCGAGGGTTAGCTTCAGGCGGTCGGCCAGTTGGATGTTTGACTCGTGGAAAGCAGCGAGGGTGAGTTGTGGCGTGTGGAAATTTTCAGGCACGGCCATCTCGGCACTCATAGTTACGCCAGCCAGTGCAGCATCTACAGCCTTTTGGGCAGCGGCGGCAGCCTGAGCCTCAGCTACAGCCTGCGGCATGCCCTGTGCAATCATCTGTTCCAACATCTGTTGGTACATGCGCGGATACATAGAGCCCTGCATGGCTCCCTTCATGGCGTTGGTAATAGCATTGCCAATAGGACCGGTAATAGCGTCTCCAAACAAGACTGGCGCATCGGTGCGCAACCACTGGTAGCTGCCGTAGAGTCCGCTGGCATGCTGCCAACGGCTGGTATCATGACTGCGAAGTACAAACTCCTGCGTCAGGGCGTTCATCTTCTGCCGCTGCTCCAGGCGCAGATAGTCGGGAGCCATGTAATCCTGATCCATCTGCATCCTGTCCTTTAAGTGCTGGTAGCTGGTGGTCGAGGTGAAGAGCAGGCTTCCCATGTCGTGACTGATATTCAGACCAGTGTTGAACATGTTGCGCTTGTAGCCGTTCATGATGGTAGTTGCGGGATCATGCATCGTTTCGTCAGCCGGGAAAATCTGTGAAGAAGTTAAATCGGTCGAATAATCAAATGGATGGAACTCTCCATAGCCGAAGCCATTCTGGTTCACCCATTGATAGTCGGCTGTCCAGTCGAACTTCAGCTTCTGATTCGGAGCGAAGATAAGACGCACCTTGCCGCCAGCTTCGAGGCTCTTGTCGTTCTTCTCGTCGAACTGCGTGTTATCAATGAAACCCTTCAGTCCGCTATAGAAACCAGCCACAGTGAAGGCCAGCTTCTCGCTGGGACGGTGGTGATGGGCCACCTCTACATTGCGATACAGACCGTTGCCGAGACTCAGCAGCACATCCGTACCCTGATAGTTCATCGGGTTCTTGGAATAGATTCGCACCAATCCGCCCTCAGTATTCTGCCCATAAAGCGTCCCCTGGGGGCCGCGCAGGATATCAACACGGTCGAGCATATAGAAGTGGTTGTTGAAAGCCGACTTCGACATCAGCGGGATGTTGTCATAATAAACACCCACGGCAGGGTTGTTGATGCGAGAGCCAATGCCACGCACATACATAGAAGACGTTAGGCGCGAGCCGTAGGCAGGCATCACGAACGAGGGAACATACTGAGACAACTGACTGAGGTCGCGCACATTCAGCTGCTGTAACTGCTCACTGCCAAATACGCTGCTGCTCACAGGCTGGAGGCGCAGGCACACCTGCTCCTTGGGCTGGGAAACGACAACTACTTCGTCAAGGTCGATTACACGGGAAGTGTCGCTCGCGGCGACATCAACAGGAGTGACGTCGGCCATCACCTGAAGAGTGGCAACCGACATCAATAACAATAATATAATGCTTTTCTTCATACGTTTGAAATTTGGGTGCAAAGGTACGACCTTTTTTTCAAACGTGCAATCCTCATTTATATGGATTTTTGATACCACTCAAAGAGACGGCGCACACCGTCGTCGATTTCCACCTTGTGTGTCCAGCCTAATGAATGGAGTTTGGAAACATCGATGAGCTTACGCATGGTACCGTCAGGCTTCGAGGTATCAAAGGCAATCTCGCCTTCAAAGCCCACCGTCTTTGCCACCAGCTCTGAGAGCTCACGGATGGTGATTTCCTTGCCCGTGCCCACGTTGATATGGCAATTGCGAATCTCGCCCAACGAGGGGATGGCGCCTCCCCTACCCTCTGAGTGGTTTCTATCTACGGAACCGTTGGCTTTCGTTCCAAAATGTACGGAGGAATATTTCTCCATACCGATGATGTCGGAGAAATCTACATGAAGCAGCACATATACGCTGGCATCAGCCATGTCTTCGCTCCACAGGAACTCACGCAACGGAGTACCTGTGCCCCATAGCACCACCCGGTTGTCGTAGATGCCGTAGTCGGCCAATGCTTCGAGAATATCTTCCTTGCTTGACGAACCGTCAATGCTCCCTCTCTTTTTGGAGGGCGTTGGAGGGAGGCTCCGTTTATTCAAGTCACAGGCTATCTTCTCCCAGTCACCGTCGTGGAGGAGCTTGGCTAAATATATCTTACGCATCATGGCAGGCATGACGTGACTGTTCTCCAAGTGGAAATTGTCGTTGGGACCGTAGAGGTTAGTAGGCATCACAGCCACGTAGTTGGTGCCGTATTGCAGATTATAGGACTCACACATTTTCAGACCGGCAATCTTGGCGATGGCATACTCTTCGTTGGTATATTCCAACGGCGAGGTCAGCAGGCAGTCTTCCCGCATGGGTTGCGGTGCGTTCTTCGGATAGATGCACGTGGAGCCGAGGAAGAGCAGCTTCTTCACACCATGAGCGTATGCCTCGCTGATGACGTTGCACTGTATCTTCATGTTCTGCATGATGAAGTCTGCACGATAGAGCGAGTTAGCCATGATGCCACCTACAAAGGCTGCAGCCAGCACCACTGCATCAGGGTGCTCCTCGTCGAAGAATTCCTTTACGGCTAACTGATTGGTCAGGTCAAGCTCGCTATGTGTCCTGCCCACCAGATTGGTATAGCCACGTTGCATCAGGTTGTCCCAGATAGCAGAGCCCACCAGCCCACGATGGCCTGCAACATATATCTTGCTGTTCTTATTCAGCATCCTCCCTGTCCATCTGCGCCCTGATATAGAGCTTCTTTACGAACCTCATGTCATGTCTCACCATCAGCTTCACCAAGTCCTCGAAGCTGGTTTTGTGCGGATTCCAGCCCAACTTAGCCTTAGCCTTCGAGGGATCGCCAAGCAGCTGATCGACCTCAGCAGGACGGAAATACTTCGGATCTACCTCGACGATAGCCTTGCCTGTAGCCTTGTCGTAGCCTTTCTCATCAATGCCGTCGCCACGCCACTCCAGCTCGATGCCCACCTCGCGGAAAGCCAGCGTGCAGAATTCACGCACACTGTGGTATTCGCCTGTGGCAATAACATAGTCATCGGGCTCTGGCTGCTGCAAGATGAGCCACATGCACTCAATATAGTCCTTGGCGTAGCCCCAGTCACGCAGCGAGTTCAGGTTACCCAGATAGAGCTTGTCCTGAAAGCCCTGCGCAATGCGGGCTGCAGCCAACGTAATCTTACGGGTGACGAAAGTCTCGCCACGACGCTCGCTTTCATGATTGAACAGGATACCGTTGCAGCAATACATGCCATAGCTCTCGCGATAGTTCTTCATGATCCAGAAACCGTAGAGCTTTGCCACGGCATAGGGCGAACGGGGATAGAAAGGTGTGGTTTCGCTCTGCGGCACCTCCTGCACCTTGCCATACAACTCGGAGGTAGAGGCCTGATAGATGCGGCAAGTCTTCGCCAGGCCGCAGATGCGCACAGCCTCCAGCAGGCGTAAGACGCCGTTGGCATCGGTATCGGCAGTATATTCAGGCACCTCAAACGATACCTTCACATGGCTTTGGGCGGCGAGGTTGTAAATCTCCGTAGGCTGTATCTCACTGATGATACGTATGAGCGACGACGAGTCAGTCATGTCGGCATAGTGCAGATTCACCAGGCGTTTCTTCTTCATGTCGCGCACCCACTCGTCAAGATACAGGTGCTCAATGCGCCCTGTATTGAACGATGACGAGCGGCGCATCAAACCGTGTACCTCGTAGCCTTTCTCTATGAGGAACTCAGCCAGATACGAACCGTCCTGACCTGTAATACCCGTGATTAGTGCAACTTTCATGCGCTATGCCTCCCCGCTGAACTGTTTGATTCGCTGCTCTTCCGAGAGCTTGCATATTAACAACGTGTCATCATTCTCGGCCACGATGTAGCCATCGAGACCCTGCACCACAACCTTGCGTTCCTGAACGGTGTGGATGATGCAATTGTGGCTCTCGAAGAGCGAGATGTCGGAACCGATGGCAGCATTGCCATAGAGGTCGCGCTTCAACTGCTGCTGCAACGAGCCCCACGTTCCCAGGTCGCTCCATCCGAAATCGGCAGGACAGACGAATATCTCCTCAGCCTTCTCCATGATGGCATAGTCGACCGAAATATTCTCGCACTTGGGGAACTGCTCGTTGATAGCCGCCTGCTCGCCCTCGGTGCCATAGACGGGCAGCAACGCCTCGAATATCTTGGCCAGCTTGGGCTGATAGACGCGGAAGGCATTGACAATGGTGGAGACATTCCAGATGAAGATACCGGCATTCCAGAAGTAGTTGTTCTTCTTGATATACTGCTCGGCGGTCTCCAAATCGGGCTTCTCGCGGAAGTTATCCACCCGGAACACCTGCTTGTTGCGCAGCGAAGGTGATGAGAGGTCGGCCTGTATATAGCCGTAGCCCGTCTCAGGACGCGTGGGCTTCATGCCGAGCGTGACGATGGCATCGCTGTCTTCCGTGAATGCCATGCACTCAGAGACCACACGCTGGAACTCCTGCACGTTCATCACTACATGGTCAGACGGGGTTACCACAATGTTGGCCTTCGGGTCGCGCGATTTAATGCGCCAGCTCACATAGGCAATACAAGGAGCCGTGTTGCGCCGGCACGGCTCGCTCAGTATGTTGCCACGTGGCATGTCGGGTAGCTGACTGGCCACGATGTCGGCATACTTCTCATTCGTCACCACCCACACGTTCTCTGCGGGCACCATCTTGCCGAAGCGCTCTACGGTGAGCTGCAGCAGCGATTTCCCTGTGCCCAGCACGTCGATAAACTGCTTCGGGCGTTCAGGAGTACTCATAGGCCAGAAACGGCTACCCACGCCTCCAGCCATGATGACTAAATGATTATTCTGTCTTGCCATATTCGTTCTTGATTCTTATTCGCTAAACGCTAAACTCTAAAAGTTCTTGGTCTGCTCGGCCACCTCGGCGTTCACCTTGTCAATGAACTCCTGAATGGTCATGGTACGCTGCTCGCCACCACCCTGCTGGCGCATCGAGACGAGGCCCTCAGCCTCTTCCTTCTCACCCACGATGACCATGTAGGGAATGCGCTTCAGCTCGTTGTCGCGGATTTTGCGTCCCAGCTTCTCGTTGCGCAGGTCGATGTTGGCACGCACGCCTTGCAAATCAAACTTCTTTGCCACTTCCTTGGCATAGTCATTATACTTCTCCGAGAGGGGCAGAATGGCCACCTGGTCAGGCGTGAGCCACAGGGGGAAGTGACCGCTGGTATGCTCGATAAGCACGGCGCAGAAGCGCTCCATAGAGCCAAACGGCGCACGGTGAATCATCACGGGCGTCTTCTTCTGGTTGTCCTCGTCGGTATATTCCAGCTGGAAGCGCTTAGGCAGGTTGTAGTCCACCTGGATAGTGCCCAGCTGCCAGCGACGGCCAATGGCATCCTTGATCATGAAATCGAGCTTCGGACCGTAGAAGGCTGCCTCGCCATATTCCACCTTGGCATCCAGTCCCTTCTCCTTGCAGGCCTCCTGAATGGCGCGTTCAGCCAGCGCCCAGTCCTCGTCAGTACCCACATACTTCTCATGGTCGTTAGGGTCGCGCAACGAAATCTGTGCCTCGAAATTGAAGCCGAAAGCCGACAGCACGATATCGATGATATCCATCACGTTGAGGAACTCCTGCTTTACCTGGTCAGGACGGCAGAAAAGGTGGGCATCGTCCTGCGTGAAGGAGCGCACACGCGTCAAACCGTGCAGCTCGCCGCTCTGCTCATAGCGATACACAGTACCGAACTCTGCAATGCGCAGCGGCAGGTCACGATAGCTGCGGGGCTTCCATGCGAAGATCTCGCAGTGGTGAGGGCAGTTCATGGGCTTCAGCAGATACTCCTCGTCCTCCTCGGGCGTATGGATGGGCTGGAACGAATCCTTGCCATAGTGATCCCAGTGACCGCTGGTCACATAGAGATTCTTCGAACCGATGTGCGGAGTGATAACCTCCTGATAGCCAAAGCGCTTCTGCACTTTACGCAAGTGATCCTGCAAGCGAAGGCGCAGTTCTGTACCCTTCGGCAGCCAGATGGGGAGACCCTTGCCAACCTTATCTGAGAACATAAACAGCTCCATCTCCTTGCCAATCTTGCGGTGGTCGCGCTTCTTGGCTTCCTCCAGCAACACCAGATACTCGTCGAGCATCTTCTTCTTGGGGAACGAGATACCGTAGAGGCGCTGCAGCTGCTGCTTAGTAGCATCGCCACGCCAGAAGGCACCGGCTACGCTGGTCAGCTTCACGGCCTTGATTTCGCCTGTATCCACCAGGTGCGGGCCACGACAGAGGTCGGTAAACGAACCCTGCGTATAAGTGGTGATAGAACCGTCCTCCAAGTCCTGCTCAATGTGCTCGCACTTATAGGTCTGACCGTCGGCAGCAAATGCCTTCAGGGCCTCGGCCTTGGCAACCTCGCGACGCACCACGGGCTCTTTCTTCGAAGCCAGCTCCTTCATTTTCTGTTCGATAGCGGGGAAGTCGCTCTCCTTGATCATCTCGCCATTAGGCAGCAGGACATCATAGAAGAATCCGTTCTCCACAGCGGGTCCGAAACCGAACTGCACGCCAGGATACAACTCCTGCAACGCCTCGGCCAGCAAGTGAGCACTGGTGTGCCAGAAGGTATGCTTGCCCTGCTCGTCGTCCCACTTGTAGAGTTCAATCTTTGCGTCCTCATTGATAGGACGGTTCAGCTCTACGGTCTCGCCGTTCACACCGCAGGCCAGTACGCTGCGTGCCAGAGCCGGTGAGATACTCTCGGCAATCTGAAGTCCCGTTACTCCCTGCTCATACGAACGAACAGAGCCGTCGGGAAAGGTAATGTTAATCATCATATCTACAATATATGTTTGAGTTTGAAAAATCGAGTGCAAAGGTACGAATAAGCGAGCGAAAATGCAAAGAAAATATGATTTTTCTTTGATTTTTCCGAGCGATAGTACCTTCGACGCATGTCAAAGTACGAATAAGCGAGCGAAAAACAATTTTTTTATAACATTTGTAACATTTGTAACATTAGTAACATGAAATTGGAGCACCCTATTAGTATTACATATTTTTATTAATAATATATATTATAATATATATTATTAATAAAAGTACAAATTATAATCTTCAAATCTATAGGAACTTCCTAAGGGAAAAGTGGAACATGCAAAGGGGGTAAAATTCCCTAAGTTCAAGATAGAAGTGCAATTTTCAGGTAGAGGCGAAGCCAAGACTAATACCTGAAAAACACCGAGGGGTTTGGGGGCGAGCAGCCCCCAAGAG
>CAJOFE010000011.1 GCA_905233825.1 uncultured Prevotella sp. | reverse complement strand
GTGCTATAACTATGGTTACCATAGCCAGCATCATCGTCAAAATAAATCCCTTTTTCATCATCGTTAATTCTATTTAGTTTGTTTATTCGCTGCAAATTTTCCGTCAATTATTTATGGACTCATAGCTTTTTTCCTTTCATCCTGCTTTTATTTGACAATCCTCTTTTTCCCATCTTGTATATATATCCCCTTCTCCGGCTTTCCACTGAGGCGGCGGCCCTGCAGGTCGAAGATGGGAGAGGTGGTGGCTTTCGCTGCCGTCATGCTGGCGATGCCTGAAGGAGTGGACAATCCAGTCTGTACCATCTCAAAGTTTTCCTCATTAAACTTCAGCACCCCTATGTCCGTACCGATATAGATGTCATCGCCGTCAATGTCGATACATGTCCAAAGATTCGTTTCTTCCGAGCAAGAGTAGTTGCTGAACACTCCGTTCTTCATCATGAATAACGGGCCGTTGCTTCCCAACATCCATAAGCGCTGCTGCCTGTCGAACATCATGTCCCAGCCATAACAGGGGCATTCGTATGACTCTGCCACTTCATCATCCTCAATCTTTGTCAGCCAATTTCCCGTCTCGCTATTGCCGTAATTGAGGTACCACATACAGCCGTCGTCATCGACAGTCATGGACATTACATAGTAGCCAGGCCAGTCAGGATTGTCACTGATCATGTATTGCGTTCCTTTGCCCTTGATGTATTTACCTAGACCGTACTTTGTCATAACTGTTCCGAAATAGTTGCCAATCCACAAGGCATCATTGCCGTCAATGCACAGGTGACCGGTTATTCCACCACTCAACCTGTTAAAAGTTTCAATCTGTTCCTCAACGGTCTTGGTTTGGATAATAATCCGGTAACCTCTACCAGCAATGCTGCTTACATACATATTTCCCTTACTATCGAAAGCTATATTTGTCACATGCCCGTTAATATCCCAATCATAGGTTTGTATGGAACAGTCATTATAGCAGAGCACTTTCCCTTCAGCAGTTCCTATCCATAGGTCATCGCCATACATGGCAAGGGAAATGGGGGTATAGTCCAGAGTACCTTCTCTTGCGCTGAAAACTGTCTCCTCGCCAGTGGCCTTGTCAATCACAAACAAGCCGTTGCCTCTGGCCACATAGAGGTGCTGGGCATCATGTTCAATATCCATGACTGCATCGGGATAATACCCCCAACCCCTGTTATAGAAAACAGGTAAAATACTTTTTCATAACAATACAAGTTTTAATGGTTTGTTCGCCGCAAATTTAGGCAAAGAAACGCATAGTTCCAAAAGAAAAAGCAAGAAAAGACCTTTCAAAAACTTTCAAAATGCACTTAATGGGGATTTTGACAGGTTTTGAAAGGATTCTGATAGATCTGAAAGAGATAGAGGGAATTACTGGATGGAGAGGATGCGGTCGTCGAGGTCTTTGGGCTTGCCGTCTATGCCATAGACTTTCTGCAGGATGCGGCGCCTGAGGTTTGAAATATAGCCTCCGTCCCTGCCCAATAGCTTACAGATATCTCCAGGCGAGAAGCGCACACGGATGAGCAGGCACACTTCATACTCGATGGGGTTCAATGTGCACGACTCGGTGTTCAGCGTGCCGTAGAACATGGGCAGCTGCTCGTTGATGAGGCTCTTCAGCGCCCGCATATCGGCCAAAGAGGCTTCTGCAGGCGGATTCTGGGCCAGCATCTCCCTGAGGCGAAGCACGATAGACGTCTTGGCATATTCCGCCACGCGCCGTTGCAGGGTGGCAATCTCTTCGCTCAGGCTGTTGATGGTATTGAGTGAATGTTCTTGCTCCTCCGAACGCAGCTCCTGCAGCTTCGTCTGTGCCCGCTCCAGATGCTCCAGGTCGCGCTGATACTGGAACAGCTGTGCCTGCTTCCGTTTGCGATAGACGGAGAAAGCCAATAGCAGCCCAAACACGACGGCAACGCCAAGGGCAGAGAATAGCAGAAGAAGGAACCTTGAATGTTCGGCCTTCTTCTCGTTTTCAAATGCCTGCTTCTGGAATCGGTTGTATTGATAGCTGGCAGCCATTCTGGCAGTCAGCTGTTGGTCGTTTAGAGCAATGGAGGAATCGTTTGCTTGACAATATAGCTGTGCATATTTAGCAATGGAGTCAGCTTGATGACGCTTCTGAAACACGCCCAACAATCCCTGATAAATAGGATTTTGGGAAACAAAAGACATATTTGGTCGATATACATTTCTATAATAATATTCTGCCGAATCCAACTGACCTATTCTTTCTAAATATCGGCCTTTATAATAATAGTACTGTCGTTTGGTAGGTGGTAGTTCATGGTTTTCATTAAACAAGTTTGATTCTGAATCATATTTCTCAATCAATTGTCTTAAATCAGACAGATGTTCGGGCTCGTCAATATAGAGATGCATCAGCATAGTAGAAGCCTGAATCCCCTCTTGTTTATAGCCACATGCCTCATATTGACCTAAAGCTTCTTTCAATATCAGTTCCGCGCTATCACGTTTGTTAAGGAGGATATAGGCACCTGCTGATAGTTTAAGTTCCGTGATGTAACCTAACGTGTCGCCTGCAATCCAGGCATAATGATAAGATTTTTGCCGTGCCTCTATCTCGTTAGTTAATAACAATTGGCGATGATAGATGTCCCCCATCTGCGAATAGACGCAACCCAAGGTACGGAAGTCGCAGTCGGCAGCGGTGGTGTCGGCACAGTCGGCGGCATCGAGATAGGCATCCACAGCTCGTGGTGCCTCACCCATGTCGGCGTAGGTACGGCCGAGGATATAGTGGGCACGGAGGCGCTCGTTGGCGGTGCCGTGGCTGTCGAAATAGGTGGTAAGGGCCTCGGCCAACGAGTCGTTGGTCATCACCGAGTCGGCACGGTTCATCTGCTCCAGCATCTCCAATTGCCGGAGCATCGCCTCATGGCTCTCGCCGCAGGCGGCGAGCAGCAGCACCATCGTCAGTGCCAAAAGGCTAAAGGCTTTGGGGAATTTCATTCTATGCGCTTCATTATTGTTTGCAACTGCAAAGGTAGTGTAAAACAAGTAAACACACAAATTTTTATTCACATATTTCCATTTTCTATATGAACTATCCGAAGCACAGCTGTCGGTAGGGACAGCTGAGGCAGCGCTGGCGGTCGTCAGTGGGGGTGAGGGGCTGCTGAGGGTCGAACATGCGGGTGACGACGGCACGTAGCTGCTCCAGGAAGCGGTCGGCATGTAGGGTGACGTTGCTGATGGCATCCTTGCCGAAGCGGAGCACGGGGTCGTAGCCCTCCACACCGGCATGCTGGATGAAGAGCAGGGCAGGGGCGACGGGCGTGTCGGGATGCTCGCGGGCCACGATGAGCGCATAGAGCAGGGTCTGGAGGTAGTAGTCGGAGTGCTCCTTCAGACTCTCTTGCAGAAAGACGGCATCTACGTCGTCTAAGGGCTTCAGGCGGTGAGCACCTGTCTTGTAGTCGATGACGCGGATGAGGTCGTGGCCGTCCTTGTCGCGGATGAGGTCGAGGCGGTCGATGCGTCCACCAATGAAGACCTCCTTCGACTCCCCCTGAAGGGAGAGGGACAAAAGGGGCATCTTTACTTCGCCTTCGAGGTCGAGGATGGTGAAGGGCGTGAGCTGACGGTCGAGCTGGAGCAGCTGGCGCAGGTAGTGGATGATGACGCTGCGGTTGATGAGCAGGCCTCCTCCCACCTCCACCGGACGGGGAAGGCTTTCCCGGATAGCCTGATCGACGGCGCGTTCTATATCGACGCGGTCTTTCAGCAAACGGTCGATGTCGCTGGCGTGAACCTGCCGCTTCTGTTTCACAAAGGGGACATAGATGATGCGCGATGCTTCGTGGAAGATGTTGCCGAAAAGACGGTCGTCGATGGTGTCTTCATCGGTGTTGTCAGGTTCGCGCAGGTTCTCTACATAGTAATAATGGAACGCCAAGGGGCAGCGCAGGTAGCGGTTGATGGCCGTAGGCGAGAGCAACTCGGGCACCTGGGCACGGTTCTCTACGGGCTGTGGCTGGTGCTGCGCGATGTCCTGTCCGCCTTGCAGGGTAAGGAGACGGATGGGGTGGGGACTCTCTACCATGAGCTGCAGGAGGAAGCGGCTCTTCTCACCTTTCTGGCCGTCGGAGGTAGAGTCGTTATAGACGATGGTGACGTCGTCGGCACGTTGCAGCAGGCGGTGGAAGTAGTAGCTGTAGATGGCCACCTTGTGCTCGGGTGTGGTCAGCCCGTAGGCTTTGCGCAGGCTGTAAGGGATGAACGACGTGTCGCTCTGTCCTCGTGGCATGTTACCTTCCTGGGCGGAGAGGATGAGCAGGTGGCGGAAGTCGAGGTTGCGTGTCTCGAGGATGCCCATCACCTGCAGTCCCTCGGCTGGCTCTCCGTGGAAGGGGATGGTGGTGGCCTGCATGAGCTGGGTGATGAGACGTCCTAGGGTAGTGATGTCGGTTACCAGGTCGCCGGCTTGTGCCAGATTGAGCAGGCGGTTGAGCAGGGTGTAGGCGCGGAAGATGCTTTCAGTGGTTAGTGGTGAGTGCTGAGAACTGTCCTCCAAGTCTCCATCAGAAGGGGAGTTGAGGGCGATGGCCTTGATGACATCGCAGAGCCAGATGAGGAGCTCCTCGTTCTGGTAGAGCGGAGCGAAGGGACGGAAGAGCAGGTCTTCCATCTCCATTGAAGGATTGAGCAGGTAGGGGTGGCGCAGCAGGGCTTTGACCTGACGCGGACGGAAACGGTTGCGGCTGTGGTCGTAGCCGTCGCGTCGCAGGGCAATGAGACGGTTGATGAGGGAGGCCACAGGAGCCTGCGCCAAGGGGTAGCCGGTGGTGATATTGACCTGCTGCACCACGTCGGGCAGACAGTGGACGATGACGGGCAGCAGGCCCTCGTTGCAGAGGACGATGGCCGTCTCGCGCGAGATGACCCTTGTGTCGCCCTTCTCCGTAGCGGCGGGCATCAGTTCCTTGAGCCACTTGGCTGCATAGCGTGCCTGTATGTTCTCGGTAGAGGCTGAGGCGATGGTGATGCGCTTGGGCTGGCTGAAACAACGGTAGATGTGCCCGTCGTGGATGTCGAGCTCGTTGGGGAAGTCAGCCAGATACTGGCTGATGAAGTGGCCCGCCTCGTGGTCTTTCATATAGTAGTGGTCGAAGTCCCAGTAGAAGCGGGCTTTGCCCTCCTTCTTCAGCAGGGTAAAAAGACGCCGCTCCACGTTCAGCAGGACGTTGAAGCCTACGAAGAGATATAGCCCCTCTCCTGACTCCCCCCCGAAGGGGGAGAGAATTTCACCTGAAAAATCCTCCTCGGAAGCCTCCCCCGTCGGGGCTACCACCTCCCTATACAATGCGCCTTCGTAGGCCAGCCCCTGGGCTTCTAACCGAAGGTTGAAGTCGTGGTAGATGTCGGCCATGTGCGACCACAGCCTGAGGAACCGTTGGCGCAGCTCGCTGGTATGGTCGTCGGAGAAGGTGCTGAAGAAGCGTCGCAGCACCTGTCGCTGCTCGTCGGAGAGGAAGCTGTCGTCGTCCATCTCGTGCAGGTCGGAGAGGTTGGCTAAGACGCGGTCGGCATCGGCCAGTTGCTTGTCGATATCGTCGAAGTCGTTGAGCAGTAGCTGTCCCCAGCCATAGAAGTGGTCGAGCGTCTCGTCGATGCCTGTCTGTGCCGTAAACGACTTGTGCAGGTCGCACACCAGCTTGATGGGGTCGGCCACCTGACGGGTGGCATGCTGACGGAAGAGGTTGCTGATGGTGGTGTAGGCTGGGCTCCAGATGGGCTTGCCTGCCAGTCGTGCCAAGTGCTCGTTGAGGAACAGCGAGGCGCGCTTGTTGGGGAATACGACGATGATGTGCGACAGGTCGGTGCCGTACTTCCGGAGGATATCTTCTGCTACGTATTCTAAGAAGGTCTTCATACTACTTCGATGATCTTGTTGGTGTAGATGAGCCACAGATATCCCTTCACGTTCCGGTGGCCCATCGTGGTGAGCAGGCTCATGTACTGGCGCACCTGGGTATGGTATTCCTCGCGCTCACGTCCGAACTTGAAATCGACGACGATGGTCTGCTCATCGTCGGTCATCACACGGTCAGGACGACGCTCTACGACACGACCGGTCACGGGGTCGATGCTCAGGATGTTGCACTCGTTGAACAGCTGCCAGCGACCGGGACGGAACCACTCTGCCACTTGGGGACTGGCCAGCCGTTGGCGAAGCAGCGAGGCCAGCTTCGGACGCGCCAGCTCGCCGTCGCCATAGAGAATACCGTCCTGTTCCAACTGCCAGAGCACGGACTCTACATCGTCGCTGGTGCGGATGGAGGAGAGCACGTTGTGGAGCACGCTGCCCAACTGGATATACTCTTTCTGACGGGCCTGCTCTTCGTCGGCCTCGTCGGCTTGGGCAAACTCGCGGCTCTTGTTGCTCTGACGGAAGTCGGCCTTTGCGGTATAGATGCCGATGCCTACCTTGACGGGAGTCGCCTCCTGAAGGAAGGGATTGAGACACACCTCCTCTTTGTTTCCCTCCCTGTCAGGACGGGATAGGGGAAGGGCCTGCGAGGTGAATACCAGTGGCTGGCTCTCGTCTTCCTCGCCAGTGATGGTGGAGCCGTCGAGCTTCGAGACGATGGCTGGCAATACCTGCTCGATGAGGGCTGAGCGCGAGGCGGAAGGAGCCTTCCTACGTCCATAGACATAGAGCCCCTGCGAGGCTCGGGTGAAAGCCACGTAGAGCAGGTTCATATTATCGACAATGTTCTGCTGGTGCTCCTCGTCGTAGGCGGCCTCGTAGATGGTGCCCTTCATGCCTGTCATGCTGAAATCGATGGGAGCCAGGGGCAGCTGGTTGAAAGGTGCTTCACTGGGCTCGCACCAGAGCACGTCGGTTATCTCCATGCGCCAGTCGCAGAAGGGGATGAGGACGAACGGGAATTCCAGTCCCTTCGACTTGTGGATAGAGATGATGCGCAGGCCGTCGGCCTCTGGGCTCTGAATGGTTTTGCTCGCAATGGTCTCGTCCCATTCTCGTAGGAAAGCATCGATGTCCGAGCCATAGTCGGTGGCAAATGCCGCCACCTGGTCGAAGAAGGCACAGAGGTAGGCGCTCTGATTACCCAGACGGTTGAGGTGGAGGAGGGCATAGAGCTGCTCCACCAGCTCGTAGAGGGGAAGGGATAATAATTGAGAAGCCCCCTTCCAGCCTCCCCCCGAAGGGGAGGAGCTTTGCGGTGAGAGGTGAGTAGTAAGAGGTGGGAATTTCTGCAGATAGGCCTGTGCAATGTTGTCTTCGGGGTGAACGAGATAGCGCAGGGCAGTGATGATGGTGTTGACGGCTGGCGAGGCATCGAGACGGAAGGCCTCGTCGCTGACCACTTTCACGTCGGGCAGTTGCTCCATCATCTGACGGGCTATCAGGGGGATTTTCTTGTTTACCCTTACCAGGATGGCGATTTCCGAGGCTGGCGTACCAGCTTCGAGCAGCTGGGCTACTTGTCGGCTCACGGCCTCCAGCATCTGTTGGTCATAGTCGTCGGCAGGCAGCAAGGTCACTTCCACCAGTCCCTCGTCGGCTTTTCCTTCGGGTACTTTCTGCTCTACATCGTCGTAGGCCGTGACGTTTGTCTGTCTTACAGCCTCCGTGAAGAAGGCATTGTTGAAGCTGACGATGCGACTTGCTGAACGAAAGTTTTTATCGAGCGTTTCTATGCTAACTATCTTGTTATCATGAGGAAACTGCTTTTCTATGTTGGCTAATAATCGCCAGTCACCACTGCGCCAGCGGTAGATGCTTTGCTTCACGTCGCCCACGATGAGGTTCTCAGAACCCTTATGGCTCATGGTCTCCTGAAGCAGGATTTTGAAGTTCTGCCACTGCACGGTCGAGGTGTCCTGAAACTCATCAATCATGATATGTTCCAGCTGTGTGCCAATCTTCTCGAAGATGAAAGGCGTGTCGCTGCCGTCTATCAGCTCGTGCAGCAACTGCTGGGTGTCGCTGAGCAGGAAGCGGTTTTGCTCTACGTTCAGCTGGCGCACCTTCTGTTCGATGCTGCCCAAGAGCCGCAGCTGTGACAGGTGGCGCAGGGTCAGGTCGGCACTCTTGTAGAGCTTCCACTGTCGGGGCTGCTCGTCAACGGCGTGGCGCAGCAGGGCATCGAGCTTGCTGTCGGCTAGATGGATGATTTGCTCACGGTGCGGATGTGTCTTCTTGCACCATTTGTCGGGTTGGCCTATGCAGTCAGTAGCTCGTTTGGTGAGCACATTTTCGTCGAACTCTTCTCGTTGCAGTTTTAGAAATAATCCGGCCACCCCCGAGATGCCATATGTTAGGTCGTTAATGCCCAAACCCTCGTCGGACAGGGTATTGAAGAACATATTGGCAATATCCTTCATCCGATCGCTGGCCTGCTGACGGATATTCCTCAGCTGCGTCTGGTAGTGGTCGAAGAAGTCTTTCTCGCCCATCAGCTGCGTAATCCGTTCGCTGTGTTGCTTGTAGTAGTCGTCGAAGATGGTGCGCCCGAACTTCTTGATTTGTCCGATGACGTTCCAGGAACGGTCGTCGCTGATGTTGTCCATGATATACTTCATGAGCCACTGCAACAGCTGGTCGGAGACCGTGAGCGAGTCGATGAGCTGATCTACGGCCATCTCCTCCACCTGATGGTCGTTCAGGCCGACGCGCAGGTTGGCCGTGAGGTTCAGCTCGCGAGCCAGGTTGCGCATCACGCTCTGGAAGAACGAGTCGATGGTCTCCACCCGGAAGTAGCTGTAGTTGTGCAGCAGCAGACGCAGTGCCTGACCAGCCCTTTCCGCTATCTGGTCTTCCGTCAGTTCGCCGTCGAGGGCTTCGTATATTTTCCGGGCATAGCTTTTCGAACCGTCCAGACGATGAGAGATGCCGTAGAGCTGACTGAGGATGCGCATCTTCATTTCCTCCGTCGCTTTGTTGGTAAAGGTAACGGCAAGTATCTGTCGGTAAATCAGTGGGTTGCGTACCAACAGTTTAATATATTCTGAAGCCAGTGTAAAGGTCTTTCCACTACCCGCACTGGCTTTATATACGGTGAGTGACTTTACCATCGGCGGAACAGTTCAAAGGTGAATTTGGCTCCAGATTCCTGGAACTTGGTGTTGAGGAAACTGGCGAAGAAGCCCACTGAGAAGAAGCGGCAGGTGAAGCCGTAGCCCAGCTCGCTGTAGAGGCGTGTATGGGCAATGGAGAGCGAGCTCAGATAGACGCGCTCACGCTCAATGTAACGTCCCACCAGCGGCACGAAGGAGGCAGCCATCAGCGGCGACTCGAACGACACGTTACCCCTGATGTAGTAGTCGGACTCGTTGTACATCCTCGAGCGCAGCAGCTGGAAGTTGCCCGACCAGTCGTCGTCCCATCCTTCGGGCAGGTTCTCGTCGCGGAAGTTGGAGTAGTCCATGAAGAAGTTCTTGTCGCGACGGGTATAGAAACCTGTTCCCAAGCGCATGTTCAGCGTCTGCAGACGGTGCATGCGGTGTTTCAGCGAGGCGTCCAGCTCCCAGCGTTCATAGGGCAGGTAGTTCTTCCCCGACAGGCCACGTTCGTAGTCGATGGTGAACAGCGGCCCCTTGCGCCAGGGACGGGCCTTCAACGATACGGCAGGAGCCAGGCTTCGGTATTCCGTCGGCATCTCCATCTCCATCATGCCGTGCTTGTTCACCGCCTTTCGCTGGTGGAACACCATACCTGCCTCCACAGCCAGACGGTTGTTCAGCGGCAGGTTGTTCGTCACACGCAGGTTCCAGTCGTCAAACTGGTCCAGATCCATATTGTCCAGTTCGGGCAGGTCGCCCATCTTCCGTTTCAGCTCGTCAATGACGGTTGAGTTGTATATCCTGTTGCCGCTGGCCCATGCTATCTCCGCATAGGCATCACGGTCACGGTAGCTGTATTCCAGTCGCAGGGGCAGGCTGAAGTAGAACTTCTTCTGCTTGAAGTTATAGCCGAAGCGGGTGGTCATGCCCAGCGTCGTCTCGTCGCTCAGGTTCAGCTGGGCACCCACCTTGAAGCGATAGCTGAAGCCTTTCCTGCGGCTATAGCTGAGGTACTGGGGATTGATGATGGGCGACACGCGCACAAAGCCAGCCTCCGAGCTGAAGCGCATGCGCTGCACCAGGCTCTCGCCCAGCGTGCTTCCTATCTCCTTCCAGTAGTTGTGCTTGCGGGGCTTGGGCTGCTGCATCAGCGTGTCGATGGTCACCGTGTCGGGCTGGTGGCTGTTGGCCCTGAGCGAGTCGCGATGGTCGTAGATGGCCTGCTCCTTGATGGACAGCCGGTAGGGGCGCACCGAGTCTATCAGCTGGCGGTCGCCCTTCACGCTCACCGTGTCGGGCAGGGTGATGGGACAGTCGTAGGCCGCCTCGAAGTTCGAGGTGATGCGATTGCCCAGGAACTTGAACTCCACGTTCGTGCGGCACGACTTCGGCAGCAGCGCCCTTGAGCCCTCGTTGCCCTGAGTGGCTATGGTTGCGAAGCGCATCATGTCGAACTCGCCGTGCATCTCCGCATCGATGATGCGTCCTGTCTCCCTGTCTATGGTTGCCACGCCGTGCACCAGCTGGGTGTTTCTGACGTAGCGCGGACGGAACGTCAGCCTATAGCGCTTCTCGTCGATTTTCGATGTGGCATAGCGGTAGAACACCTTGTTCGTATGGTGGAAGGGCGACAGGATATGGTCGCCGTAGAGCGTTTCCTGGTAGAGGGTAGGGGTGATAAACTCCAGCAGCGTGGGCATCGTGCGGCGGTTGTGAGGTATGGTGGTATAGTACACCTGCCGCTGATTGTCCATCTTGCCGTCTTCGTGGAAGGTCATGCGGCTATACTGCTCGCTCACGAACTCCCGCTGTCCGCGTGCAATGGCATACATCGACGGCACGCACCACAGCGTGAAGTTGCGCTTCTCCGTCTGGTAGAGATGCTTGATATAGACGTTCGACTGAAATTCCTCCGCCTCCTGTGCGTTGTTCTCCGAGTAGCTGAACACCCGCTGCATCACCAGCGAGTCGGGCGCCTGTGCCCAGGCGGGGCAGAACGAAAAGAGCAAGCCCGCGCCAACCCCTCCCCGAAGGAGGGGCCTGAACAGTCTTGCCATTGTTCTCCCCGTCACTCTTTTCATCTACTTTGTCAATTAGGGGTGGGTCTTGTCATTCTAAACCCCTCCCTCGGGGAGGGGATAGGGGTGGGCTATTCCTCCACATTCCCCAACGAGTGCGTCAGCGATGCCACCACGTTCGATATGCTCTCCCCGGGTGCATAGCGCAGGTATTTCGAGGTGTTTCCCCGTCCCGCCGCTATCAGGTCGTCGGCCAGGCTCTCCACCTTTCCTCCTCCTTCTTCCACTTTCGTGAAGGGCACCTCGTCGCCGCTGAAGCCCAACAGCGCCGTCAGCACCTGTCCCACCAGCTGCGCCATGCGAGTGAAGTGCAGCTGCTCTATCCAGTCCTGCAGCTTCACGAAGTCCACGCGGTCGCCCTGTCGTCGCAGCAGCATGCCCATATCTACCATCTGCCACAGGGCAGGCCCCTCGTTCAGGGTGGTCTTGACAATGCTGAGCAGGCTCATGAGCATGTAGAGCGTAGGCCCTACCGTCTCTATGCGCTGTCCGTCGATCACCACGTGCGATGTGCCACCGTCCAGCCATTCCTGCTTGATGATGTCCTGCAGCGTCATGTTGTTCAGCTTGTTGCTCAGCACGAACATCCTGTGCCGGTGCTCCACGCCCAGTCCCTTCCAGCCGTAGCGCATGATGTGGCTGTTCACCGCCCTTGCGTCCTCGCCGTGACTCTTCGCCCACTCGTCGGCCTTCTGCCCCTGCGTGTCGAAGGGGAAGAAAATGTTCACCTGTCCTGCGTGGTGATGGCTGGGCCTGTCGTAGAGGCAGCCCGTGCCCCAGGGGTCGAGCAGCACCGGTCGCATCTGCCATTGTCCTAACAGCGACAGCAGCTCGGCCACGTCGGCGCTTTCCGCTGCATAGTGCTGCTCCGTCTCTTGGCATTCCAGTCTCAGCCTCTCGTCAAGCTCGGCAGGCAGCTGCATGAAGAACTGGCTGCTGCATCGCTCCACCCCGTCGTAGAGTAGGGGAGCCACGCCCAGTTTCTGTCCCCATGCGAAGACCTGCCGCCATTTCCATGCCGACATCGGTTCTATCCCCTCCTCGTTGCCGAACGCCCCCGCACGGAGCAGTCGGAAAAAGTTGCGCTGTGTGATGTTCATCGTCCTTTTTTGTTCCTTGTAACAGGTGTCAGGGCCGGCTTTCTTACATCCACACGTCAATCCTGATGCGGTAGAAGCCCTCCTCACGCTCAGGAGGATATATCAGGTAGTAGGTCTCATACTCTCCCTCGTCGTAGGGCACATCCACATACAGCGCCTCCTCGCCGTCCTTCTTGTGAATATAGTATGTCTTACCCTCGTATGCCGTCGGCTCCGTCTTTGCCATCCGCTCAAAGAACAGCTTTGCATCGTCCTTGTCGCCGAAGTTCAGGCAGGGAATGGTCGAAGTGTCGAGGTTCATCTGGAAGAAGCAGCAGTGATCCGCCGTTCCTTTCAGCTGATAGCCCAGCTCCTCCTTCTCTCCCTTCTCTATGTCGTGGCCATACACAATTTCCGTGCATCCCACCTCGTCGCCCTCCATCTCGTCCTGGTATATCAGCGCCAGTCCCGTTCGGGCAGCCCGTTGCGGCTCGTCATAATGTCTGAGCAGGTCAAGCAAGTCTTTCAGGGAAAGCTCCACACACTCTTCACCTTCTCCTTCCTCCATTTCTCCCCTCTCCTTTTGGAGAGGGGTTGTGGGAGAGGCTTCTCCCTCTTCCTCCATCGAATAGGTCTTAGGTTTCTTTTCGTTTGATGAGCAGGCCGCCCAGATGAGGGTGCAGAGCGTCATTACTGCAAGCATTTTGATGGTTGTTTTCAGCTTTTTCATGTTTTTATGATTTGATGTTTTTATTACCTTCTCTGCTTTTTGTCGCAAAATTACGATAAAAAACGGAAATACGCAAGAGTTTTTCGATTTTCTTTCCCCTTCCTCTCTTCATCAGCCCCTATTGATTAAAGTTTGTTAAAATATTGCGCAAACCATACAAAGATTTTGTACCTTTGCAATTGTATATATAAAACGAAACGGGTATATATAGACGTGAAAAGGCGTATATTGGTGTTTTTCTGTATGATGGCAGTCGTACGGAATGTGGGTGCTCAGGAGTATTTTTCAGCTGCTTCTGATTTTGCCCGACTCTATGTGGGACAGGTAGAACCGCAATACCAGACAGCGGATTGGTATGACATCCCCTATTATAAAGGTAATATAAATATGTATAAGGGCCGCGTCAGCTACTATGGCGTGGTGTATGACGACGTGCAGCTGAGGTACGACCAGTGGCAGCAGCGGGTGGTGGTGCTGTCGCCTGCGGGAAACTACTACTGTCTGCCCGAGCAGGAGCATATTGACTGGTTTGAGATGGACGGTCACAGGTATGTGCACGATCCCGAGGACAGCCTACGATATGCCGCCCTGCTGTGTGATGGAAGCACGAACGGCGTCCGGCTCTATCATAGCTCGTGGAAGGTGTATAGCGGCGAGGATATCTCAGGAGGGAAGAAAGCGCTGAAGGTGCTACGTAACAAGGAGCTATACACGCTCGTCACCCCTGACGGGGAGCGGCATCACGTGAGTAGTGCGAGGGATGTGGCTGCCCTCTTCCCGGAACAGAAAGCACAGATCAAGCAGCTGGTGAAGCAGAACCGCCTCTCCTTCTCGAAGAAGGAGCGGGAGGGGAGTCTTGTGAAGGTGGTGCAAGAATTGACCCCACCCCTGCCCCTCCCCTTAGAGGAGAGGGGAGTCGATGTTTCTCAGCCCCTCCCGACGGAGGGGAGGGGAGTAGTTTCTCAGACCTCTCAGACCCCACCTCAGACTCTCCCCTCGGAGGGGAGGGGAGTAACCGTTCCTGAGTCGGTGGAGGGCCTTATCGCCGGTATTCCTGTTCTTGACTCGGTGGCGATGGATGTGGCACAGTCGAGGACGAAGGTGTATCTGGTGCCTGGCGTGAAGAAGGCGAGGGCGAGCATTGCCGATGACCAGGAGCTTGCGGAGATAGTGGTCGTGGGCGGCAGGCAGTCGGCCGTGAGAAACATGATGATGGGTTCCGAGAAGTTCAAGCCCCAGCTGCTGAAGAACATCCCGTCGGCCCTAGGCGAGTCGGACATCATGAAGGTGATGCTCACGCTGCCCGGCGTGACCTCTGTGGGTGAGGCCTCCAGCGGATTCAACGTGCGCGGAGGAGCCACCGACCAGAACCTCATCCTCTTCAACGGTGGCACGGTGTATAACCCGTCGCATCTGTTCGGACTGTTCACGTCGTTCAACTCTGATGCCGTGGAGGACGTGGAGCTGTTCAAGGCGAGCATCCCTGCGGAATATGGAGGCAGGATAAGCAGCGTGCTGAAGGTGACCTCGAAGGAGGCCAACATGCAGCGGCTGACGGGCTCGGCAAGTATCGGTGTGCTGACCAGCAAGGTGAACATGGAGATTCCCATCGTCAAGGAGAAGGTGTCGCTGCTGGTGAACGGCCGTACGACGTATAGCGACTGGATGCTGAAGGAGCTGCCCGAGAAGAGCGGCTACCGCAACGGCAGTGCCAACTTCTATGACGTTGGCGGCGTGCTGACGTGGAGGCTGAACAGCATGCACCGTTTGAAGCTGTATGGCTATTGGAGCAAGGACAAGTTCTCGTTCAGTTCCGACGACGGCTATGGCTACAAGAACCGTAACATGTCGGCTGAGTGGCGCTCTATCCTGAATGAAAGGATGACGGCCACCCTGTCGGCAGGACTTGACCATTACGACTATTTCAACGACGACAAGAGCGTGACGACGATGGCAGCCCGACTGAGCTTCGGCATTGACCAGCTATGGGCCAAGCTGCACGTGCGTCAGCGACTGACGGAGCAGGAGACGCTGAACTATGGCCTCTCCGTGCAGCACTACAACGTGCAGGCCGGCAAGTATGAGCCACTGGGCGAGCAGTCGTGCATCAGCAGCGTTCAGCTGCAGCGGGAGAAGGCATTGGAGAGTGCTGCCTACGTGGACTACGAACGTTCGCTGACAGAGAAGCTGTCGGTCTCAGGCGGTCTGCGCTATACGATGTTCAACGCGCTTGGTCCCCGTGACGTGAATGTATATCTCGACGATGAGCTGCCATCGGAGGCATCGTGGGTGGAGACACGACGGGAGACAGGCATCATCAAGACCTATCATGCTCCCGAGCTGCGCCTCTCTACCCGCTATACCCTGCAGGAGAACCTTGCGTTGAAGGCAGGCTTCAACACCATGCACCAGTATATACACAAGGTGTCGAACACGTCCATCATGTCGCCTACGGACACGTGGAAACTCTCCGACCTGAACATCAAGCCCCAGAAGGGATGGCAGGTGGCTGCCGGCATCTACCATGAGACGGGAGCCAAGAACAGGGAGACGGGGATGAGGAGCAGGGAGTATGAACTGTCGGCAGAGGTGTATTACAAGCACATGTCGGACTATCTGAGCTATCGCAACTCTGCCGTCCTGCTGATGAACCAGCATCTTGAGACCGACGTCATTGCCACGAAGGGAAAGGCGTATGGCGTAGAACTGCAGGTGAAGAAGCCTTTCGGAAGGCTGAACGGATGGGTGAACTACACTTTCTCCCGAACCTTCCTGCGTCAGGATGACGACCGCGTGGCAACACCCGTGAACGACGGCCGATGGTTCTCGTCGGAGTATGACAGGCCCCACGAGGTGAAGGCCGTGATGAACTTCAAGTTTACCGAGCGTTACAGCCTGTCGAGCAACTTCAACTATGCCACAGGCCGTCCGACCACCATTCCCACTGGCAGATACTTTAACGAGCGGCTGGGCTACTACCTGCCGTTCTACACCGAGCGCAACACCTATCGCATTCCCGACTATATGCGTCTGGACCTGGCGTTCAACATAGAGCCTACCCACAGACTGACATCTTTTGTGCATACCTCGTTCTCGATAGGTGTGTATAATGCCCTTGCCCGGAAGAATGCCTATAACATCTACTATGTCACGGAGGGCACAGAAATCAAGGGCTATAAGCTCTCGGTGTTTGGGTCGGCCATTCCGTATTTCTCACTTAATATGAGGTTTAATTAGGATTGAAGATATGAACAGACGATCGTTGCTTTTCAGATATGCGCTCTCCACAGCCGTTGCCCTTTTCATGATGACGGGATGCGTGGAGGAATTTGAGGCAGACCTGCCCGAGGCGGAGTCACGCCTGCTGGTGGTCAATGGCACCATCTGCTCGAACAGTAGCAGTGTGTTTAACCTCACATGGACGGTCCCCCTCTCCTCGGAAGAATATAGGGATTACTACTATGACGACTCGGATTATTCCTATGCCGTCGTGGAGTATGTCACCGATGCAAAGATATCCATCTGCGGCACCGACGGCTCGGTCTACGAATGTCCCGAGGTGCGCTTTCCCTGGGGCGACTGGTACTATGGCGACGATGAAGAGTACGTTGACTACGAAGACTGGTACGCTCAGTACGGGTCTTATTTCGGCACTGGCGTTTATATCTGCGACACGCCGCAGCTGAATCCCGACGTGGCATACTACGTGACCATAGAATATGACGGCGAAGTCTATCAGTCAACACCCGAGAAGCCCATCCGCACCCCTGAGATTGAGAACCTGGAGTGCTTTCAGAAGGATTCACTGTCGAACATAGAGGTGCTCATCTCCACCGCCGAGCCCGACAATCCCGACCAGACGGCGTACTATACGTGGAGCTACTTCGAGACATGGGAGGTAAGGCCTACCCGCACCACCAAGATATACTTCGACGTGGAAACCCGTAAGAAATGTGACCTCAAGCCCGACCAGCTTTACCCGCAACGTGGGTGGAAGTTCGGGCAAGACGAGGACATTCTCACCGCATCGTCGGCACACTACGGCGGCGGCAAGCTCAGCCGCTATCAGCTCTATGAGCTGTCCCAGAACGATGCGCGTGTCGCCTGGAACTACAGCACCGAGGTGACACAGCGAGCCATCAGCAAGGCAGAGTATGAATACACCATGGCCTGCATACAGGCAGGATGGGAGATGGGCGGACTTTTCAGTCCCCAGCCCTCGGCCATGCCCTCGAACATCCATTGCACCACCTCCTCCAATCGGGCCTTGGGCTTCGTGGGATGCTCGCTGAACACAACCACCAAGCGCCTGCTCATCGACGGGACAACCATCTACCGCAACCTGCCACAACCGGGAATCTCCAAAATCTTGGACGACTGCAATGAGGATGATTGTTGTGAAATGGTAGAGCAGGGATGGGTGCTCTTCCTATGGTTCGACGGCCGACTCGTACATAACCCGCTCAGCACCTACTGGGCACGCCCTTACGACTTCGACATCCGTCTGCAAGGTGTGATACTCGATAAGCCGAATTACATGCCGTGATATTGTGGGAAATAAAAAAGAATAAATGATGAGACACAGAATAGGATTACTGATTGCAGCTTTGCTGCTTACTGCGGGCAGCTTTGCAGCGAGCATTAAGACCGACCGCACGTGGTATCTTGCTGGTGAGGCGATGCAGGTGAGCGTAGGTACCGACGGCGCCCTGATTGCCTATGCTGAGCTGTGCGACAAGTATAACATGGCAGCTGGTGTGGTGATCGGTCTTGAAGGAGGAAAGGGCACGGGCACCATCGAGTTGCCTTCCGACCTACATAGCGGCTACTACATGCTGTCGGTCTATACCCGTGACAATCCAAACGTGTCGCGAAGGCTGGTGGCAGTGGTCAATCCTCTTCACAGGAGTGAGGATGACGATATAGAATGGGTGAAAATCATGGACGATGATTCGTTGAGCTATTCGTCAACAGGTGGGGGAGAGCGTCTCTCTATGGAGGAGATGGCGGTGACCAAGCCGGTAGATATACGTGAGACGGAAGGACATATCATCAAGGCACGTGTCAGGAATGTCTATGACGGCACCACCTATCTGCGCCATCAGATCAACCCCTCGCTCAGCATCGTGGGAAAGCAGGTACACTATTTCGAGGGGAAGATGGTCAACGACTCTACTGCCGTATTCTTCACTCACAGTCTTCATGGCAAGCAGCCGCTCGTGCTCTCTGCTGCATCATACAACGGTGTGAGTCTGCCCATCGAGATGATCAGTCCGTTTGCAACCTTGCTGCCCAAGCAGCTTCCTCATCTTGTGTTCCACTACAAGCGCAGCGAGGTGGAGGCCCGTTCACTGGACATGCAGCGCCATCAGATAGCCATCGCCCCAGCCAAGCGTGAGCTGCAGATAGGCGATTATGCTGACGACACGGCAGAGGACGGAGTGCCCTTGGACTATGACGAAACAGTGAATGGCACGAAGCCCGACCTGAGCTATAATCTCGACGAGTATCGTCAGTTCCTCACCATCAAGGAAGTGCTGATAGAGTATGTGCACCTGGTGAGGCGTGTAAAGATCAATGGTGCGCCACAGCTCGTTGTCCGTAAGGACGGTGCTGCCTACGACGGCAAATGGCCTGCCATGGTGCTCATCGACGGTATGCCGGTCATCGACATTGAAAGGCTTCTGAACTACGATGCCCGTCGCATTCACTATATTAACATCTATGCGAATCAGTATACATTCGGCAATTACGTATATAATGGCATACTGTCGTTTATCACACGTTCTGGGCGACTTACCAACTATCCTGTTGAGCCTAACGTGCAGTATCTGGTGTACGAATTTCCGGAGTGATTCTTGATTTTAGCTTTTAGCAGGAGTAGCGTCTGGGGTAGCGGAAGAGAATGGCGAGAAGGGCGCAGATGCCGATGGCCACGGGGTAGCAGAGCGATGGGAGGATTTCGATGGGATTGACGGCAGCCAAGCCAGCGGCCATGAGCAGTTGGGCACCATAGGGAATGAGGCCCTGCACGGTGCAGGAGAAGGTGTCGAGCAGCGAGGCGCACTTTCGAGGGTCAAGGCCGTATTTCTCGCCTATCTGATGGGCAATGCCTCCTACGGTGATGATGCTCACGGTGTTGTTGGCCGTGCAGAGATTGACAATGCTCACCAGAGCAGCTATCGAGAGCTCGGCGCCACGCTTGCCACTGATGTGGCGTGTGAGCTGACGGATGATAAAGTCTATGCCGCCATTATGCTTGATGACTTCCAACAGTCCGCCTGCCAGTATGGTGATGACGATGAGCTCGCCCATGCCCACGATACCGTCGCCCATAGCCTGCATCCAGCCGAAAACATCGGCAAAGCTGCCCGTGACGAGGCCGATGATACCCGTCAGCAAGATGCCCAGCGTGAGCACGGCCATGACGTTGAGACCGAGGATGGCCGTCACAAGTACCACGAGGTAGGGTAGCACTTTCACTACTTCTACTTCTGGAAGGGTTTGCGGCGACGAGATACCCTGTCCCAAGATAACGTATAGCACAAGTACTAAGATGGCTGCTGGGAAAACGATGAACGAGTTCACACGGAACTTGTCGCTGAGCTTGCAGCCCTGTGTCTGTGTAGCAATGATGGTAGTGTCGGAAATGAACGAGAGGTTGTCGCCAAAGAACGAGCCACCCACCACGGCAGCCACGAGCATGGGCACGGAAGCCCCCGTCTGTGCTGCTACGCCAGCGGCAATGGGCGTCAGGGCAACGATGGTGCCTACGCTGGTGCCTATGGAAAGCGAAATGAAGCAGGCAGCCAAGAACAGGCCTGCCAGTATCATCTCTCCAGGCAGTAAGGAAAGTGTCAGGTTCACGGTGGCATCTATCGACCCCATCATCTTCGCAGAATGGGCAAAGGCGCCTGCCAGCACGAAGATCCAGATCATGAGCATCATCTGACTGGCTCCTGCTCCTCGGCTGAATATGTCGATGCGCTTGCGCAAGGGGCCTCGGCTGATGGCAATGGCATAGACAGAGGCCGTGAGGAAGGCTACGGTGATGGGCACCTTATAGAAATCACCTGCGATGATGCTGGTGACCAGGTACAGCGCAATGAACACTGCCAGCGGCGATAGGGCGATGAGTCCTCTTTTCATGTTTCGTAATAGGATTTTTCAGTCTGCAAAATTACATCTTTTAGGCGATATGTACAAATGAAAGTGATACTTTTCAATCAAAAGTAAATTTTTCCTGATGATTGTTGCATAGTTTAAACAAAAATGCTACCTTTGCAACGAACTTTATTAACTTTTTAAATTTTTACGATGATGAAGAAAATCTTTTTTATTTTGGTTTTTACCATGACATCGGTTATTACTATGGCCGACAGCCCGCTAACCAGTTGCTCTTTCTACAAACGCTATCAGAATGTTCAAATGGTGAAAACAGCTGGTAATGCGTCGAATATTAATCAGACCATTATGGCTTATCTCGCTAACAAGAACAATCCTATCGCAGCAAGGATGGCCACTGTTTATACACTTGTCTATGGAACCAACTCTTGGCCAAAAGAAAGCACCCAGACATTTCCTGAGAAATATCTGGAATATCTGAAGAAACGCAATGCTGTGACAACAGAGTCGGCTCTTTTTGATAAAATTGACGGTCCTACTCTAATGACCTATGCCTATATGCTAGGACTTGCGAACTACGGAGAGGATGATGTGGTGGCAAAGGCTAGGAATTTGGCAGACAAGGCCATCTCAAAAGATCAGACGAAGAGTCTTACGGTGCGATTGATAGGAGCTGTCATTACTGGTCATTATTGGATGAGCAGTAACTGGGGAATGGTATATCGCGACGCTGAAAGAGTTATCAATGACAGCAGTCTGAAAAAAGACATGAAGCAAGAGGCCATTGATGATATATGGAATTATCTGGAAGAGTACAAGGAATACTAAACCTTCCAGTTTTTTGAGAGATACAAGAAAGAACGGCGTCCTATAGAGTGACGCCGTTTTTGAAGATGCTGATTTCGCGATAGTCGTTCTCCTCGTTGCGGGCTTGCTCGCCACTGGCCACGCTGAGCACCTTGTCGATGAATTCAGGCAGCAGCTCCTGCATGGTGCGCCCCTCGACAAGCTGGCCAGCCGAGAAATCAACCCACTGGGGCTTACGGGCAGCCAACGTGGGGTTGGTGGCAATCTTCATCGTGGGAACGAAGGTTCCGAAGGGCGTGCCACGGCCTGTGGTGAAGAGTACGAGATGGCAACCGCATGAAGCCAGTGCCGTTGCTGCTACGAGGTCGTTGCCAGGAGCAGAAAGCAGATTCAGGCCCTTATTCTGCAGACGGTCGCCATATTCCATGACACCAGAGACAGGGGCACGACCACATTTCTGCGTGCATCCTAAGGCTTTGTCTTCAAGCGTGGAGATGCCTCCGGCCTTGTTGCCAGGAGAGGGGTTCTCGCCAACGGGCTCACCGTGAGAGAGGAAATACTCCTTGAAGTTGTTGATCATCGAGACGGTCTGCTGGAACAGCTCTGACGTCTCGCAACGGTTCATGAGGATGGTCTCGGCTCCGAACATCTCGGGCACCTCAGTGAGCACACTGGTACCACCCTGTGCCACGAGCCAGTCGCTGAACTCTCCCACGAGGGGATTGGCCGTGATGCCACTGAAACCGTCGCTGCCACCACATTTCAGTCCCACGCGTAGCTCAGAGACGGGCACGTCTTCGCGCTTGTCCTGACGGGCAATAGAATAGAGCTCACGCAGGATCTGCAAAACTGCCTCTACCTCGTCGCCATCGACTTTTTGCGTTACCAACAGGCGTATGCGATCGTGATCGTAATCTCCCAACAGCTGCATGAAGTCATCGGGCTGGTTGTTCTCACAGCCTAAGCCCAGCACCAGCACACCACCTGCATTGGGGTGCAGGCAGATGTCGCGGAGCACCTTACGGGTGTTCTCGTGGTCACCACTGAGTTGCGAGCAGCCGTAGTTGTGGTGCCAGCAGTAGATGTTGTCTATGCCTTCGCATCCTGTCTCTTCACGAAGTTTCTTGGCCAGCCTCTCGGCGATGCCGTTCACACAGCCAACGGTGGGCACAATCCACAGTTCGTTGCGCACACCTACATCGCCGTTTTTGCGGCGATAGCCCTTGAAACTACGGTTCTCTTTTCTGATATTAAGCTGCTCGTTTACAGGAGTATATGTATATTCGAGTGTTCCTTTTAGGTTGGTCTTCAGATTGTTCTCGTTCACCCAGTCACCAGCCTTCATGTCGGTGAGGGCATGGCCGATGGGGTAGCCGTATTTGATGATGTTCTCGCCTTGTCTGACGTCCTTAATCAGCACCTTATGACCGGCAGGCGTGTCTTGGTTCAACACGATGTCCTGACCGTCGATGCTGATGATGTCGCCTTTCTTCTTCTCAACGAGGCACACCACTACGGAGTCGGCAGGATTGATTTTCAGGAAAGTAGCTTGTTTCATTTTTTTATCCGATATTAGTGCGACGATAGAACTCGATGTTTTCTTTGGTCAGCAGTTCGATAGGCATGTAGTTCACGGGTGTTACCTCTTTCTTCAGCACGATGGCCTGGAAAAGAGTCTCTATGCATGAGTAGCCCTGCATGTAGGCATGCTGTGCGATGAGGAAGGAGATGCTGCCCTGGCGCACGCAGTCGGCATTCTTGGGCACCATGTCGTAGCCCATGATCTGCACGTTGCGACGGTTGGTGCGCAGCAGGAACTGTCCTACGAGGTGAGCCTTCGAGTTGAACGTGATACAATGGTGCACGTGAGGATGCTCCTGGAAGAACTTCTCCAGGATGACATCGAACTCCTCGCGAGTGCCTCCTAATGGTAGGTTCAGCTCTATGATGTTGATTTCAGGGAAGTGGTCGCGCATGTAGTGACGGAAGCCCGTCTCACGGTTGTTCTGCTGTTTCGAGCCGATGTGGCCGTCCTTCAGCTGCTTCATCAGCATGATCTCCTCTTCTTTCGATGCGATGAGCATCAGCATACGGGCAGCGAAATAGCCGCTCTGGAAAGAGTCCTGACCAAAGAACGCCAGCGGTTTCAGGTCGGGTAGGTAGGAGTCGAGCAGGATGAACGGTGTCTGCATGTCAGTGAGCTGGTCGGTGAAGTCGCGTGTCAGCTCCAGCTTGGCAGGCACTACGATGACGCCGTCAGGCTTGGCCTCAAGACACTGCTTCGTAGCCTCCTGGAACGAGTCGCTGTTGAAGCGCTCGTAGTAGATGAGGTGCAGGGACACGTGGAAGTCGCGACGGCGCTTGGTGGCAGCCTGAACGCCTTCCTCTATCTCCTCCCAGTAAGCTTCGCTCTCGTGCTGGGGGATAATGCAGATAAAGTTGTAGTCTTTGTTGTAAGCCAGCGCCGATGCATAGACGTTGGGCTCGTAGTCCATCTCGTCGAGGGCCTTCTCTACTTTCTCCAATGCCGACTTGGAAACATTCGGACGCTTGTGCAGCACACGGTCCACCGTGCCGACTGAAACTCCAGCCCTGAGGGCTATATCCTTAATCCTGATTTTGTCAAATGCCATAAAAAAACAATCTTTTTCGGGTGCAAAGTTACTAAATAAATATTAATATGCATGATGAATTATGAATTATTTTGTACCTTTGCATGTGAAAATGCGCAGATTGTCGAAAATAGGAATAGTTTTTGGGTGTATGGTGCTCATTTTGGCATCATGTAGCACCACGCGCTATGTGCCTGACGGAGAGACGCTGCTCAACTCGGTGAAGGTGAATACCGTTGGCGAATATCGTGACGTGAATACAGCCAGCCTGCGTAACTATGTGCGTCAGTCGCCCAACTCGCGCTGGTTCTCAATCTTCCGTCTGCCCCTGCACACCTATTCACTTTCAGGCAGTGACACGGCGAAATGGATAAACCGCACGCTGAGGGCCATCGGCGAGCCTCCCGTCATCTTCGATTCGCTGAAGGCAGAGCTCTCGCGCAGTGACCTCCGACAGCAGCTGCGCAACGAGGGCTTCCTCGATGCACAGGTGGCCTACGAGATCAACCATCATGGTAAGAAGACCGACGTCACCTATTGGCTGCAGCCTGGTCAGCCCTATTTCGTATATCATCTGCAATACAACATCGAAGACCCTCAGGTGGCACAGGTATTGGCTGGCGACAGTGTGCACAGGCTGTTGCACGAGGGCATGCGCTTCGATGTGAATGTGCTCGATGCCGAGCGTAAGCGTATCACATCGGTGCTGACTGACAAGGGCTACTATCGTTTCCACAAGGAGTTTATCACCTATCAGGCCGACACGGTGGCTGGCTCACACCTCATTGACCTAACCCTGAAGCTGGGGCTTTTCAGGCAGAACAATCAGCCCGACACCCTTCACACGCGTTACATGGTGAGGCGCATCAATTATGCCAGTGGAGACCCGTTAGACAATCGTTTGCACCTACGTCAGCATGTACTCGACGAATGTACACATCTTTCAGAGAACCAGTTATATACAGCTACTGGTTTGAAGGATACCTATAATCATTTCGGCCGTCTGCAAGCAGTGAAATACACGAATATCCAACTCTCGCCGACAGGCAATGACCGGCAGTATGGATGGCTGGACTGCGACATTCAGATTCAGACGAACAAGCCATCGACGCTGAGCTTCCAGCCAGAGGGTACGAACACGGCCGGCGACTTGGGAGCAGCTGCCTCGCTGACCTATCAGAACCGTAACATCTTCCGAGGCAGCGAGGTGCTGAGCGTGGAGCTGCGCGGAGCCTATGAGGCCATTCGCGGACTGGAGGGCTATGCCAACCAGAACTTCACCGAGTATTCGCTCGAGACCCGTCTGCAGTTCCCTCGTTTCATAGCACCTTTCGTCAAGAGCGACCTGCGCCGTCGGCTGAATGCAACCAGCGAGGTATCGCTGCTCTATGATCTGCAGGACCGTCCTGAGTTCCATCGTCGTGTGCTCTCTGCCGCCTGGCGCTATCGTTGGAACCTGCCTGATCGCCATGATCGCTTCCAGCTCGACCTGCTCGACCTGAACTATGTGTTCATGCCGTGGATTTCCCATACCTTCCGCCACGAATATCTCGAGAGCGAGACATCGCGCAATGCCATCCTGCGCTATAACTACGAGGATCTGTTCATCACCAAGCTGGGCTTCGGCTATTCCTATTCCAAAGGCCCTGTGGCTGTGAAGACCAATGTGGAGACTTCCGGCAATATCCTCTCCATGGGTTCACGCATGGTGGGCAAGAAGAAAGACAGCGAGGGCCATTACCGGCTGTTCAACATCGCCTTCGCGCAGTATGTGAAGGGCGACATCGACCTCACGCGCTCTTTCGTCATAGACCCCAGCAATCAGGTAGTCCTTCACCTGGGCTTCGGCATTGCTTATCCTTATGGCAACAGCAGCGTGCTGCCCTTTGAGAAGCGCTATTTCGCAGGAGGTGCCAATAGCGTTCGTGGATGGAGCGTGCGCTCGCTGGGCCCAGGCAAATATAAGGAGCGCGACGGCCGCATCAACTTCATCAACCAGACGGGCGACATGAAGCTCGACCTGAATGCCGAGTATCGCACCCATCTATTCTGGAAACTCGATGGAGCAGCCTTTGTCGATGCTGGTAATATCTGGACTTTGCGAGCGTATGACATTCAGCCCGGCGGACAGTTCCGTCTGAAGGACTTCCCCAGTCAGCTGGCCGTCAGCTACGGTTTGGGCATGCGTTTCAACCTCGGTTATTTCATCCTGCGCTTCGACCTCGGCATGAAGGCTGTCAATCCAGCCTACGAGGACGACGAGGCCGAACACTATCCCTTGCTGCATCCTCGCTTCAGTCGCGACTATGCCTTCCACTTCGCAGTGGGATTGCCGTTCTAAAAAGTGAACGTTAAAAAACCACAAGGGGGAGCAAAAACTTTCCACTTTCAACTTTTTTTATTACCTTTGCAGCTAAAATGAACACTGACAATGCTGAGATTCATATCTTTTGGCAGCGGGAGTAGTGGTAATTGCTATTTCCTATATACTGACAGGGATGGGTTGATGATTGATGCGGGCGTGGGCATACGCACCCTGAAGAAGCACTTCAGGGATTATGGACTGAGCCTGTCGCAGGTGCACCATCTGCTGATTACTCACGATCATGCCGACCATATCAAGTGCGTGGGCAGCATCAGCCATGAGCTTCATCTGCCTGTCTATGCCACGGAGCTGGTGCATAGGGGCATAGACCGTAACTATTGCGTGACGCGCAAGGTGGATCCTGCCAACCGACATCTGGTCGAGCCGGGACTGACGATGAGGGTGGGGGAGTTTGCGGTGACGCCCTTCCGCGTGCCTCACGACAGCAGCGACAATGTGGGCTTCATGATTGAGGCGGAGGGCATCACGTTCTGTCTGATGACGGACGCGGGCCGCATTACGGAGGAGATGAATGCCTGTATTGCCCGTGCCAACTATCTGGTGATTGAGGCGAACCACGACCGTGAGATGCTGATGCAGGGTCCTTACCCTGCGCACCTGAAAGAGCGCATCAGCAGTGGGACGGGCCATCTGAGCAACGATGCCTGTGGCGAGGCCATCGCCAATAATATGAGCGAGGAGATGCGCCATGTGTGGCTCTGCCATCTCTCTGAGGAGAACAACCATCCTGAGCTGGCACGAAAGACGGTTGAGGCGGTGCTGCGCTCCTATGGCATCGTGGCTGGTAAGGACTTGCAGCTTGACGTCCTCAAGCGTACGATGCCGACGGGCATCTATGAGTTGAAAAAATAAAAACCTCTCCCCTAATCTTTCTCCAAAGGAGAGGGGAGTTAGAGGGAGGAAAGATGAAAGATAAAAAAGGGCTGCGCACTCATTTTTCGAGGCGCAGCCTTTTGCTTATTGTCTTCTAAAAGATTACTCGCTCTTCTTCTCCATCTGAGCCTTCAGCTGAGCCAGCACGTCGATGTCGCCCAGTGAGGTCGAGGCAGCGACGTTCTCAATCTTCGGAGACTCATCCTGGGCCTTCTTGGCAGCACGGGGAGCAGCTGTTTTGCGGGCAGCACGCTTCTCGTCGCGCTGTGCGTCCTCGAAGGTGCGGCTGTGGCTGAGGATGATGCGCTTCGACTCCTTGTTGAACTCGATGACCTTGAAGGGCAGCTCCTCGTTCAGCTGAGCCTGTGAGCCGTCTTCCTTTACCAGGTGCTTCGGAGTGGCGAAGCCTTCAACGTTCTCCTCGAGAGAAACGACGGCGCCCTTCTCCAGGACTTCCGTAATCTTACCCTCGTGAACGCTGCCAACGGCATACTTCTCCTCGAAGGCATCCCAAGGATTGTCTTCCAGCTGCTTGTGGCCGAGACTGAGGCGACGGTTCTCCTTGTCGATGTCGAGCACGACAACGTCGATGGGCTCGCCCACCTTCGTGAACTCTGAGGGGTGCTTCACCTTCTTTGTCCAGCTGAGGTCGCTGATGTGAATCAGACCGTCAACGCCTTCCTCCAGCTCAACGAATACGCCGAAGTTGGTGAAGTTGCGCACCTTGGCATTGTGCTTCGAACCAACGGGATACTTCACGTCGATGGTCTCCCAAGGATCTTCCTTCAGCTGCTTGATGCCCAGCGACATCTTACGCTCGTCGCGGTCGAGGGTCAGGATGACAGCCTCTACCTCGTCGCCCACTTTCAGGAACTCCTGAGCGCTGCGCAGGTGCTGGCTCCACGACATCTCGCTGACGTGGATAAGTCCCTCGACGCCAGGCTGCACCTCAACGAATGCACCGTAGTCGGCGATGACGACAACCTTACCCTTGATGTGGTCGCCCACCTTGAGGTTAGCATCCAGAGCATCCCAGGGATGCGGGGTGAGCTGCTTCAGACCGAGGGCGATACGCTTCTTCTCCTCGTCGAAGTCGAGGATGACCACGTTGATCTTCTGGTCGAGCTCGACAACCTTCTTCGGGTCGTCAACACGGCCCCAGCTGAGGTCTGTGATATGGATGAGTCCGTCCACACCGCCCAGATCGACAAAGACGCCGTAGCTGGTGATGTTCTTGACGGTACCTTCCAGAATCTGACCCTTCTCCAGACGAGAGATGATCTCCTGCTTCTGAGCCTCGAGCTCCTGCTCGATGAGGGCCTTATGAGAAACGACCACGTTGCGGAACTCCTGGTTGATCTTCACCACCTTGAACTCCATGGTCTTGCCAACGAATTGGTCGTAGTCGCGTATGGGATGAACGTCGATCTGTGAGCCGGGCAGGAATGCCTCGATGCCGAATACATCGACAATCATGCCACCCTTCGTGCGGCACTTGATAAAGCCCTGTACAATCTCCTCGTTGTCGAGTGCTGCATTGACGCGATCCCAAGCCTTCGACAGGCGAGCCTTCTTGTGGCTGAGCAGCAGCTTGCCACTGCGGTCTTCAACGCTCTCCACATAGACTTCTACTACGTCGCCCTCTTTCAGGTCGGGGTTGTAGCGGAATTCGGTAGCGGGGATGATACCATCGCTCTTGTAGCCGATGTTCACCACTACTTCCTTCTTGTCCACAGCAATGACCTTACCATCCACAACCTGGTGGTCGGCCACCTTGTTCAGGGTTTCATCGTAAGCCTTGTCAAGCTCTTCTTTGCTGACGTTGGCAACGGTGCCGTTTTCAAACTCGTCCCAGTTGAAATCCTGCAACGGCTGAACGTTCTTTGTTAATTCTGACATGTTTTTGTCCCCCCATCTCAGGGGGATAAGGGTCTGAACAGACGTTTCTCAGACCATTTTTAATTGGTTAATAATACATAGGAGCCAGCGCCTGTTCCAACCCCTATTGCCCCATGCGGGGCACAAAGCGGGCGCAAAGGTACTCAAAATCTTTGAGAATGAGCCCCTTGCGCCCTGTGTTTGCTGTATGATTTATGAATCTTTAACTATTTTCTTCTACTGTTCCCTGCTGTTGCGTGAAAGTAAGCTCTTCTTTCTCGGGATTCTTATCCACGATAATGGTGCTGCCTGTGGGCAGTTCGCCGTTGATGATAAGCTCGCAGATGCCGTCCTCGACATAGTTCTGCAAGGCACGCTTCAGCGGACGGGCTCCGAACTGCACGTCATAGCCCTTCGTGGCTACAAACTCACGGGCTTCGTTGGTCAACTCTACCTGGTATCCCTGATCGGCAATGCGCTTCAACAGGGGCTTCAGCTCCACATTCACAATCTGCTTGATAGCGTCGAGATCCAGCTGGTCGAAGGTGATAATCTCGTCCAAACGGTTCAGGAACTCAGGCGAGAACTGCTTCGACAGCGCTTTCTGCACAATAGAGCGTGCATGCTCGCGGTCTTGCTCGTTCATGGCCAAACCGGCATTGCCGGCTGTGAAGCCCACGCCACGCCCGAAGTCCTTCAGCTGACGGGTTCCGGCATTCGAGGTCATGATAATAACGGTATTCCTGAAATCTACGAAGCGGCCGTTGCCATCAGTCAATCGTCCCTCGTCCAGCACTTGTAGCAGGAGGTTAAAGACATTGCCGTGAGCCTTCTCTATCTCGTCGAGCAGCACGATGGAGTAGGGCTTGCGACGAACGCGCTCAGTCAGCTGTCCGCCTTCCTCATAGCCCACATATCCTGGAGGTGCGCCGATGAGACGACTCACGTTGAACGACTCTGTGTATTCCGACATATCTACCCGGATCAGGGCCTCGGGCGAGCCGAACATGAACTCGGCCAGCTTCTTGGCCAGATAGGTCTTGCCTACGCCTGTCGGACCAAGGAACATGAAGGCGCCGATGGGATGGTTAGGGTCTTTCAGACCCACACGGTTGCGCTGGATGGCACGTACCAGCTTGTCGATGGCCTTGTCCTGTGCAATGACAGCAGCTTTCAATTCTTGGGCCATACCTTTCAGGCGGATGCCCTCACTCTCGGCCATGCGCTGTACGGGCACGCCTGTCATCATCGACACCACGTGGGCCACCTCTTCCTCAGTCACCGTCTGACGGTCGTCGCTGTTGCCGCTCTGCCACTGTTCGGTCAACGCCACCAATTCGGCTTCCAATTCCGTCTGACGGTCGCGATAGCTGGCGGCCAGCTCGAAGTTCTGGCCACGCACGGCACTCTGCTTGCGTTCTTTCACACGTTCCAGTTCCTTTTCCTTTTCAGTAATCTCAGGTGGGATGGTGCCATTCTTCAAATGTACGCGCGACCCCGTTTCGTCCATCGCGTCGATGGCCTTGTCTGGGAAGGCACGGTCTGCAATATAGCGCTCTGTCAATTTGACACATGCCAGAATGGCGTCATCGGTAAACTCCACGTGGTGATGGCGCTCGTAGCGATCCTTGATGTTGTGCAGGATAGCCAGCGTCTCCTCAGTAGTGGTGGGCTCCACAATGACTTTCTGGAAACGGCGCTCCAAGGCTCCGTCCTTCTCTATGGAGTTGCGATATTCGTCGAGTGTGGTGGCTCCGATGCACTGGATGGTGCCACGGGCCAAGGCGGGCTTCATGATGTTGGCAGCATCCATCGCTCCTGCCGAGCCTCCAGCACCTATAATGGTGTGAATCTCGTCGATAAAGACGATAATGTCCTGGTTCTGCTCCAGCTCTTTCAACAGCGCCTTGATGCGCTCCTCAAACTGTCCGCGATATTTCGTGCCGGCCACGATACCTGTCATGTCGAGGCTGACGATGCGCTTGCCGAAGAACATCGGCGAGCACTTGCGCTGACTGATCAGCTGTGCCAGTCCTTCAACGATGGCACTCTTGCCCACACCAGGTTCGCCTATCAGGATGGGGTTGTTTTTCTTGCGCCTTCCCAGTATCTCTAACACACGCTGAATTTCGCGCTCGCGCCCCACAATGGGGTCGAGTTTTCCTTCAGTTGCAGCTATCGTAAGGTCGGTCGAGAAATTATCGAGCACAGGTGTCTTACTCTTCTGTTTCTGAGCGGTTTGCGTTGTCGAGGCAGTATTGCTGTTTCCTGCTGAGTTGTCAGCGGAATGCTCTTCATATTCCTCCTCGTCCTCGTCAGGAAGACTGATGCCACTCATGGGCGATTGCTGAGCCTTGAGCAGGCTCAAAACGTCGTCGTAGTTCATGTCGTTCTGTTCAAGAATTTGTTTGGCTCCGTTGTCTATCTGATCGTGCAGGATGGCCAACAGCAAGTGCTGCTCATCCACACGCTGCTGTCGCTGGATGCGTGCTTCAAGCACGGCCAGCTTCAGGATGTTCGATGCCCGTTCGTTCAGCACCAGCTCATGGGTGTTGATGGGCTTCGTAATGTCATCCTGTCGCACTTTCGCCTCCAGGTTGTATTTCAGCTGGGGGATGTCCAGTCGCAGACGGTGGAACACATCAATGACAGGCCCGTCCTGCATGCGCAACAGTCCTAACAGCAGATGCTCTGGCCCAACGGAGCTTGAGGCCAGGCGTGCCGCTTCTTCGCGCGAGTAGGACAGTATCTCAGATACCTTGGGTGAAAACTGGCTTGTCATCTATTTCTCTATGTTGGCTTTTTACCTTACGTCCTATCAGTAGCAAAAGGTGTGCCAATATTATTCTCTTTCTGCGTGCAAAGATACAAATAATTCCCGAATAAAACAAACGATTTTCGATTGTCTGAGAAAAAAATGCTGTTATCTTTCTCGTTTCTTGATTCTTTTTGACCTGCTCGACCTTTGGTCGCTTGCATATTTGCAAGAATCCCAGCTTTCGCGAGGATTGTATTTGATCAATTTTGATCTTTTTTGTTAAGTTTTGATCTAATATCGTTATTCTCATCTTTTTTGTGTTACTTTGCATGTTGTATGAAGAAGTACAGCATAGAAGTGTTAGAGGTACTAAGCCGCATTGTGGAAGTAGAGGCTGATGACGAGGACAAAGCCACAGAACGCGTGAGGCAAATGTATCGAAAATGTCTGATTGTGCTGGATGATTCTGACTACAAAGTAACAGAAATCAGCGTAAAAGATGAAAAATCGGGATGAGTGCTTGTAGTTTTCAGAAGAAATGACTAACTTTGCACCGCTTTTGATACTCATCATGAGCGCAATTGACATTGTGGAAATTAGATAGCAGTATCTAAGTTCGAAGAGACCTCAGACATAAAAGTCCACCAAACATTTATACAGAGAGTCTCGGGGAATGCGGATACGCCTATCCTGTATAGGCGTACCCCCTTCCTTTCCTTCTCTCTGTATGGGCTTCTGTGGTGGACTGCCTTTGTCTGGAGTTGGAAAACGGAGGAGGTGCGCTTTCTTTTTGTCCACAGCAAAGAGACAAAAAGACGATGAGTACAGAAGCAAAGCCTTTCTTGAAATGGGCTGGTGGAAAGGGACAACTCTTATCACAACTTGACGAACATCTGCCTGACGATTTGCATGGGCAGAGGTTTACCTATATTGAACCATTCGTGGGTGGAGGAGCCATGCTGTTCCACATGCTCCGTAAGTTTCCTAATATCATTCATGCAGTAATCAACGACATCAATCCCCATCTTGTGACTGCCTATCGTGTCATCAAGGAGCAACATGAAGAGTTGATACGCAGGCTTTCTGCTTTGGAGCAAGATTACTTCTCGCAGACAGATGAAGAGGCCAAAAAGGAATACTTCCTGAATGTAAGGAATAACTTTAATGAAAACAAACTCGATGATGTTGACCGTACGAAATACATGATGTTCTTGAACCGCACGTGTTTCAATGGATTATATCGCGTTAATGGCAAAGGCAAATTCAACGTGCCTTTTGGTCGCAACCTTCATCCAACTATTTGTAATGCAGATACAATACAGGCTGACAGCGAATTGCTGAATCAAGTAAATGTCACAATTCTCAATGGTGACTTTGAGAATACTGCAAATTACATGGGTGAAGGCCAAAACTTCTTCTATTTTGACCCTCCATATCGTCCGCTAAATGCCACTTCGAGCTTCAATTCATATGCCAAAGAAGAGTTCAACGACAATGAGCAGCTACGTTTGCGTAATTTCTGCTCACGCCTCAATGAACAACCCAACGTTAAATGGATGCTTAGTAATGCGGATTGTTCTGCCAAGAATCCAGAGGATACATTCTTCGAGGATATCTATGCCAATTTTCATATTCATCGTGTTTTTGCCTCTCGTGCCATTAATGCGAATCCAAGTAAACGTGGTAAACTAACCGAACTATTGATTAAGAACTATATATGTAATAGTAGTATGAAGCAATCTGATTTGGACTTCGCGTTAAATTCACCAACGATATTAGCGGAGGATGTAGATTCCTCAAAAATCAATGGTGGCCTCTTTATAGCTTTATACGATGAAGGTTCCTTGAAATTATATCTTGACAAGGGACTTTATGGTTTTTTGATGAAGCCTGTTATGACTCCCAAACCTAGTGCACGAAGTCGTTATTATGCTATTCTCGCAGACTATGCTTGTAGTCGAGAAGGAACAGATGTATTCTTTTTCTTGAAACGCAAAATCGTTTATGGTGGCAAAATATACGGCAACAAAGATATTGGTTCGTTTTATCTGAATGGTCAGACAAGTCCGTTAGGAAGAAAAGCAGATGCGGAATTGTTTTGGGATGAATCCGAGCGCAAGAATTATATAGCAACAGATGAGCCTGGAGTTTTCAAAATTAGTAAAGATGGACCTAATAAGGCGCAGCCTTTCATGTTCCAATTCTTTCAGAATGCCGACAGCGGGAAGTATATAATTTCCGATGACCTATATTTTGAGTTAGGCAAATATCCTTATCCTTTGCCCTCGAATAGTATGCAAGGAATGGGATTTTGTACGCTAACACCAGGTGAAGTCAAGACCCTCAAAGAACTCGTCTCAAAAAGCACGAAGAGGATTGAGTTTGATGGTTTGGGCGAAATTGACAAACAAGGAAAAGAAACAGTTTTCAATGATGAATTTGTTTCGTTGGATGAGAATTTGGTAAATGAAGCTCAGCTGGAATTTACGATACTGGCTTCCTTAAAACCATTTGCTGATTTCCTTACAGATGATTATGTTCTATGCCGACAAGTACCTATATCGCCATTTAAACCATCAGAAATGGATAGAGCTGACATTTGCTTGTACAGCATGAACAATCCTATCAAGAACGGCACAATCCCTAATGTGGTGATAGAACTGAAGAAAGAAAAAGCCACAAAGGCAGCATACGAGCAAGTGAACCGTTACCTGAAATGGTTGCAAGCAGTCACAAAAGTGGATGAATTTGAAAAAGTTTCTGTATATATCATTGCACCTCAAATAGGGCGAATCCGCAGAAATAGTGTGGACTTAACTTATGAGGACAAAATCAGGATGTATTCTATCGAGAATGAAGATTTCGTTGAATTAGTAGGATAAACGATATGGCTAAAGATTTCAATAAGTTTATGTCTCAGCTTCAAGAGACCAACCAGACATTGGATTTCTTCTGCGACTTTGATAAGATTTCACAAAATGTTGAGGATATTAAACTCAGTCTTTGCATGCTGAACAGTCTCATTGGCTCTACTGATATGCGAAAGTCAGTAGAAACAATATGGAAACGCGATAAGTCCGCTTTCAATGTTATGAACATCCTAATCGCAGTACGTAGCGAGGGCAAGAAAAAAGTCCTTGATAGTCTGGGAAATTGTGTGGTTCTTGACTCTCTGTTTGAATCTATTGACGGCGTAATGGAATTTCTTGACAATACAGGATTGACAGAGATATTTCAATCAAAGAAAATAAAAGACCTTGTTGATTATGTATTTGGTATAGAAACAGGACTGGACACGAATGCTCGCAAGAATCGGAGCGGACATGTGATGGAAGGTATGGTGGCACGTATCCTTGAAAAGAATGGAATTCGTTTTCGTCAGGAGGTTTATTCAAGTGAGTGGCCTGAGATTACAAAAGTCCTTGGTGATGATGAGAAGCGATTTGACTTTGTTGTCAAGACCAAAGATAAGACTTATTTGATAGAAGTTAATTTCTATAGTGGCGGTGGTAGCAAGCTAAATGAGGTTGCACGTTCTTATTCGGATATTGCTCCTAAGATTAACTCTGTTTCTGGATTTGAGTTCGTATGGATTACAGATGGTATTGGATGGAATAGTGCTAAGAATAAACTTCAGGAAGCATATTCCATCATCCCAAGCGTATATAATCTCACAAACATAAGTTCATTTATTGAAGGCTTGAAAGGATGATAACCCCCTACTATAAATCCCCCACCCACGACTTTAATTTGCTTTGTGGTGATACGTTAGAACTATTGCCTCAATTCGAATTCAAGTTCGACATGATATTTGCCGATCCACCGTATTTCCTTTCGAGTGGTGGCATTAGTGTGCAGAGCGGAAAGGTGGTTTGTGTAGATAAAGGTGATTGGGACAAAAGCATACCTCAGGAAGATATCAACGCTTTTAACCTAAAATGGCTGTCATTGTGCAGAGAGATGCTAAAAGACAACGGCACGATTTGGATTTCAGGAACCTATCATAATATTTTCTCCGTAGCTAATTGCCTAACGGAGTTAGGTTACAAGATTCTTAATGTCATCACATGGGCCAAGACAAACCCACCACCCAACATTTCTTGTCGCTACTTTACCTATTCCACAGAGTTCATTATTTGGGCTCGCAAAAAAGCGAAGGTGCCACATTACTACAATTATGAGTTGATGAAGCATATCAACGGCGACAAGCAGATGACAGATGTTTGGCGATTGCCAGCTATTGCACCTTGGGAGAAGACGTGTGGCAAACATCCCACACAGAAGCCACTGGGCTTGTTGAGTCGCATCATTTTGGCATCAACAAAGTCAGGGGCTTGGATTCTTGACCCGTTTGCAGGAAGTAGCACTACGGGCATAGCAGCTAATCTTTTAGGCCGTCAATACCTTGGCATTGAGCGCGAGGAGAAGTTCGTCGCTATCAGTAAAGCGCGACGTGAAGAGATAGAACGTTTAGAAAACTATGGCAAATTCCGGCAAAAGATAAAAGACATTGTGAAGGCTGAAATTGCGCAGACAGATATTTTTTGTTGTCGTGAGTCGGAGTCATTTGCAGACCTTCCATTTCTTGAATATTAGTCTCTATTTCTGCAAATAATTCATAATTTCCCGATTGTCGTACTTGATTGTCGGAAATTCTTTATATCTTTGTAGGCTGAAAGAAAATATGTGTAAAGAATAATGTGGTCGAAGGGCAGATGAGCAGATAATATGAGTAAGCACAATAGTATTGACGGACAGAGTAAGAAGAAAGCTTATACTCTCATTGAGAGTGGTTTGATTGACAGTATGGAGCCAGGCACCGTGAAATGCTTGCAACAGATTCACGCCTATATCTTCGGCGGACTATATGACTTTGCGGGTAAGATACGTACTAAAACGATATGGAAGGATGGTACACTTTTCTGTCGTGCAGAATATCTGATGAAGAATTTGAACATCATTGAGAATATGCCAGAGACGACGTTCGACGAGATTGCGAATAAATATGTGGAGATGAACGTGGCACATCCCTTTATGGAGGGTAATGGCCGTAGTACACGCATCTGGCTCGATTTGATTTTCAAGAAGCGCCTGAGGCTGTGTGTTGATTGGAGTAAGATAGACAAGAAAGACTATCTGGAAGCCATGCGCTTGAGTACGACGAATGCCCAGTCCATCAAGGTTCTCCTGCAAGGAGCAATGACAGACAAGATTGACGACCGTGATATTTTTATGAAGGGTATCGACTATTCATACTACTACGAACAGGAAGATATTTAAATAGGAGGCTTCTAAATTTATTTTGGAGCCTCCAAAATCATTTTTGGAGCGTTCTTTATTGGGAAAAGAGGCGTTCTTTTGGGGGAAAAGGTGCCTTCTTTTAGGCCAAAAGGTGCCTTCTTTTTACGTTTCTCACGCGCGCATGCGCGTGCGCACTCCTGAGTTTTTTCTAAAAAAAATCTGCACTTCTGCTCTGATTCTTTGTAAACTATTGTGTGATAATGAGATAAATAGGTGCAGATATGGTGACAATAGTGACAGATATTCTGATTTTTAACGTTTAAAACCGCATTTTTTTGAAGAAAAAGTAGAAAATATGATTAAAAAACGTGCAAATGCAAGTTTGAAGAAGTCAAGGAAGGTGGTTTTGGCTTCAATTTTTTGCAGAAAATGGCCCTCGTCTTTCATTTTTTTGAAGAAAAATGCTCAAAATTCAAAAAAAAGTAGTATTTTTGCATCTGTAAATAAAAACCTCGACAAATTTAATCATTTCAAACTGACTAACTATGCGTAAAACAATCCTTCTTGCGATGCTGACATGCTTTGCAGTAGTCGCTTTTGCTCAGCGTACTCCCACGATGGGCTGGAGTTCGTGGAACACGTTTGCCCTCAACATCAATGAGGATCTCATCAAGGGTCAGGCTGATGCCATGCACCAGAACGGTTTGCAGCAGGCAGGCTATCTTTATGTGAACATCGACGACGGCTATTGGGACGGTCGTGGCGAGGATGGTCATCTGCGCCTGAATACTAAGCTGTTTCCTAACGGCATGCGCCCGTTGGTAGATTATATTCATATGCTCGGACTGAAGGCCGGCATCTACAGCGATGCTGGCGATAATACCTGTGGAAGTGGCAACCGTCACGCATGGGGTATGGGTGTGGGCTTCGCAGGTCACGAGGATCAAGACTGCCATCTTTACTTCATCGACTGGGATTTTGATTTCATCAAGGTGGATTACTGTGGCGGCAACCACATGCACCTCGACGAGCGCGAGCAATATACCAAGATTTCGAATGCCATCAAGAACTGTGGTAAGAAGGATATCGTGTATAACATGTGCCGCTGGGCTTTCCCTGGTACGTGGGGCGCCGATGTGGCTGACTCCTGGCGCACGACGGGCGACATCTTTGATGCTTGGAGAAGCGTGCGTGGCATTCTGGCCGAGAATCTGTATTTGAGTGCCTATTGTCACGACGGCCATTACAACGATATGGACATGCTGGAGGTGGGCCGCTCGATGTCGCAGGTGGAGGACGAGACGCACTTCGGCATGTGGTGCATCATGTCGTCGCCGTTGCTCATTGGCTGTGACACGCGTAACATCCGTCCTGAGTCGCTGAAGCTGCTCTGCAACAAAGACCTCATCGCCCTGAATCAGGATAAGCTCCACCTGCAGGCCTACGTGGCCGAGAAACAAGGCGAATGCTACATCATGGTGAAGGACATCAAGAAGCTGAACGGCAAGGAGCGTGCTGTGGCTATCTACAATCCCAGCGACAGCGAGCAACAGGTGATACTCAATCCTGCTACAATCGACCTTGGTGGCGCCGTGCAGTATTATGACTGCTTTGCCCAGTTGGACTATCTCTACGACATGAACCCCATTCCTCTGAAGATTCCAGCCCACGGCACAAAGATATTCCGTGTGAAGGGCCAGAAGCGCCTGGAACGCAAGGTCTATGAAGCCGAGACGGCGCTATTGCCTGCCTATCAGGAACTGCGCAACAATCAGGATGTGAAGTCGGGTATCTATACTGCATTGTCTGAGGCCAGCGGAGGCTACAAGGCAGGATGGCTCGGTGGTCGCGAGGGTAATGATATCCAGTGGAACGATGTCTATGTGAAGAAGGCTGGCACACGTCGCATGACTATTACCTGTTTCAGTGGCGAGGATCGCACGATGGACCTCACGGTGAACGGCCAGCGCATCACCACGCTGAAGGCCGATGCCCACGACTGGAACCAGCCTGTCGGCATCGCAATTGATGTGAACCTGAAGAAGGGCCGTAACAGCATTTGCCTCAGCAACGACAGCGAATGGATGCCAGATATTGACAAGATGGTGCTGGAATAATTGACCCTCGTCAGTTTTTTTCACCTTTTTTCATAAATATGTCGTTTAATTGCAAAAATTGTTGTACCTTTGCAGCCGAAAGCTGCGAGAACGGGCTGCGCCTCAGCAATTCAATCATACTTGATTGCGTTCGGCTTGCACCGTCCTTGCACCGCAATTACAAATTGCGTTGCGAGAAATCGAAAAAACAAATTGTTATAACATTTAAATAGTTTATGAATTTCACTTTGTTAGTTACCGTCATTGTGACGGGAATTACATTGGTGGCGGCGGCTTACATCATTGCTAAGCTGATAGGTCCGCGCTCGTATGCAAAGGTGAAAGGCGAACCGTATGAGAGTGGTATTCCCACGCGCGGCTCGAGCTGGATTCCTATTCATGTGGGCTACTACCTGTTCGCCATTCTGTTTCTCATGTTCGATGTGGAAACGGTGTTTCTGTATCCATGGGCAGTAGTCGTGAAGCAATTCGGTGCAGCAGCCTTGCTGAGCATCGGATTCTTCTTGTTGGTTTTAGTATTTGGCCTGGCCTATGCCTGGCGGAAAGGAGCACTGGAATGGAAGTAAAGAAACCCAAGATCAAGTCTATTCCCTACGAGGAATGGAAAGACAACGAGTCGCTGGAGCAGATCATCGACGAGCTGCACGAGGGTGGGGTGAATGTGATTACGGGTTCGCTGGACCGCCTCATCAACTGGGGCCGCTCGAACTCGCTGTGGTCGCTCACCTTTGCAACGAGTTGCTGTGGTATCGAGTTTATGGCTTGTGGCTGTGCCCGTTACGACTTTGCCCGCTTCGGCTTTGAAGTGACGCGTAACTCTCCCCGTCAAGCCGACCTGATTATGTGTGCCGGCACCATTACTCACAAGATGGCTCCTGCCCTGAAGCGTCTCTACGACCAGATGGCCGAGCCGAAGTATGTCATTGCCGTGGGTGGTTGCGCCATCAGCGGAGGTCCCTTCAAATCGAGCTACCATGTTGTGAAGGGCATCGAGGAGATTGTGCCCGTCGATGTGTTCATCCCTGGTTGTCCTCCCCGTCCTGAAGCTATCCTCTATGGCATGATGCAGTTGCAGCGCAAAGTGAAAATCGAGAAGTTCTTCGGCGGTGCCAATCATAAGCAGACGGCCGAGGAGCGCGAGCTGGGCGTGAGCAACGAGGAACTGACGTTCCGCAACCAGTTAGGCGACCATCGCCGCGAACCGCTGGTCATCAACGAAGTTCCACAGGACTTTATTGATGAAATGAAAAATGAGCAATTAGTAATGAATAATGAGGAGGTAAAGGCATGAAATTAGAGTTCTTATCATTTGAGTTTGAGAAGTTCGCTAAGGAAATGCAGAACTTAAAGGAGCAGAAGGGCTTCGACTACCTGGTGACTATCGTTGGCGAGGACTTCGGCGAGAACAGTCTGGGCTGTATCTATATTTTAGAAAACACCAAGACGCATGAGCGTTGCTCCGTGAAGATGCTGGCCAAGACACAGGTCTGTGGCGACGGTATGTCGAGCAACGGCACAGGTGATACTGATGGCCAGCTCATGTATTTCATCCCCACCGTCTCGAATGTCTGGCGAGTAGCCGACCTTCTGGAGCGTGAGGTCTATGATTTCTATGGCATCGTATTCCTGGGCCATCCTGACATGCGCCGCCTCTTCCTCCGTAGCGACTTCAAGGGCTATCCCTTCCGCAAGGACTGGAAGTTCAACGATGAATATTCATTAGAGGATGACGACGAGCCCAACTACGGCCTGGAGTATTTCATCGACAATGACGGTCATCTGCAGTCGAATCAGAACAGACTGTTCAATACCGATGACTATGTCATCAACATTGGCCCTCAGCATCCTGCCACACACGGCGTGTTGCGCCTGCAAACCGTTCTCGAAGGCGAGGTAGTGAAGAAAATCTATCCGCACTTCGGATATATCCATCGTGGTATCGAGAAGATGTGGGAGCAGATGACCTATCCCCAGACGCTTGCCCTGACTGATCGTCTTAACTACTTAGGCGCCATGCAGCACCGCCACGCATTGGTAGGTGTCATTGAGGAGGCGATGGAAGTAGAGCTGACCGACCGTATCAAGTACATCCGTACCATTATGGACGAGCTTCAGCGTTTGGATTCTCACCTGTTGTTCACTTCCTGCGTTGCTCAGGACCTGGGTGCCCTGACCGCTTTCCTTTACGGTATGCGTGACCGTGAGCACGTACTGAACTGCATGGAGGAGACCACGGGTGGACGTCTGATTCAGAATTATTATAGAATAGGTGGCCTGCAGGATGACATCGATCCGAACTTTGTGAAGAACGTGAAGGATTTGGTGAAGTATCTGCGTCCGACGATTCAGGAGTATATGGATGTGTTTGGCGACAATGTCATCACCCACAACCGTCTGGAGAACTGTGGCCCGATGAGCCTTGAAGATTGCATCAGCTATGCCGTCACAGGTCCTGCCGGACGTGCCTCGGGCTGGAAGAATGATGTGCGCAAGAATCATCCCTACGACATGTACGACAAGGTGGAATGGGAACAGTGTACTACTGAAACCTGCGACTCGATGGGACGCTACCTCGTGCACATCCAAGAGATGTACCAGAGCCTGAACATCATCGAGCAGCTTATCGACAATATTCCTGAGGGCGACTTCTACGTGAAGCAGAAGCCCATCATCAAGGTGCCCGAGGGACAGTGGTACTATGCTGTCGAAGGTGTTGCAGGTGAGTTTGGCATCTATCTTGACTCTCGTGGCGACAAGAGCCCCTATCGCATGAAGATGCGTCCGATGGGTCTCTCGCTTGTCGGCGCTTTCGACCCGATGCTGCGTGGTCAGAAGATTGCTGACCTCATTGCCACTTGTGCCGCTATTGACGTAGTTATTCCTGATATAGACCGATAGAAATATGTTTGATTTTAGTATAGTAACAACATGGTTCGACAATCTCCTGCGCCAGACGTTGGGGCTGGGAGACTTCCTGTCGATATTGATTGAGTGCGTGCTTATCGGCGTCATTGTGCTGACGGCTTACGCACTGATTGCCTGCCTGATGATCTTCATGGAGCGTAAGGTCTGCGCCTACTTCCAGTGCCGCTTAGGCCCGATGCGCGTAGGCTACTGGGGCTTGCTGCAGATCTTTGCCGATGTGCTGAAGATGCTCATCAAGGAGATCTTCTTCGTCGATAAGGCCGACAAGCTACTCTATGCCATTGCACCCGTGCTGGTGATTGTGGCATCGGTGGGCACGTTCTGCTTCCTGCCCTGGAACAATGGTATGGGCATTCTCGACTTTAACGTGGGTCTGTTCCTCATTACTGCCATCTCGTCAATCGGCGTGGTGGGCATCTTCCTGGCTGGCTGGGGTTCTAACAACAAGTATTCTGTGGTGAGTGCCATGCGTGGTGCCGTGCAGATGATCAGTTACGAGATGTCGCTTTGCCTCTGCCTCATCACCGCCGTCGTCCTGACAGGCACGATGCAGGTGAGTGGCATTGTGGAGTATCAGACGGGTCCATGGAACTGGCTCATCATCAAGGGCCATATTCCTGCCATCATCGCTTTCGTAACGTTCCTCATCGCTGGTAACGCCGAGGCCAACCGTGGCCCGTTCGATATGGCTGAGGCTGAGAGCGAGCTGACGGCTGGACACCACACCGAGTACAGCGGTATGGGCTTCGGCTTCTTCTACTTAGCCGAGTTCCTCAATCTTTTTATTATTGCAGGCATCGCCACGATGGTGTTCCTCGGTGGCTGGGCTCCCATTAATATTGGTGTGGAGGGCTTCGACACGGTGATGAACTATATTCCCGGCATCGTCTGGTTCTTCGGAAAGACGCTTACCGTGGTGTGGCTACTCATGTGGATCAAGTGGACGTTCCCCCGTCTGCGTATCGACCAGATTCTGAAGCTCGAATGGAAGTACCTCATGCCCCTGTCGCTCATCAACCTTGTGCTGATGACCGTCATGGTGGCTATGGGGTGGTATCTTTAACACAAGCCCCCTGAGTTAGGGGGTTGGGGGTCTGAACAAGCGAACCAACCGCTTAAGAAAGGGGAACGATAAATAATGTTATTAACGAAATATGAAAGAGAAAGAAAACATACAGGTGGGTCGTTCAGACCCCCAACCCCCTAACTTAGGGGGCTCCAAAGGATATTTCGGAGAGATAGGGCACGGCATGAAGACGCTCGCCACGGGCATGAAGGTGACTTGGAAGGAATACTTTAAGGACTTCTTCACCAACAAATCGACAGAGCAGTACCCTGAGAACCGCAAGACAACGTTGCACGTCTCAGCCCGTCATCGCGGACGCTTAGTGTTTAAGCGTGACGAGAATGGTGCTTATAAGTGTACTGCCTGCACGCTGTGTGAGAAAGCCTGCCCCAACGGCACTATCAAGATTACGGCCCACATGGCAGAAGATCCCGAGACGGGCAAGAAGAAGAAGGTGCTCGACGACTATCAATACGATTTGGGCGACTGCATGTTCTGTCAGCTCTGCACTAATGCCTGCAACTTCGACGCCATCGAGTTCACCAATGACTTCGAGAACGCCGTGTTCGACCGCAACAAACTGGTGCTCCACCTCAACGCAGAGGTTTATCAGGGCGGTTCGTTGCCCAACCTCATTGACGGCGGTGCTGAATGGACAGCCGGAACGTTTAACACTAAAAAAAAGTAAACGATGGGTAATACAATCATGTTTATCATACTCGCGTTCGTCATTGTTGGCGCAGCTTTGCTATGCGTGACGACAACGCGAATCATGCGAGCCGCAACATATATGTTGTTTGTGCTCTTTGGTGTAGCAGGCATCTACTTCCTGCTCGACTACACCTTCCTCGGTGCTGCCCAGATTGCCATCTATGCAGGTGGCGTGACGATGATCTATGTCTTCGCCATCCAGCTGGTATCGAAGCGTACCTTGCAGGGACTGGTGGAGCATGTCAAGGCCAGTCGCCTTATCAGTGGAGGCTTGGCAGCTCTGGCAGGTCTCGTAGTCGTTTGTTTTATCCTCTTCAAGGCTGGCTTCATTATCAATGAGAGTGTGGCTGATGTGGAGGTTCCTATGAATGAGATAGGTACTGCCCTCGTAGGTAGTGAGAAGTATCAGTATGTGCTGCCCTTCGAGTTTATCTCGTTATTCCTGCTGGCATGCATCATCGGTGGCCTCGTAGTGGCTAGAAAGGAGGAGAAAGACGCATGATACCAGTTGAATGTTACTTCGCTTTGAGCGCATTGCTGTTCTTCATTGGCGTTTTCGGCTTCGTAACTCGCCGCAACCTGATTGCCATGCTCATCTCTGTGGAGCTGGTGCTGAATGCTGTCGATATCAACTTCGCCGCAATCAACCGCCTGCTCTATCCTAATGGCATGGAAGGCATGTTCATGACGCTCTTCGTCATTGGTGTAGCTGCTGCAGAGAGTGCTGTGGCCATTGCCATTATCATCAATGTGTATCGTCACTTCCATAGCGATAGTGTAGATAGTATTACAAACCTGAAAAACTGATAGAAGATGATGCAATACGGATATACTATTTGGATTCTTCTCCTGCCCCTGCTGTCGTTTATTGTACTCGGACTGGCAGGTATGAAGATGAAGCATAAGGTGGCCGGACTCATCGGTACCTGTTCGCTTGGATTGGTGACGCTGCTTTCCTACATCACGGCTTTCAGCTATTTCACCGCTGACCGCGTGGAGGGTGTCTATCAGACCATCGTGCCTGTGAACTTCACATGGCTACCCTTAGGTAACCTCCATTTTGATATGGGTATCCTGCTCGATCCTATTTCGGTGATGATGCTCATTGTCATCTCAACGGTGTCGTTCATGGTGCACATTTACTCTTTCGGCTATATGCACGGCGAGAAGGGCTTCCAGCGTTATTACGCTTTCCTCTCGCTCTTCACTATGTCGATGCTCGGCTTAGTGCTGGCCACGAACATCTTCCAGATGTACATGTTCTGGGAACTCGTGGGTGTGAGCAGCTACCTGCTTATCGGCTTCTACTATCCGCTGAAGCCTGCCATTGCCGCCTCTAAGAAGGCATTCATCGTGACGCGCTTCGCCGATATGTTCTTCCTTATCGGTATTCTGACGTTCGGCTACTTCACCGATTCGTTCAGTTTCTCGTTTGCAGGACAGGGTACCGACATCCTGATGGGTGCAGGCACTACGCCGTTCATCCCAGGTAATATCGACAAGGCGCTGGCCGCTGGCGGCTTTATCTTGCCTACGGCGTTGGTGCTGATGTTCATTGGCGGTGCCGGTAAGAGTGCCATGTTCCCCTTGCACATCTGGTTGCCCGACGCTATGGAAGGCCCCACGCCTGTGTCGGCTCTCATCCATGCCGCTACGATGGTGGTGGCTGGTGTGTTCCAGATTGCCCGCATGTTCCCCTTGTGGATTCAGTATGCACCCGAGGCCATGAGCATCGTCGTATGGGTGGGCGTCATCACAGCTTTCTATGCTGCAGCGGTGGCCTGTGCCCAGAGCGACATCAAACGTGTGCTGGCTTTCTCTACCATCTCGCAGATTGCGTTCATGATGGTGGCACTCGGCGTCTGCACCGAGGCTATCACCGGTCATGAGCACCCAGGAAGTGTGGGCTACCTTGCCGGAATGTTCCACCTCTTTACGCACGCCATGTTCAAAGCCTGCCTCTTCCTTGGTGCCGGCTGTATCATCCATGCCGTGCATTCGAACGAGATGGCGTTGATGGGTGGCTTGCGCAAGTACATGCCCGTGACGCATATCACATTCCTCATCAGCTGTCTGGCCATTGCCGGTATTCCCTTCTTCTCGGGCTTCAGTTCGAAAGATGAGATTATCTCGGCCTGCATGAACTATAGTCCAGTGGTCGGTTGGATTATGACGGGCATTGCCGCCATGACTGCCTTCTACATGTTCCGTCTGTACTACGGCATCTTCTGGGGTACGGAGAACAAGGAGGCACATGCTCACCACACGCCGCATGAGGCTCCGCTGTCGATGACCATCCCCCTCATCGTGCTTTCAGTCATCACCGTGGGTGTGGGTATCTACAGCACACTGGCCGGATTCTTAGGGTGGGGCGGCAGCTTCGGCTCGTTCGTTACTGCCGACGGCCACGACTATACCATCCATTTCGACACTCAGGTGGCTTTGGTTTCGACCATCGTTGCCCTGTGCAGCATCGCGCTTGCTACCTATATATATAAAGGAGAGCAACAGCCCATCGCTGACCGTCTGTACAAGACGTTCCCGAAACTGCACCGTGCTGCCTACAAGCGTTTCTATCAGGATGAGATATGGCAGTATGTCACACATCGCATCATCTTCCGTTGCGTTTCCACACCTATTGCTTGGTTCGACCGCCATATTGTTGACGGCACGTTTAACTTTATGGCATGGGGAGCCAACGAGGCTGGTGAGAGTATCCGCTGTTGGCAGAGTGGTGATGTACGCCGCTATGCTGTGTGGTTCATCACTGGTGCTGTCGCATTAACATTAATCCTATTATGCATCTAAGAAAAGAATAAGAGTTATGAATATATTAAGTCTATTCGTTTTAATCCCCGCCCTGATGCTTTTGGGATTGTGGCTTGCCAAGAATCTCAATCAGGTGCGTGGCGTGATGGTGGCTGGTGCATCGTGTCTGCTGGCACTCTCTGTGTGGCTCACCATCTGGTTCATCCAGCAGCGTGCCGGTGGCAACACCGATGAGATGCTGCTCACGGCCAGTGTCGATTGGTTCAAACCGCTCAACATCAAGTATGCTGTGGGTGTCGATGGCATCAGCGTGGTCATGCTGTTGCTGTCGAGCATCATTGTCTTCACCGGAACCTTCGCCTCGTGGCAACTGAAGCCCCTCACCAAGGAATACTTCCTTTGGTTCACCCTCCTCTCGACAGGTGTGTTTGGCTTCTTCATCTGTACCGACATGTTCACCATGTTCATGTTCTACGAGGTGGCCCTGATACCTATGTACCTGCTTATCGGCGTATGGGGTTCAGGCCATAAGGAATACTCAGCCATGAAACTGACCCTGATGCTGATGGGTGGCTCGGCTCTGCTCATCCTCGGTATTCTGGGCATCTACTACTTCAATGGTGTCTATAGTGGCACGTTCACCATGAACGTGAACGAGATAGCCGCCACGTCGCATGCTATCCCCGTGGGCATTCAGGATGCCTTCTTCCCCTTCATCTTCATCGGCTTCGGTGTACTGGGAGCCCTGTTCCCGTTCCACACATGGTCGCCCGACGGTCATGCCTCTGCGCCTACCGCCGTGTCGATGCTCCACGCTGGTGTGCTGATGAAGCTTGGAGGTTATGGTTGCTTCCGTGTGGCTATGTACCTGTTGCCTGATGCTGCTCAGGAGTTGTCGTGGATATTCATTATCCTCACGACCATCTCTGTGGTCTATGGTGCTTTGAGCGCCTGCGTGCAGACCGACCTGAAGTATATCAATGCCTACTCGTCAGTTTCTCATTGCGGTCTGGTGCTCTTCGCCATCCTGATGATGAACCAGACGGCCGCTACGGGTGCTATCCTGCAGATGTTGTCACATGGTTTGATGACGGCTCTCTTCTTCGCCCTTATCGGTATGATCTACGGCCGTACCCACACCCGTGACATCCGTCAGTTGGCAGGTCTGATGAAGATTATGCCATTCCTGGCTGTGGGCTATGTCATTGCCGGTCTGGCCAACCTCGGCCTGCCGGGCTTCTCGGGCTTCATTGCTGAGATGACCATCTTCGTGGGTGCCTTTGGTGCCGATCCGGTTGCTGGCGATCCCTCTACGTCGTTCCGCATGGTGGCCACCATCATTGCCTGTGTAAGTATTGTCGTTACTGCTGTCTATATTCTGCGTGTCGTCGGCAAGATTCTCTATGGCGAGGTGGAGAACAAGCACTATCTGGAACTGACCGATGCCACTTGGGACGAGCGCGTCGCTGTCATCTGCCTCATCTTCTGCGTCGCCGGTCTTGGCACCTTCCCCTTCTGGGTGAGCAATGTCATCTCGCCGAGCGCAGGCAGTATCTTACAATCAATCGGTGTCATGTAAAGTTAGGAGGACAAAGATATGAATTACAGTCAATTCTTAAATATGATTCCTGAGGCTACCTTGGTGCTGGCCTTGATTATCGTGTTCTGCGCTGACTTTGCATTACACAAGAGCGCACGCAAGAACTTCACGCTCGGCATGCTCACGGGAGCCCTGCTGCTATGCCAGCTGGTGCCCTGCTTCATGGCCGAGCCTGCCGAAGCCTTCGGTGGTCTTTATATCACGTCGCCCATTGTCAATGTGATGAAGGTCATCCTTACTGCCGGCACGTTTATCGTCGTGGTAATGGCGCAGGCATGGATAGCTTCACCCATCCCCGCTCAAGAAGGGGAGAATAAGCCGATGAGGTATGTAGGTGAATTCTACATGCTGTTGCTTTCCACGCTTCTCGGCATGTACGTGATGCTTTCCAGTGGCTCGTTCCTCATGTTCTTCCTTGGTCTGGAGATGGCCTCCGTGCCTATGGCATGCCTCGTGGCCTTCGACAAGAAAAAGAAGGATAGCGCCGAAGCTGCCGCCAAGTACATCCTCACGGCTACCTTCAGTAGTGGTGTCATGCTCTTTGGCATCTCGTTCATTTATGCTGCTACAGGTACGCTCTACTACGATGGTGTGGCCGCAGCTCTTACTGCATATCCCTCGCCCGTAGAAATTGTTGGCATGGTATTCTTCTTCAGCGGACTGGGCTTCAAGATCTCGCTGGTACCTTTCCACTTCTGGACTGCCGACACCTATCAGGGAGCACCGACACCTGTCACAGGTTATCTGTCTGTTGTCTCAAAGGGTGCCGCCACGCTGACGCTGGCCATTATCCTGGTGAAAGTGTTTGGTTCGATGGTCGCCTACTGGCAACCCATGCTTTGGGTAGTCATCATGCTCACTATTACTGTGGGTAACCTCATGGCCATCCGCCAGACCGAGTTGAAGCGCTTCATGGCGTTCTCCAGTATCTCACAGGCTGGCTATATCATGCTGGCTGTCATTGGTGCCGATCCTGCCGCCTCGCAGACGGCCCTGACGTTCTACGTCCTGGTCTATGTGGTGGCCAACATGTCGGTCTTCTCTGTCATCAGCGCAGTAGAGCATCGTGCTGGAGCAGGCACGCAGATGAGTGCCTACAACGGTCTTTACCAGACCAACCCGAAGCTGGCGTTTATCATGACCATCGCCCTCTTCTCGTTGGCTGGCATTCCGCCGTTCGCAGGTATGTTCTCGAAGTTCTTCGTCTTCATGGCTGGCGTAAACGGTCAGGACGGTATGCCCTTCTGGCCCTACTTTGTGGTGTTCATCGCCTTGATTAATACTGTTGTGAGCTTGTACTACTACCTGCTCATCGTGAAGGCTATGTATATTAAGCAGGAGGCCAATCCGTTACCTGCCTTTGCACATGGTAAGGCCATCAACGCGTCGCTCACCATCTGCACCATCGGTATTGTCCTCTTTGGTATCTGCTCATGTATCTACCAGTGGATAGCCAATGCCGCAGGCATGTAAAGTGTTTCTGAATAAACGTTGGGCTGTGTCATCATAAGTGGCACAGCCCATTTTCTTTACGTCCGTCTCTTGATCTTCCAGCCGATGGCGGCTATGAGAAGCGTCATCATTGGACTGAGAATGTTGAAGAAGCAGTAGGGTAGGTAGGTGATGGTAGGCACACCGAGCACCGTGCTCTGCGTCATGCCGCAGGTGTTCCAGGGCACAAGTACACTCGTTACCGTGGCCGAATCCTCGCAGGTGCGGCTCAGCAGTCGGGGCTCGTAGCCTTGCTGTTCATATACTTTCTGGAACATGTTGGCCGTCAGTACGATACTGATGAACTGGTCGCCCGTGGTGATGTTCAAGAACAATCCCGTACTCGCCGTCGAAGCCACCAGTCCCAGCCTGCTACGTACCCAGCTGATGACCACACGGGTGATGCTTTCAATCATGCCACTGGCCACCATAGCTGCGCCGAAGCACATGGCACAGATGATGAGCCAGATGGTGTTCAGCATCCCCGTCATGCCCCCTGTCGATACCAGTTCGTTCAGTTCGGCATAGCCCGTATCAACGCCAGTGGCTCCGTAGTAGGTCACGGTAAGGCCTTTTGTCAGCGCCCCTGCTGTACTTAGCGAGGTGTCGCCGGCAATCTCCGAGAGAATGTGAGGCTGCATGATAAGTGCCACGACACCAGCCATCAATGCTGAGAGAAACAGCACGATGAGTGAAGAAACGCGACGGGCTATCAACACCGCCGTGAGCACAGGTACCAGCAATGTCCATATCGAGATATTGAACTTGGCATCCAGCCCTTCCGTGTAGCGGCTGATATGCTGGACGATATCTTCGCCGCCCTGTCCCAGTCCTGCTATGGTGAAGATGACGAGTGTCAGCATGAATGCCGGCGTAGTGGTCAGCATCATATAGCGGATATGTGTAAAAAGATCTACGCCTGTCGATGATGATGCCAGGATGGTCGTATCGCTCAGAGGCGACATCTTATCGCCGAAGTATGCGCCCGAGATGATGGCTCCTGCTGCCCATGCCTCGCTGATGCCCAGCGCATGACTGATACCTAATAGCGCCACGCCGATGGTGGCAATCGTCGTCCACGAACTGCCCGACAGTAATGATACCAGGGCGCAGATTACACAGGCACTAACGAGGAAGAACTGTGGTGACAGTATCTGCACGCCATAATAGATGAGTGTGGGCACAATGCCGCTCACCATCCACGAGCCCGACAGCATGCCCACGGCCAGCAGGATGAGCACGGTGATAGAGACGCCGCCCATCGTCTCCATCATCTGTTGCTCAAAGGCTTTCCATGGCACACGATAAAACACCATCGAGATGAACACGCACACGGCAAGCCCCATGAGCAATGCCACCTGACTGCCTCCGCTCAGCGAGTCACTGCCAAAGAGCGTGATCACCACAGCCAGCAGTCCTATGAGCACCACTAATGGGATGGCGGCAATAAGAGGGTGGGGTAATCGTCGCTGGTCATCACTTCTCGATTGAATGTCGTCAGTCTTCATTTGCTTGTCGTTGTTTGCTTACTAAGTTCTTCCTCCAATTTCCCTTCCTTTTGTAATTGCAGGTAATGCTCCAGCAGTTCAACCTTGCCTGTTAAACCACGATTGGGCTCATAAAACTGCAACAAAATATCGATGGCATACATGAAGTGCTTTTCGTCGAGCTCCTTCATGTTTTCTGTTAGACAATAATAATCATATGATGCCATGTATGCAATAAGGTAAGGCATCGTCTTTTCAGAGGTTGCCAATGAACCGATCTCTTCTCCTATGACAATGTTCACATCGTTGCTCGCCTCGCTCCAGCTTAAAATATACTGAGCGGCCTGATCCATTTGGGGAGCATTCAACTTGTGAGTCAGATAGTAGCGGATACATTTCATGGCGTCGCCGTTATGCTCCTTGCACATCTCTGCACTTTCAAACTTGACAGGCTCTGGCAGGTCCACAATACCATCTTCTATCTCCTTTTGAAGTCTTTCTATTGTTTCTTCTATTCTCTTTACATTTTTCTCATCGCCCACTGCTTGATAGTATTTCTGCAAATATGGCAGTTCGCCAATGTATTCATCAGAATGTTTGCCATATATATCCTTGATGATGTTCAATGATCGCAACTCATATATCAGAGCATCCTGTGTCTGACCGCTATAGTGGCTTGATTCAGCCATGTGCATTAAGATGACGGCCAAATCATAATCGTTTCGGCCTAACTTCTCGTAGATAGTCAATGCCTTCCTGCAATTTTCCTTTGCCTTTTCATACTCCTGGATAGAAATTTGATAGAGGGAGAGATTATCCAGATAGAAAGCATATTGATCATCGCTGTTGCTGACATTCTCAGCCCATAACTGTGCGGCTTTTTCTATCTTGTTCACAGCCTCTTCAGGTTGCCTGTTTCTATAATATAGCTTGGCGCTGACAGCCAGTTCTTTAATGTATGTAGAATCCTTTTCTCCATATAATGCTTTTAGAATGGTCAATTCCCGGTCTTTGGCCTTTATGGCATCCTCATACCGTTCTTGGTTCACCAACTTAATAGTCAAAGAATCCAATTTGTCTGCTTGCTGTCTGGTCATCTCGTCGGTCTGTGACCATGCAGTAAGAAAGACCAGCATAGCGGTTAGAGTCAAAATAGCTTTTTTCATATTTTGTTTACTTCATTTTCCTTTGCAAAATTACTAATTATTTTATAGACTGCAAAGAAAACCCATGAAAAAACTACTTGACAGATTGCTTCGGAGTAGCGAGAGCAAACACTTTATAGAGGATGGCTGTTTTGGCACGATATTTGCACAGAAAAAGGTAAAAAGTTAAAAAGTAAAAGAATTACGACTATGCAAAAAGGTAACATTGGAGTAACGACTGAGAATATATTTCCGGTCATCAAGAAGTTCCTCTACAGTGATCATGAGATTTTCCTGCGCGAGATGGTGAGCAATGCCGTCGATGCCACGCAGAAGATGAAAACGCTGGCCGAGAAGGGCGAGTTCAAAGACGATCTGGGCGACCTGACGGTGCACATCAGTTTCGATGCTGACAAGGGTACCATCACCATCAGCGACCATGGCATCGGCATGACTGAGGAGGAGATTGACAAGTATATCAACCAGATTGCCTTCTCGGGCGTGAACGACTTCCTGGAGAAGTACAAGGACAATGCCAACAACATTATCGGTCACTTCGGCCTGGGCTTCTACTCGTCGTTCATGGTGTCGAAGAAGGTGGAGATCATCACTAAGAGCTACAAGGAGGGCAGCAAGGCCGTGAAGTGGAGCTGTGACGGTAGTCCTGCCTACGAGATCGACGATGCCGACCGTGAGGAGCGTGGCTCAGACATCGTGCTTTATATCGATGAGGACTGCAAGGAGTTCCTCGACAAGAGCAAATTAGAGGGCTTGCTCCAGAAGTACTGCAAGTTCCTGCCTGTGCCTATCGCCTTCGGCAAGAAGCAGGAGTGGTCGAGCGACGAGAAGAAGATGGTCGATACTGCCGAAGACAATATTATTAATAATGTTGAGCCCCTTTGGACAAAGACGCCTTCCACGCTGAAGGACGAGGACTACAAGTCGTTCTATCGCACGCTCTATCCCATGCAGGACGAGCCGCTGTTCTGGATTCACCTGAACGTGGATTATCCTTTCCACCTGACGGGTATTCTCTATTTCCCACGCATCAAGAATTCGCTGGAGTTGCAGAAGAACCGCATTCAGCTCTACTGCAATCAGGTGTTTGTGACCGACCAGGTAGAGGGTATCGTACCTGAGTTCCTGACGTTGCTGCATGGTGTCATCGATTCGCCCGACATTCCGCTGAACGTTTCTCGAAGCTACCTGCAGAGCGACCGTGAGGTGAAGAAGATATCGACCTATATCACCAAGAAGGTGAGCGACCGCCTGAAGGCCATCTTCAACGAAGACCGTAAGGCCTACGAGGAGAAATGGGACGACCTGAAGCTGTTCATCAACTATGGCATCCTGACCGAGGAGAACTTCTACGACCGTGCCAAGGACTTTGCACTGTTTAAGGACACGGAAGGTAAGTACTTCACTTTCGACGAGTATCGCAAGCTCATCGAGGTCTCGCAGAAGGACAAGGACGGCAATCTGATCTATCTCTATGCCACTGACAAGGACGAGCAGTACAGCTATATCCGTGCCGCTCAGGACAAGGGCTATTCAGTGCTGCTCTTCGACGGACAGCTCGACGTGCCCTGCATCCAGACGCTGGAGCAGAAGTTTGAGAAATCGAGGTTCACACGTGTGGATGCCGACACCATCGACCACCTCATTCAGAAAGAGGATGCCCCGAAGTCAGAACTGGCAGAGGCCGAGCGTGACAATTTGTCAGCCGTCTTTACGTCGCAGTTGCCCAAGCTTGACAAGACCGAGTTCATTGTCGAGGTGAACGCTTTGGGCGAGGAACAGCGTCCTGTGGTCATCACCCAGAACGAGTGGATGCGCCGTATGAAGGAGATGAGCCGCTATCAGAGTGGCATGAATTTCTACGGACAGATGCCCGATTCGTTCAACCTGGTGCTGAACAGCGACCACCGTCTGGTGAAGCAGGTGCTCAGCGATGCACAGGCCGCCCTCAGTGAGCAGTTGAAGCCTGTGGAAAGCGAAATCAAGGGACAGCAGGCCCGCTTGGCCGCCCTGAACCAGCAGACGGAGAAGAAGAAGCCCGAGGAGATTACTCAGGAAGAGAAGGACGACAAGGCCGCCACGCAGAAAGCCATTGACGAGCAGAAGGAGAAGAAACAACAGCTCATCAGCGACTATGCCAAGGGCAACGACCTCGTGCATCAGCTCATCGACCTCGCTCTGTTGCAGAATGGCATGCTGAAGGGTGCCGCCCTCGACGCCTTCCTAAAGCGGTCCATCAGTCTGATCAAATAACGTTCAGTAAGATAGATCAGGCAACAGATTTGAGTAATAAGTGAAAAAAGGAATCGGAAAATTTTTCTGATTCCTTTTTTTTTATTATCTTTGCAACCTAAAACGATTGAAATCGAAACCAAATAATGATCAAGCTATTTGTTCCTGGACGCCTTTGCCTGTTTGGCGAGCATACTGACTGGGCAGGTCACTACCGTACGATGAATGCCCAGATAGCCCCTGGCGCCGCCATCGTGACAGGTATTGAACAGGGTATCTATGCCGAAGTAGAGCGTTCATCGGTTTTCGAGATGCAGAGCTGTGCACCGCAGATTACCGGACAGTGGCACGACTTTGCCTGCCGTATGGACGAGCAGGAGCTGAAGCGCGTGGCCCGTTCGGGTTCCTTCTTCTGCTACTGTGCCGGTGTGGCCTCCTATATGTTGGAGTGGTACAAGGTGGGTGGCGTGCGTATCAGGATTACCGATATGACCCTGCCCATGAAGAGCGGCCTGTCGTCGAGTGCTGCCATCTGCGTGCTGGTGGCACGTGCCTTCAATCAGTTATACAACCTGAACCTGAACACGCTGGGCGAGATGAACATAGCCTATGTCGGTGAGTTGCGCACCAGCAGTCGTTGCGGACGTCTGGATCAGGCATGTGCCTTTGGCGTGAAGCCCAACCTGATGACCTTCGACGGTGACGAGATCGAGGTGAAGGCGCTCAACGTGAAGCATGAGTTGCACTGGGTGTTTGCTGACCTGTCGGGCGATAAGGACACCGTCAGGATTCTGGCCGAGCTGAACCGTGCCTATCCATTCCCTTCGAACGAAAAAGAGCGCATGCTGCATGAGGCTCTGGGCGTGAAGAATCAGGAAATTGTTGATAGGGCCGTCAAGTATATGGCTGAGGGCGATGTGGAAGCGTTGGGACGGCTGATGAACGAGGCTGAGGAATTGTTCGACCGTGCCGTGGCTCCGATATGTCCTGAGGAGCTGACGGCTCCGAAGCTCCATGCTGTGCTGGCCGATGAGTATGTCCATCAGCTGACCTATGGCGGCAAGGGCGTAGGCTCGCACGGCGAAGGCTCTGTGCAGTTCCTGGCCCGCGACGAGGAGAGTCAGCAGAAGCTGGTGGATTATCTGATAGTGAAGGGGATGCCCGCCTATAAGTTCACGCTCCATCCCGTCCACACTGTTCGCAAGGCCATCATCCCTGTGGCAGGCTTCGGCACCCGTCTCTATCCTGCCACCCGTTGCATGAAGAAAGACTTCTTCCCCATACCTTGTCCCGACGGGATGGTGCGTCCTGTCATCCTGATCCTGTTGGAAGAGCTGGTGCAGAGCGGCATCGAGGAGATATGCCTGGTGCTGGGCAGTGAGGAAGAACGCAAGTTGTATATGGATTTCTTCGAGCGTCCGCTGTCGGATGAGCATCTCTCGAAGCTGAATACCGAAAGCCAGGAGTACGAACATCGCATCCTTGACATAGGCAAGCGCCTGCGCTATGTCTATCAGATGGAGAAACGCGGCTTCGGGCATGCTGTCTATCAGGCGGCAGAGTTCGCTCATGGCGAGCCGGTACTGCTGATGCTGGGCGACACGCTCTACCAGTCGACCTCGAACAAGCCTTGCGCCTTGCAGCTCATTGAAGCCTACGAGCTAACCAACACGCTGACCTTGGGACTCTATCCTGTGAACGTGAAGGAGGTGAGCCATTTCGGCATCATGAGTGGCGTGTGGGAGGATAAGAGAAACACGGTGCTGAATGTGTCGGTGCTTGCCGAGAAACCCAAGTCGAGCTATGCAGAGGAATTCCTCGGTGTGCGCGATGCCGAGGGAGAGAAGGAATACTGCTCGGTCTTTGGCCAGTATATCCTGACGCCCGAAGTCTTTGAACAGTTGGAGGAGGACATCAGGGAAGCCGATGCCCATCCTGAGGAGCATGGCGAGATAGAGCTGACGGCAGCACTCGACAAGGTGCGCCAGCGCATAGGCATGTACGGCATTCGTCTCAGGGGCGAGCGCTTCGATATGGGCAATCCGCCTGCCCTGATGAATACGGTGGCTACCTTTGCCATGGCCGACCATGATTAGCGGGAATGGAAATAGCAAGAATCAGTGAGATGGTAAAAATAATTCATTAACCCTTAACAAGTATTACTATTATGAAGAAAAAGTTTATCTGCGCCGTTTGTGGATATATCTACGAAGGCGATGAAGCTCCCGAGAAGTGTCCCATCTGTAAGGCTCCTGCCTCGAAGTTCTCAGAACTGAAGGACGATGCCGACATGACCTATGCCACTGTGCATAAGATTGGCGACGGCAAGCCCGAGGGCGTGAGCGAAGAGATGATTGAGGACCTGCGTGCCCATTACAACGGCGAGTGCAGCGAGGTAGGCCAGTATCTGGCTATGGCCCGTCAGGCCGACCGTGAGGGCTATCCCGAGATTGCCGAGGCCTTCAAGCGCTATGCCTTCGAGGAGGCCGACCATGCCTCTCGTTTCGCCGAACTGCTGGGCGAGTGCGTGTGGGACACCAAGACCAACCTGGAGAAGCGTGCTGCTGCTGAGGCTGGTGCCTGCGAGGACAAGTTCCGCATTGCCAAAAATGCCAAGGCTGCCGGTTTCGACGCCATTCACGACACCGTTCACGAGATGGCCAAGGACGAGGCCCGTCACGGTGCAGGCTTTGCCGGACTGCTGAAGCGCTACTTTGGCAAGTAAAAACACAATAAACCGAAGAAAAATCCGTTTTATCGAAAGATGAAGCGGATTTTTGTTTATCTCTCGCTGTTATGCTTGTGTGCAGTCATCTCATGTTCTGACGATGACGAGTTCACCGCGTCGCCCTCTGCCGGGCTGACCTTCTCCGTCGATTCGGTGAAGATGGACACCATCTTCTCCACGGTGGGTTCACGCACCTATGACTTCTGGGTATATAATCATGGCGACCGTGGACTGCGCCTGAAGAGCGTCCATCTGCGCATGGGCAACCAGACGGGCTTCCGTGTCAATGTCGATGGCTCTTACCTTGACAATTCGCTTGGATCTGTCGTGAACGACCTCGAGGTGCGCAGTGGCGACAGCCTCCGTGTGTTTGTGGAGCTGACAGCTCCTCGGAATCAGCAGCAGGAGCCTCAGTTGGTGGAAGACCAGCTGGTGTTCACCCTCGAAAGCGGTCGCCAGCAGCACGTCACGCTGTGGGCACATTCCTGGGACGCGCAGATCATCGACAGCATCATTGTCAGTCGCGACACGCTGATAGAGAGCCGCCAGCCTGTTGTCATCATGAAAGGTCTGAGGGTTGACAGCGCCGCCACGCTCACCGTCAGGCATACCACCCTCTATTTCCACGACAAGGCAGGCGTCGATGTCTATGGCACGTTGAAGACCGACAGCGTCGTGTTCCGTGGAAACCGTCTGGACCATCTGTTCAGCTACCTCCCCTACGACCGTATCAGCGGACAGTGGCGAGGGGTGCACATCTATCCGTCGTCCTTCGAGAACGAGCTGATAGCCACTGAGATACGCAATGCCGAGTATGGGCTGCTGTGCGACAGTACCACCTTCCCCACCGACCGCCAGCGCCTGTATATGGAGCGCTCCGTCGTCCATAACTGTGCAGGTCCCGGCTTGCTGGCTTTCAACTCATGGGTGGGTCTGCTGCGCTGTCAGTTCAGCAATACCCAGGACGAGTGTGTGGCTATCTATGGAGGTGCCGCCATCTTAGACCATTGCACGCTGGCTCAGTTCTATCCCTTCGCCGCCGGCAGTGGGGTGGCCTTGCGCTTCGCTAATTTCTACGACCGCCAGCCCTATCCCCTGGAGGTGATGCGGATGACAGGCTCCATTGTCACAGGCTATGCCGACGATGTGGTGATGGGCGAGCGCATGGAGGAAGATTCGCTGACAGCCTTCAGCTATTACTTCGAGAACGACCTGTTGCGTACCCCAGCCCTGGCCGACACCGTTAACTGTCGCAGCATCATCTGGGAGACCAAGGACGACAGCCTACAGGGCAAGCAGCATTTCCGTCTCATCGACGAACATAATCTCATCTACGACTTCCATCTCGATTCCCTCTCTACAGCCCGCGGCTTAGGCTGCTACGAATAGCGCATCGGAAGATTAGTTAATGCCATAATAGTAATTCCTAAGTTCAAGATAGAAGTGCAATTTTCAGGTAGAGGCGAAGCCAAGACTAATACCTGAAAAACACCGAGGGGTTTGGGGGCGAGCAGCCCCCAAGA
>CAJOFE010000010.1 GCA_905233825.1 uncultured Prevotella sp. | reverse complement strand
CCTGCGGATTTTCCAGCCCCACCTCCTTCTCTGCCCTCTTCAAAAAGTTCTACGGTGTATCCCCCAGCCAGTATTACAAGTCGAAAACAGAATAGGTTATTAGAAATTTTTGATGGTAATTAGAACCGCACGTACCCAGCCATGCGCTTGCGCGTATGCCTGTGCCCTATACAGTCTGGTTATAGCCTAATATGCGCTTTTCCTGTATGCTATACAGAAAAAGGCGCGATGAGCAGCCTAGAATTTGAGCAAGCTCGGGCTGCGAATGTAGTTCAATTGAAAACTGGAGTGACGTGCCTTTGCTGACATCGTCACCCCAGTTAATGTTTTGCGAATACTAATGTGCACTGTTTCTCTCAGATTTCAGTATCCGGTTGTTCGTAGCGTTCCACATATTCCCATTGCCGGTCACGCAAATAGACAAACAGATATGGGCGCGAGGCAGAGCTACCCTGCATCCGCTGGGCGTGAGCGAATGCTGCCCTCCGGTCTTCTTCAGACAGTTTCTTCCAAAGTTCGAATGCCTGCAAACCGTTGGTGCCTGTCTTGTCGTAGACTGCCTTCAATCGCTCAAAAGACTGGGCTACATCGTCTGCTGCATTCGCATCAGACACCACCTCATCAGCGTCTGCATCAGTCGGTCCTTCTTCAGCGTTCGCTGGAACTTGTACTGGCTCGCAGACTGTCTTTCTCGTAACGGAGGAAGGCTTTGCAGGACTCTTCTCCGTCCTGCATCTGGCATTCTCGCTGCACTTGCGGCTTTTCACCTCGGCTACCGTCCGCTGGGCGTCGAGGTCTTGGGCTATCAGCCCGAAGTACGTTTCTAGGCGGATGTCATCCATCGATGGTTTGACACCTTTGGTGACGTAGGCCACAACGGCCTTCACCAGCTTGCCTACTTCAGTGGCTGGACGCTCGCATGCCACTATGAGCACGTTCGCTAGAATTGGGATGCGTTCAAGTGGTTTCATACCTGTTCCGTTTTAGGGGTTTTACATTCATGTTTCTTCCGCCAGTCCGACTTGACGGGCTTGCGGCGGTGCGAGGCGAGGATGGCCTCATTCTGCTCCTCTGCGGTCATCGGCACACTGTTCCTCCGGTTCACCTCGAGGTACTTGTCCAGCTCATCACTGTAGAGCACCCACCGCTTGCCGGGCTTCGAACCAGGCACTTCTCCTTTCTGCAGTTTCTGGTAGAGGGTGTTCAGCGGCATGCGCAGATAGTCGGCCGCTTCCTCAACGTTCATCGTGCGGCGCGTGCGCTGCATCCTTTGCTGTATTTGTCCTTTCTGAAGGTCGGACAGCAGTACCTTCATGCCGGCCACTTCATCCCGAAGCCCGGCGACGACCATCGGAAGGTCGTTGAATGTGAGTTCCTTTTTTTCCATATTTTGGATGAGGGACGCCTGTGTCCCGGCGGCAAAGGAACTACATGACAGGACGGTTATCAATATTATCAGTGATAATGCGTCAGTAATGGTGATATAATGTGGCTGTTGATGGTTTGTGCGGCAATGGCCTCATGGCAGGTGACAGTTATGGCTGGTCATAGTGGAATACCGCCGGGTTGTCCTTGTCGGGAATGTCTATCTTGATGTTACCCTCATTCGGGTCTGCATTGAGGCATTGCGACAGGGTCGTGTCCTTCACGTTCCTGCACAGGCCGGGGAACAGCTCCTTGATGAACCTGGCGCAGACGACGGTGTTGTAGCCGCAGTCCTTGTCCGTACCCATGCCACGGCGCTTGGCGATGTTCCATGTCAGGTGTCTCACGTCGATGTGCCTGACGTCCTTTCCCTTCTTCCACTTCCAGTCGCGGGGGATGGGCCTGTAGTGCGGGCTGTCGATCCAGCTCTCATACTCCAGCCACAGGGCGTGCATCTCCTCCTGCTCCAGGATTGGGGCCATGGCCCAGTATATGTACTCATGGACGGCATCCTTCAGCTTCTGCCTATACGCCTCCGTGCTGAGCTGGCTTTCCGCTGCACTCCGGGCATAGACCTTCAGATGCCTTTCCTCTTCGGGTAGCGAGGTCTCACCCGCCGGCAGCGTCTTTGATGCACTTTCCATAGATTTCTTACAAAGCGTGCTTCCAGGGCCTTCGCAGCCAGAAAAGAGCGAGGTGCACTTCAGCACCAGCGACTCCAGGAGCACGAAGCATGATGCGAGTAGTATCCCATGGGGGATGAGGTGACTTGCGGCATGGATTCTTGCTGCCATCATGTATGACAGCCACAGCAGCGGTACGCTGACTGCCATGAAGGATGCCGTCTTGTCCAAAGTCGGCATTGAAAGCTTTTCGTTTCTTTTCATTGCTTCTTGTCTTTTTAATTATTTTATCGGTTATATTTTGTGCAATTCCGGTGCAAAGATAAGCGATGTTCATTAAGATAAAGAATCTGCGATGGCAAAACTCTTGATTTAACAGATTTATGACCAAACGCTGAACTACTGGCAGCGTGAGGGCACCAAACAATCGCTTAATTCGCTCATTCTGCTATTTCGTTCCTTACTTCATCTGCTTTTCTCGCTTCATTCATCTGTTTTTGCTTTTTCTACTTCATTCGCTCTCTTCATTTCCTTCTCCTTTCATCTTTCTTCACATCGAATATGAGAATCGCTGCAACGGCTCGTCATAGTGGCATACTTGCAATTGTAGCTTTCATTGCAATCGCAGCCATACATCCAAAACAGTTCTGCCGCCATTCGCTGGCGGCAGATGATTTGCTCCACATGTATGTCCGCACCGGTGCTTGCGCCTGCATGGCGCGGCCTGTACAGTGGAGGTAACCTATTACTAACCCTGCCTACTGCGTATACAGAGTTATGGCCACACTTTGGGGCGAGCAAGCTCGGCGGTGGGAAGGTCTTCATACGGCTTTTATCGGAGCGATTCTTGCCGACTTCAGCGTAATCCTGTCAACAGACTCGCGCTTGCTCTCGTCTGCCATCGCAGCATAGATCTGCGTCGTGGCCACGTTCTTGTGGCCGAGGATATGCTGGATGGTATAGACGCTGGTGCCAGCCTCGACCTGCAGCGAGCCGAAGGTGTGGCGGCTGCAGTGGTAGCTCAGGTGCTTGGTAATGCCTGCCTCCTTCAGCCAGTTCTTCAGCGGGCTCTGCGTCAGGCTGTCGTTGAAGCCGGCGAAGACCTTGTCCGTGGGCTTGCGGCTGTCGTCACCGTCATAGAAGCCAATCAGCTCCAGAGCCTCGTTGCTCACGGGATTGTTCACTAACTGCTGCGTCTTCTGCATACGGAGCGTGATGTACATGCCTCCGTCACCGTAGGGCTGAATCTTGTCCCACGTCAGCTGCTTGATGTCGCTCTTTCTGAGACCGGTCAGACAAGAGAACAGGAAAGCCTTCTTCAATACGGGTGAGGGGCAGGGCGTGTTTGCAAGGTTGATGAGTTCCTGGCGTGACAGGTGCTCCTTCTCAGTCGGAATGGTGTCGATGCGCTCCAGGAAGCCGTTGGGGTTCTCAAGAATCTTGTGCTCACGGTACGCCGTATGAAGCACGGCACGGAAGGTGGACCAGTAGCCCGCAATGGAGTTGATGTGTAGCTTGTGCGTGGTGTGGATGGTCTGAGGGGCGGTCATCAAGTACTCCCTGAACTTATTGCAGAGGTCCACGTTGATTTCGTCGAAGCGGCACTTGCCGTTGCAGAACCGCTCGAAATGCTTGTACACATGTTCCCACTTGCAGTTCTTCTTCTCGGCCTTCTCCTTGAAGTAGGCTAGGAAGTCGCCCTTCATCTTCTCCTTGTCAAAGAAGTCATAGCGCTCGTTGACGATGCTCTCATAGCGTCGGCAGCGCAGGGCCTCGGCCTTCTCGCGCATGCGGTCATTGTAGTCCCTCTCGCGCTGGCTCTTCGGCTTGGCATAGATATAGATGCCGAGGGATTCGTGGCGCATGACCTTCATCGTGCTCTCATCCCTGTACCCGGGATAGTAGTCAAGATAGAAGGACAGCTGTTCCCCGCCTTTGATCTTCCGTGTGCGGAGGGTCACGGTCTTGCAGATGTTGCTCATACTCATTATTGTATTTTAGTGGATAGTCATGGTGAAGCCTGCTTCACGGTGGCGAAATTACCTCATTATTGCCCGGTTATCAACATTATTACCCGTAATGCGTCAGTAATTGGCGGATAATGCCGGCTGGTGAGGATAATCGCATGAAACACTAACCGTGAAATGATTGTTATAGTTGGTTATGCATAAGTGTTCATGCGATGCTGTAACTGCCATATCGTGCCAGTCTTTCTTCCATCACCCTGTCGAAGTCCGTCTTGGGTATCAGGTTCCTAACACCGACCTTGACCGTCGCTACGTCGTTCTTCTTGACAATGACGGCGACATTGGCGGTACTCAATCCATACTTCTCAGCAGCTTCCCTGGCAGTGTAGTAGCTGTCATCCGCAGCAAGGTCATTTCGACGCAACTCATCAAAATGGTTCTTCGAGTAGTAGGTCTGCCCATACTCACGCTTCGTCGGAATATGATGGCGATAGGCGTACGAACGGACTGAGGCGGCACTCATGGCATACAGCTCTTCTGCCTCCTTTGATGTTATCCATTCTTTGACGGACTCCACATCAGCACCCACACCGAACAGCTTGTCCATATGCTTGCGGCTGTAGTAGTTCCTGCCCGATATCCGGCACACCGGCACCTGATGTCTCTTGGCCGATGCGTATAGCCACGACTTCCTGACCTTGTAGGTTTCCATGACCTCCTCACCGGAAATATAGTCAAGCACTTCTTCCGCCTGTCTATTCTCTACACTATTAGTAGTTGCCTTCCCTTTCTTTGTCGTTGGAGCAACGGACTTCTTCTGTCTGCTCGTTGGTAATACACGATGATACGGATTCCCTGCCAGCATCTTCTCAATGTCAGCTTTCCGTATGAATGCCATCCTGTTGCTAATTCTCGATGCCGCCAGTTTTCCCTCATTAACCAGCTTATAGACATACTGACGCGAACACCCCATGAGCAGGGCAGCCTTGGAAAACGTCAGGTACTCCTGGCATTGCAGGTCAATCACCGGCTCCACAGCATTCATGAAGTCCTGCTGCCGTTTTTTCCTTGCTTTCTCCGCCATCGTCTGGCACTCCTCGCAGCAAAACCTCTGCATTCCGTTCCTTGCCACGAACTCCTTTCCACAAAACTTGCACTTTCTAATCGTCTTCATTTTCAACACTCTTTTGATGGTTTGACATACAATTCGCAATCCCCACCGCCATGTCCATCATGCAACACACTTGTCAACTGCCGTCAACGGTGTCCGCATTGTGACTCTTTCCGAATCTTTCCGAATCCGTCCGCCCAGTTTTGTCCTCTCTTGCCTCCAGGCCCCGTAAATTCCTCGCGGTAGAAATACGTTGCAAAAATATACTGAAATTTGGATACCACCAAATTCCAGCCATCAAGTGTTAAAAATCAAAAGTGATTGAAAATAAGTGCTTTACAAATAGTTGGTATTAGATATTCATGGTTACTAATGCCCTTTTAGATACATCCTTCGAATGCCTTCCTTCCAATGTATTTCACACTATTAGGAATCTCCACATATAATAAAGAGTCGCAATAAAAAAATGCCTCAGGCCCAATTTCTGTTATGCCATCTTCCATTGTAACAACAACGAGGCTTGTACAGTTATCAAAAGCTGCTCCCCTAATCCTTTCAACATCCTTACCCACTTTGACTTCTTTGGGTGACATCCCTCGTACCCACCGACCTATTTCAGGACAGTTTATTGAAAGATATGACGTAGAGCAATTGTAAAAAGCTTCACTATTAATATCATTCACATTGTTTCCGACGCTAACAGAGTTAACATTTACATTATAAAAGGCGTTACTATTAATTTCCACATTGTTTTCAATTTTAATGGAATTAAAGTCCACATTACAAAAGGTATATTGTCCTATTGTTGTAACATCGTTAGGAATCTCCAAATCCAATAGGGGCTCATTATTTAATAACAATTGGTGAGCGTATGTTAATGGATTTGAATACTCGTTTCTTGTAAATGATATATTGCACCAAGATGTTAAGTCAGAAATGTAAACAGAGTGTAAACCTTCACAGCCATAAAAAGCATTCCGTCCAATATATTTTATAGTTTTTGGAATGGATATGGAGGTTACCTGATCACACTCATAAAATGCTTCAGAAGCTATAGCAACAACAGTATAAGTTGTACCATCATAAACAATAGACTCTGGAATCACTATATCTCCTTTATACCTATTAGTATAAGGATATCCTAAGGCTGTATGATTATATAGTGTAACACTTCCGGAGCCATCCACTGCCCAGCAAAAACCATTAGCTAAAAAGAAAGCTTTAACCGCTAATGTGGGAAGAATTAACAATAAAACAAGAAGACTTTTTCTCATACGATTGATAGAGTTATTTGTGTTAAACAATTTCCTTAATACTATATTTGAAAACGCATACGGTCCAATAAAGCCTCCAATTTTTTCGTATCATTACCTCCTTCATCAACATCTTTTGTTTTGATGAATTCCACCGTAGCATGATTAAAGATGCGATGAAGGGAGATTCCCATAGCTCTTATATTATCACGAATAACTCTATCAGAATTGTCATCGTAAGTAATGATAGTTAAGCGTCTTTTTATTTCGCCCTGAGATCCCGTAATACCTTCTATCATTCCAACACGTTCTTCTTCAAGCATCTGGAGATATGGCTTGAAATAAGGAGCATCAATCTGATTCAGTGAATGACCGAATATGATTACTTCTTCACTTTCAAGTAAGCTTCGCTCTATATCTATAGATTTGTAATGAGGACTATTCGTCTTATAAAGGAATGAGTAGCCAGGTATTACAGTGAGCGGACTCTCACTCTCTATTCCCAAGATCAGGGAATCATCCAATATAGATCCGTGTATATGTACAAAAGGAGTTATATGATAGTTATTACTTATACTTTTAAGAATCTGCTCAATTGAAGTGTAATTAAACGAAAACACCTCATTGTTGTTGCTAAATTCTTTGTAATAGGCATTTACAAGTTTAACTGCCACAGATTCATAACTCTCTATATGGTCTGTTGTCATGATTCGTGTCAAATATCTCTTTAATGCATCGCATATCAAAAAGAAATCTTTATAATCCTCTTCTGCATTGGGAACAAAACCTCTATTAGTCCTGTCGCTGGTGGCAAACTCAAGCAGCAATGCCTCTATGTCAAACCAATCATCGATTTTTCTTTTGTCATCCAGAAAAAGCATCAACGACCCTTTTCTGCATCTTTCTTTATTTTCTGCAAGCATGCTTTCCCATTCCTCACTTGCGGCAAAATCAGAGTATTTGGTCTTGAATCCCAAATCAAGGTCAAAGCCATTTCCTATAACCATGCAATTCTTTCGTCTTATCATACTCATCAAACATATTGCCGACCCGCTCTCCCTGCCTCGGCGGTTATTAGTTATTGATGTATGGAAACGAAAAGGGCGCGGGAGTAAACTTTCTGTCGCTTATCCCGCACTCTGGCTCTCGCATTGCCTAACTCAAGGATAAGCAACTTAGTCAGCCCACGCCGTCGCGTATTATAGATGAATGTATAGAGCCAATAATAGCTACTACACATCGGGATATAATACACCCAACGCAGACGCCTCGTTGCGATATCTTCCTGAGTTAATCAGAGTTGCGAGATCTGAGTGCAGAAGATAACGTTCTGAAAACGTCCTTTTGCCCCGTAGCGTGACAGGATGAAGTTGCGCGAGCTCCCTTCGTCAGTGGCCACAAGGCTGTTCCACAATGTCTTGACACCGCCAGCCCGCACCAAGCGAACTGACTAAGTCGGCTACAAAGATACGAATAAGTGAGCAAACTACAAAATAAATTGCGATTTATTTTTAGTTTCGAACAGGAGTATCTTAGAGATTTATCTCAGAAACACGAATAAGTGAGCAAAACTCGTCATTCTGTTCTGCTAATTATTACTAATCAGCGTGACTATGTGTTAAACGGAAAGCGGCCTCCTTTTTCAAACGAGCGGCCTGCTATTTTCATTTAGTAGGGCGCTAATTTCGACAAGCGACGTGCTTTTTTCGTTTTGCTACGTCCAAAATACCCAAAAGGTGCCTTCTTTATGCCCTGAAGGTGCCTTCTCTAAGGCCAAGAAGTGGCACCTTTTTTATGCATATACGCGCGCGTACGCACGCGCGCACACTTATTTTATTCAATGAAAAATCTGCACTTCTGTTACTGTTCGTTGTAAACCGCTGCTTGACAATGAGATAGATAGGTGCAGATATGGTGACAATAGTGACAGATATTCTGATTTTTGGCATCAAAACCTGCATTTTTTTGAAGAAAAACGATGAAAAAAGTTCAAAAATACTCAAAATCGGACTGGAAAACAGCCAAACAACCCCGTTTTTAACCCCAAATTCGGCGTTTGAGAGCAAAAATGTGATAGAAAATCTCAAAAAATGAGCAAAAAACAGAAAAAACCGATAAAAAATGCAACTATTTAGTTACCAGCTATTTAACATGGTCGCTTTGCTCAAAATTCTTACGTCCCGATGGTGGCAAGCGTCCAAAGGCCGAGCGATCCTCTATTTCGCTACCACCCCCAGCCCCTCCTCCCCGGAGGAGGGGAGTTTTGAGAGCCTCCCAAAGGATGGGAGTTCTAAAATGAGTTTTTCTTTGGTATTTCGCTCGGTTTGCACTACTTTGGGCTTTGCCCGAAAGTACTCCCGTTCGGAAATGCTTAAAGAAAAAGGACTTTTCCTTTTGCATTTCGCTCACTTATTCGTACCTTTGTACCCACAAAATATGTAGAGTTATGTCATTCCTTACCCGAAAGTACCCTTTCAAGCAGAGCGAGCACTTGCTGAGAGACAGTATTGTCTATGGAGTCATTATCTGGGCGATACTCTATTTCTTACAGCCGTTCGGATTTAGCATGTATAGTGGCAACAAATGTATGGTGGCAGCTTTGTTCGGACTTGTCACCTCGTGTTGCTGCGCCTTCTACAATTGGGCCGTGTTCCGTCAGTTGCTCCGTTGCATCAAGCCTTGGCGCATCTGGCACGAAGGGGTTGCTACGCTCGGACTGATACTCTTTATCGCCATCTGCAATTTCCTCTTGTTCTCCTATATATTCCATTATCCTATCACGTTCCCCATTTTCCTGATGTTTCTGTATTGGACTCTAATTATTGGCTTCGTCATGACAGTCATGTCCATCGGCATCGATTATAACCGATTCCTGAGGGAAAAGATGGAGGCTCTGCTGAGTAATACGACGGAGGAGCAGAAAGACATTTGCATCACCATCCACGACACCAACGTCCGCGGAAACGACCTCTGCATCCCCATCAACGACCTGCTTTATATTGAGGCGCAGAAAAACAACATTTCGGTATGTTACCTCATCAACGACAAGCCGACCTTCGTGGAGGTTCACACTACTTTGACCGCCGTCGTCGAGGAGCTGAAGGATTACGATAATATCTTCCAATGCCACCGTTCATTTGTGGTCAATGTGAATAATATCACCTCTGCACGAGGCAACTCCAACGGCTACCAGCTGAGACTCGGAACCTGCACGAATACCATTCCCGTTTCGCGCTCCTACGTGCCCCAGCTGAAGGCTTTTATTGCTTAGTCATTCGTCCTTATTCTTAGTCATTCGCAAAGGGTCTTAGCTTTCCGTCAGCAGTTTTAGCTGTCGGTCACGGGAATTTGGAGGACTCAGTTTCTTGTCGTACTTTTGCGGCATGAAACATCGAATTGCACATATCATTTTAATGCTGATGGCCATCTGTCAAGTGACAGCCCAGAGCATCATTTCAGGTACGGTCAGCGACGGGAAGGAACCGCTCGCCGGAGCCAATGTATTTGTATTAGGAACCATCGACGGAAGCCTTACCGATTCCCTCGGACGTTTCTCGTTTACAACCTCTCAGACGGGTGAAGTAACACTCAAGGCCACTTTCATCGGCTACGACGACTTCATGCTGACGGCAGACATCCGTCAGTTAAGCAATCTTTCCGTGCTCATGAAAGAGCAGGCCGCCAGCATCGAAGAAGTTGTCGTGACGGCCAGCACGTTCAGTTTCGGCAAGAGTGATAACTTCAAGACGATGAACGCGCTCGACGTGGTGATGGCAGGTAACTCGTGCGGCGATATCGTGGCAGCCTTGCAGACGCTACCAGGCACACAGATGGTGGGCGAGAATGGCAAGCTCTATGTGCGTGGAGGCGAGAGCGAGGAATGCCAGACGTTTGTGAACGGCATGCACGTGCTCGTACCTTACAGCACGAATACGGAGAACTCTGCCGTTCGTGGACGCTTCTCGCCATTCCTGTTCAAAGGCATCAATTTCTCCTTAGGCGGCTATAGTGGCGAATACGGTCAGGCTCTTTCGTCCGTGCTCCCGATGGAGACCACGGATGCGGCTACCAGCGACAAATACGGCGTGAGTGCCTCCTTGGTCGATTGGAACATCGGCGGCACCAAGGCCTTTAGCAACAGCAGTCTCTCATTTAATGCGGCGCTGACCAGCATGGGACTCTACGACCGCCTGTTCACCCAGCGTCGGGACTTCACCCGCCCTTATCGCAAGCTCTCCGGCGAGGCACAATATAAAAAGGAGTTTAATGCTTCAAGTGTGCTGAAATCCTATGTCGGCTACGATCTCACCTCCGTAGGACTGCATACCGATGGGCGCAACCTTTCATTGAAAGAGCACAATATCTATGCCAACGTCACGCATAGGGCAACAATAGGGCACGGCTGTACTTTCTTTACCGGCATCGCCAACTCTTCCGTCTTCAACGATATTGACAATGCGCAGACGGGAGGCGACCATTATCATAACTTCCGCAACGAGGTTCATCTGAAGGCTGAAGTGCGCAAGGTGTGTTCCGATGTTTTGAAGCTGTCAATGGGCATCGAGGACTACATCCGCAACAGTCGCCTGCGCTTTGCTCCTTATCGCTACGATCTTGACTACAACCTCTTGGCCGCTCACGCTGATGCCCAATGGCGAGTCGTTCCTCGCGTATTTCTCAACATGTCAGCAAGGGCTGAAATGATGAAAACCGACTGGCTCCTGATGCCAAGGGCCACGTTGAGCTATATTCCCAACAAGCATCTGCAATGGTCTTTAGTCGCAGGCCGATACAGTCAGACGGCAGCAGACGATGAGCTGGCACAAAGTCAGAACTCACTAACTCAGGCTACAGCCGACCACGCCGTTCTCTCGATGCAATACCAGTCGAAGGCAACCCTCCTGCGCATCGAGCCATATTGGAAGAAGTACCACCATCTGCCCCTCATGGAGAACGGCATCTGGCAGTCGCATGGCTATGGCATCAGCAGAGGCATAGACGTCTTTCTTGATTTGAGTTTCCCCATCAAACGGGGGAACGGCGTAAGCAAGGGGGCTCTAACAACAACCCTTTCCTATTCCTTTAACGATTCCAAAAGGCTCTACCTCGACTACGCCGAGGAGCGGACACCCGACTACGCCTCGCGCCACAACCTGCGGCTGACTGCCAAATATGCTGTCGGCAAGTTTGTCTTCGGTTTGGCAGAGTCCTACGCCAGCGGACGATGTTTCCCCGTTGGCAAGACTCCCCATTACAATAGCGTAGATATGAACCTCACCTACCTTCTTAGCCCCAAGGTCATCGTCTATACCTCATTGAATAATATTATGGGGCGCACCAATATCTTCCGTTACGACGCGAACGGTAGTCCCATCACAGCTTCTCGCGACCGTTTCTTCTACATCGGCATATTTGTTTCACTTAAAAATAATAAAGCTTATGACATCTCAAACTTTTAAGCAGCTTGCTGCAATCATCGTGTTCGTTCTCATTTCAGTCATCAACATCCATGCCCAGCAGCCCAGCGCTGATGACATGCTGAACCAAGTGGCCCGGCTGAAGCGCATCGAGGCCATGCAGCCCGACAGCATCGGGCCCAAATATCAGTTAGCCTTGCAGAGCCTGAACTTCGCCGTGATGTATCCCCATGCGCCACAGACGGAGAATGTGATGGCGCAAGCCGAGCAGACCATCGCCCAGATGAGCAAGATGAAGCATGCTGACCAGTCCGATCTTTGCACCCTCACGGGTTTCCTCTACATGGTGCGCATCGTGCAGAATCCTGCCCAGAACGGCCAGCGTTACTACATCGACGTGATGCAGAACTTCGAGAAGGCCCTGAAGCTCAATCCCAACAACACCCTTGCCCAGCAATTGCAACAGAAGTTCTTCGAGGGGATGAGGCAGCAAACGGGGGAAAGAAACGAACAATAATGCTGCTCAGCTGCGCTTTTCCTTGATGATGCCGTGACGGTAGGCGTAGAGCAAATCCTTGAGGTCGCTGATCTGAGCACGTAGCTCGGCGCCTTTGTCGGTATCGGCAACAAGCATGCGGTGGGTGCTCATCTCTACAATCTGGGTGGTACTCTTGATGTCGGTGCCGCGAAGGATGGCGTCCTGGGTCGAGGTGAAAGGCTCGTGCTGCACTAACTGGAAGCCGCGGGAGTGGTAGATGAGCGTATAGCCGGCGATGCCCGTCTCGGTATGGTAGGCTTCAGAAAACCCTCCGTCGATGACCATCAGCCTGCCGCCGGCCTTGATGGGGTTCTCGCCCGAGCCGGCATGCACGGGCACGTGGCCGTTGATGATGTGGCGGGGGCTGGCTGTAGGCGTTTGGCTATAGGCTGTTGGCTGTACGCCGAAAGCATCGAGGATGCGGTCGCACACCTCGGCCGAGTTGCGCAGACGGAAGTAGGCACCCTTCTCCTCGTGGAAAGTCTCCTTGTCGCTGAGGAAGTAGCGCTCGAAGGTGGCCATCTTCGATTTGTCGAAAAGCGGCGAGTCCTTGCCGCACCACAGGTAGAGGAAGTAGTCCTTGGCGTAGGCTTTCAGGTCGGCAGGCGTGTCGTTCTGGAAGGCAGCACGGATGAGCTGTCCGATGTACTCCATGAGTGCGCGTCCGCTATATTTCTTGCCGAGTATCTCTACCTCTTTCAGCGACCCGTCGTCGTTGAGGGGTACGGAGGCGTGGAAAAGCAGGTTTTGGTTACATATATTATACATGCACCCGTGAGAGAGAATGGTGCGGATGTGCTTGCGCAGCTTTTCCGAGACGCGGAACGAGTGGTGCAGCTTTTGCATGAGCTCACGTTCATCGGGGGTGAGTGATGAATGATGAGTGGTAAGCGATGAGTGAAGGGTGGGGAAGTTGTTGTCTTTCAACGCATATTTCTTGCCGTCGATGGTGCAGGTGTTGTCGCTGAAGTCGATGGCTTCGAGCAGGCAACGGTCTTCCATCTGCCATTCGGGGCGGCGGTGGAAGATTTCGGCCTCGACCTTGAGCTGCATCACGCTGATGGCTTTGTGCATCTTCGCCGTGAGCTGCAGGGTCTTCTCGTCTAAGGAGGTGTCTTTCAGCAATCGGGGCATGAACTCGGTGCAGGGGTCGTCGCCATAGGTTTCGAGGGCGAAGGTGGCCAGCGGGACGAGGTTGATGCCGTAGCCTTCCTCAAGCGTAGCGAGGTTGGCATAGCGCAGGGAAAGGCGCAGCACGTTGCAGATGCAGGCATCGTTGCCTACGGCAGCACCCATCCAGAGAATGTCGTGATTGCCCCATTGGATGTCCCATGAGTGATACTGTCGCAGGGTGTCCATGATGATGTGGGCACCGGGGCCTCGGTCGTAGATGTCGCCGAGGATGTGTAGCTGGTCGATGGCCAGTCGCTGGATGACGTTGGAGATAGCCACGATGAAATCGTCGGCACGTCCTGTCGAGATGATGGTATCGACGATGACGGCCACGTAGGCGGCCTTGTCCTGGTCGTCACTTCGCTCGTGGAGCAGTTCCTCGATGATGTAGCTGAACTCCTCGGGCAACGATTTGCGCACTTTGGAACGGGTGTATTTCGACGAGACGTCGCGACAGACACGCACCAGCTGGTGGATGGTGATGCGATACCAGTCGTCGAGGTCGTTCTCCTGTGCCTTGATAAGCTCCAGCTTCTGCTCGGGGTAATAGATGAGCGTGCACAGCTCTTTCTTTTCCGCCTCGCGGAGGGTGTTGCCGAAGATTTCGCCCACCTTGCGCTTGATGTTACCCGAGGCGTTCTTCAAGACGTGGATGAAGGCCTCGTGCTCGCCGTGCAGGTCGGCCAGGAAATGCTCGGTGCCTTTAGGCAGGTTGAGAATGGCCTCCAGGTTGATGATTTCGCTGGCGGCGTCGGCTACGGTGGGGTAGGTGTTCGACAGCAGGTGCAGATATCGCTCGTCGGTGTTCATAATATGCTTATTTGTGTTTTTGTGTGCAAAGGTACAAATTTTTTCCTAAAAGCGTTTGGGCATTCGGAAAATAATTACTATCTTTGCAAAATCTTTGAAACAACAATAAATAAAAACAATAAAACATTAGCTTATGTCACAGATTACAGGACGCATCAGTCAGATTATCGGTCCCGTCATCGATGTCTATTTCGATACGAAGGGACTGGATGCTGAGAAGGTGCTGCCGAAGATTCACGAGGCGCTGCGTATTGACCGCGGCGAGGGTCGCGAGCTGATTGTCGAGGTGCAGCAGCATATTGGTGAGGATACCGTACGCTGCGTGGCTATGGACAATACCGATGGCTTGCAGCGCGGTTTGGAGGCCGTGCCTATTGGCTCGCCCATCCGTATGCCTGCCGGCGACCAGATCAAGGGTCGCATGCTGAACGTGATAGGCCAGCCTATCGACGGTATGAACCAGCTCGACATGACGGGGGCCTATCCCATCCACCGCGAGGCTCCTACCTTTGAGGAGCTATCGACGAAGAAGGAGATTCTGACCACCGGCATCAAGGTCATCGACCTGCTGGAGCCCTATATGAAGGGTGGTAAGATCGGACTCTTCGGTGGTGCCGGCGTGGGCAAGACGGTGCTCATCATGGAGTTGATTAACAACATTGCCAAGGGTCACGACGGCTTTTCGGTTTTCGCTGGCGTGGGCGAGCGTACCCGTGAGGGTAACGACCTCATCCGCGAGATGATCGAGAGTGGCGTTATCCGCTATGGCGAGAAGTTCAAGCAAGCTATGGACGAAGGCAAGTGGGACCTCTCGCTCGTCGATCCCGAGGAGCTGAAGAAGAGTCAGGCCACGCTGGTCTATGGCCAGATGAACGAGCCGCCAGGTGCCCGTGCAAGCGTGGCATTGAGCGGACTGACGGTAGCCGAGGGCTTCCGCGATGGAGGTGGCAAGGACGGCGCTTCAAGCGACATTCTGTTCTTCATCGACAACATCTTCCGTTTCACGCAGGCTGGCTCTGAAGTTTCGGCATTGTTGGGACGTATGCCGAGTGCTGTGGGTTATCAGCCGACGCTGGCTTCGGAGATGGGTGCCATGCAGGAGAGAATTACCTCGACCAAGAAGGGGTCAATCACTTCAGTACAAGCAGTTTATGTGCCTGCCGACGACTTGACCGACCCTGCTCCCGCTACGACGTTCACGCACTTGGATGCAACGACGGTGCTCGACCGTAAGATTGCCGGTCTGGGTATCTTCCCTGCCGTTGATCCATTAGGCTCGACGAGTCGTATCCTCGACCCGCTGATTGTGGGCAAGGAGCACTACGACTGCGCACAGCGTGTGAAGGAGATTCTGCAGCGCTATAAGGAGCTGCAGGACATCATCGCTATTCTGGGTATGGACGAACTGAGTGACGAGGACAAGCTGACTGTAAACCGCGCACGCCGCGTGCAGCGTTTCCTCAGTCAGCCGTTTACCGTGGCTGAGCAGTTCACAGGTCTGCCAGGAATCATGGTCTCTGTAGAGGATACCATTAAGGGCTTCAACGCCATCCTCGACGGCGAGGTAGATGACCTGCCCGAACAGGCATTCCTCAACGTGGGTACCATCGACGATGCCAAGGAGAAGGCAAAGAAACTGTTGGAAGCTGCCAAAGGATAAACGCTTATGTTAAAGCTGAAGATAGTTTCTCCTGAAAGGATAGAGTTCACCGGCGAGGTAGAGAGTGTGAAGGTGCCTGGAATGCAGGGTAACTTCGAGATACTCACAGACCATGCGCCTATCATTTCGTCGCTGCAAAAAGGTGTCGTAGAGTACGACGGCAAGCAACTGGAGGTGATGGGTGGCTTCGTGGCTGTGCAGAAAAACGAGGTGTCCATCTGCGTAGAGAAGGCAGAGTAAAACTATAGAGGGGGACTGAAGACTATTAGACTTTAGGAAATGGTTCTACAGGTTCTCTTCGGCTTACTCTTCTTCACCCTGCTGGGATTGGCCTATGTGAAAGGCTACGACGTAGTGAAGCGTCACTCGCCCGAACACTTGGTACATTTCTATCTGATCATGGCAACGGTACGCATGTTGCTCGTCGGCACGGTCGTCGCGCTCTATGTACTCCTCATTGCCTCGAATAGAGAAGACGCCATCCGCTTCGCCCTTATATATATAATAATGTATGTGGTGATGATGGTGGTAACGCTGAGATTAAGACATTGACAATTATGCATTATGAATTATGAATTGAAAATAAAACGATGGCTCTGCATGCTGCTGTTGCTGCTGGCGATGACACCGGTGGCAAAAGCTGAGGACTTCTCGGCCAAGGAGGTGGTGCTGGAGCATATACAGGACTCGCACGAATGGCATATCACCGACTTGGGCGAGGGTAAGGAGCCGCTGGTCATTCCCCTGCCCGTCATCGTGAAGAGCTCTACGGGCTGGCATGTGTTCAGCTCGTCGCGCTTCGAGCATCATGCCGGTGCCGACGGGTTGCGCCATGTGAAGGCTGATGCTCCTGCCGACCTGCAGGGATTGGCCATCGCTACTGAAGGCGAGAATGCCGGCAAGATTGTGGAGAATGGGGAGCCTGTGCTCGACCTCTCCATTACGAAGACGGTGGCTGTGATGTTCATTAATGTCATCCTGCTGTTGTGCATCGTGCTGGGCTGTGCCCGTTGGTATAAGAATCGTAAGGCCAGCGATGCTGCTCCAGGCGGATTCGTGGGCTTCATTGAGATGTTGGTGATGTATGTGGTGGATGACATCATCAAGCCGGGCGTGGGCAAGGGCTACGAGAAATATGTGCCTTACCTGCTGACCTGCTTCTTCTTTATCTTCACCTGCAACGTGATGGGACTGATACCGTTCCCGCCGGGAAGCGGTAACGTGACGGGCAACATTGCCGTTACGTTCTTCCTGGCCCTCTGCACCTTTATCATCGTGCAATTCTCGGGTAACAAGCACTATTGGAAGGACATCTTCTGGCCTGATGTGCCCACATGGTTGAAGTTCCCCGTACCTATTATCCCTCTTATCGAGTTCGTGGGCATCTTCACGAAACCTTTTGCGCTGATGATCCGACTCTTTGCCAACATGATGGCAGGACATGCTATTGCCGTGGCCATCACGTGTATCATCTTCCTCGTGGCTTCGCAGGCTATAGCCGTGCAGCTGTCCATGTCGGGACTGTCGATACTCATGAGCGTCTTCATGATGTGCTTGGAGTGTCTGGTCTGCTTCATCCAGGCCATGGTGTTCACTATGCTCTCGTCCGTATTTATCGGTATGGCACGTGTGGAGCCGGCACACGAATCTTAGCCCCCTAAGATAGGGGGATGGGGGTCTGAAAAAGGCTCCAAAAAGTAATGAAAGAGAATAAATAAACATAAGTATTAACGGGGCGAAGAACTATTGTTCAGACCCCCAACCCCCTAACTTAGGGGGCTAAAAAACATCAAACAATTATGATTACAACATTATTAGCCGTAGAAGGCGTTGCAAAGTTAGGTGCCGCAGTAGGCGCAGGTCTCGCAGCCATTGGTGCTGGTCTGGGTATTGGTAAGATTGGTGGTCAGGCCATGGACGCTATGGCCCGTCAGCCAGAGGTGATGAGCAAGCTGTTTACCAACATGATTGTGGCAGCCGCTCTGATTGAGGGTGTGGCTCTGTTCGCAGCCGTCATCGCATTCCTCTGCATCTAATAGATTGAATATTAAACAATTCAGCTATGTTGACTCCAAGTACTGGCCTACTGTTCTGGATGTCTCTGACATTCCTGATAGTGCTGTTCATCCTTTGGAAGTTCGGCTTTCCTGTCATCACGAACATGGTGAAGGAGCGCAAGGCTTTCATCGATGACTCGCTGCGCAAGGCTCATGAGGCGAACGAGCGGCTGGCCAATATACAGAAAGAAGGTGAATCCATCCTACAGGAAGCACGCGAAAAGCAGGCTCAGATACTCAAAGAGGCTGCCGAGACCCGCGATGCCATCGTAGAGAAAGCACAGGTGAAAGCCCGCGAGGAGGGTGCCCGTCTGCTCAGCGACGCCAAGGCCGAGATAGAGCAGGAGAAGAAGGCCGCCATTGCCGATATCCGCAGGCAAGTAGCTGCGCTCAGCGTAGAGATTGCCGAGAAGGTGCTTCGTCAGAACCTTCAGGGCGACAAGGCGCAGATGGAACTCATCGACCGTATGCTGGATGATGCTAACAAACAGTAACACCGAGTTCATTAAACATTAAACATATTAAATTAATGGATATAGGAATTATTTCGGTACGTTACGCCAGAGCGCTGCTGAAGAGCGCTCTCGATGCCAAGCTCGACGAGCAGGTGTATCAGGAGATGCAGCTGCTGGCCAAGAGTTTTGTCGAGGTGCCTGAGCTGCGTCACACGATAGACAATCCCATGCTGGCCAAGGAGAAGAAAGAGATGCTTCTGCTCACGGCCATCGGGGGCGACAAGGCATCGGCCTTGACCAAGGCCTTTGTGGCCCTGGTGCTGAAAGAAGACCGCGAGAACATGATTCAGTTCATGGCCAACTCGTATGTCACCCTCTATCGTCAGCAGAAGAACATCATCCGTGGAAAACTGACCACCGCCGTGGCCGTTGCTCCTGCTACCGAGCAGAAGATGCGCCAGATGGTGGAAAGCAAGACAAAGGGAACTGTGGAGTTCGAGACCGAGGTGAACCCCGACATTATTGGCGGCTTCATTCTTGAATACGACACCTATCGCATGGATGCGAGCGTGAAGTCTCAGCTCAACGCTATTCTTAACACCTTGAAAAAGTAAAAAGGTAAAAAAGTAAAAAACAATGTCAGATAAAATTAAACCAAGCGAAGTCAGTCAGGTGTTGCTTGACCAGCTGAAGGGTATCTCCGATGCACAGCAATTCGACGAAGTGGGTACCGTGCTTACCGTCAGCGACGGTGTGGCCCGCATTTACGGTCTGCGCAATGCCGAGGCCAACGAGTTGCTGGAGTTCGAGAACGGCACGATGGCTATCGTGATGAACCTCGAGGAAGACAACGTGGGCTGTGTGCTGCTGGGCACGACGTCGGGCATCAAGGAGGGCATGGTAGTAAAGCGTACGCGCCGCATCGCCAGCATCCGTGTGAACGACAACATGCTGGGGCGCGTCATCAACCCTCTGGGGCAGCCCATCGATGGCAAGGGCGACATTGACCTGAAAGAGTCGTTCGAGATGCCGCTCGACCGCAAGGCTCCTGGCGTGATCTATCGTCAGCCTGTGAAGGAACCGCTGCAGACTGGTCTGAAGGCTGTTGATTCGATGATTCCCATTGGTCGTGGTCAGCGTGAGTTGATTATCGGTGACCGTCAGACGGGTAAGACCGCTATTGCCGTTGATACCATCATCAATCAGAAGAGTTTCTACGAGGCAGGCAAGCCCGTGTATTGTATCTATGTGGCCATTGGCCAGAAGGCTTCTACGGTGGCTGCCTTGGTGCAGACGCTGAAGGAGCATGGCGCATTGCCTTATACCATCATTGTCGCCGCTACGGCTGCCGACCCTGCTGCCATGCAGTATTACGCACCCTTTGCCGGTGCCGCCATCGGTGAGTATTTCCGCGACCGCGGTCTGCCTGCTCTTGTGGTCTATGACGACCTGTCGAAGCAGGCTGTGGCCTATCGTGAGGTGTCGCTGATTCTGCGTCGTCCTTCTGGTCGTGAGGCCTATCCTGGTGATGTGTTCTATCTCCACTCACGCTTGTTGGAACGTGCTGCCAAGATGAACGAGCAGCAGGAGGTGGCCGAGCAGATGAACGACCTGCCCGAATGTATGAAAGGTCATGTGCGTGGTGGTGGCTCGCTCACCGCTCTACCTATCATCGAGACGCAGGCAGGCGACGTGTCGGCCTATATCCCCACGAATGTTATCTCCATCACCGACGGTCAGATATTCCTCGAGAGCGACCTCTTCAACCAGGGCTTCCGTCCTGCCATCAATGTAGGTATCTCTGTAAGCCGTGTGGGTGGTTCGGCACAGATCAAATCCATGAAAAAGGTGGCTGGTACGCTGAAGATTGACCAGGCACAATATCGTGAGTTAGAGGCCTTCTCGAAGTTCTCCAGCGATATGGATGCCGTGACAGCCATGACCCTTGACCGCGGACGTAAGAACAATCAGCTGCTCATTCAGCCGCAGTACAGCCCGATGCCCGTTGGTGAGCAGGTGGCTATTCTCTATTGCGGTGTGCATGGCCTGATGCGCGAGGTGCCCATCGATAAGGTGCGCCAGTGTCAGGATCAGTTCCTCGACAAGCTACGCTCTACGGCTCCCGAGGTCATCGAGACGCTGGGTGCCGGCAAGATTGACGACGAGACCACCGGCAAGATTGAGGCAGTAATGGCTGACATCGCTGCTACGTACAAAGCCTGATAGCTTATGCCAAGTCTAAAGGAAATAAAAGGACGCATTGCTTCGGTCAACTCGACGCGCAAGATTACCTCTGCCATGAAGATGGTGGCCAGCTCGAAGTTGCACCATGCGCAGGTGGCTATCCAGAATATGCTGCCCTACGAGACGCTGCTGGAGCACATCCTGAAGAGCTTCCTGGCAGCTGAGGCCGAGGCGCAGACCATCTACGACCAGGAGCGGCCCGTGAAGCGAGCCGCATTGGTGGTCTTCTCCAGCAACTCGTCGCTCTGTGGCGGCTTCAATGCCAACGTCATCAAGCTAATGCAACATGCCGTTGATGACTACGTGGCACAGTTGGGCAAGGAGAACGTGGAGGTATATCCTATCGGACGTAAGGTGACCGAGAAGGCGCTGAAGCTGGGCTACAATGTGAAAGCTGTTACCGAAAGTGCTGATATGGTTGATCATCCTTCAGTGGCTCCCTGCATTGATTTGGCCATAAGTTTGGGCGAACGCTTTGCCAAGGGCGAGATAGACAAGGTGGAACTTATCTATCACCACTTCAAGAGTGCCGGCTCCCAGATTCTGACACGCAAGACCTTCCTGCCCATCGACATTGAGACCGAATTGGAGCGCGACCATGAGCGTGACCTCACTTCGAACCTTGCCACGAAGAAGGCTCAGGAGTATCTGAAGAAGAGAGGGCAGAGAAAAGAGGTACGGGACACTGAGGAGACCAAGCCCTTGAATGATAACTTTATCGTGGAGCCCGATATGCATACTGTGCTCTCGCAGCTCATTCCAAAGATGGCTCACCTTATGCTCTACACCGCTCTGCTCGATAGCGTCGCCTCTGAGCATGCCGCCCGTATGGTGGCCATGCAGACGGCTACCGACAACGCCGATGAGTTGTTGCGCCAGCTGAACTTGCAGTACAACAAGAGTCGTCAGCAGGCCATCACTTCTGAGTTGCTCGACATTGTGGGAGGTTCGGTGAATAACTAAGCTTTATAATGAACAAACGTATTCTTCCTATCGTGGCGCTGGCTGCCCTCTGTATGGGTGGCCAGGCCAAGGTACGGTTGTCGCATCTTGTTGACGACAATATGGTGATTCAACAGCTTTCCGATGTGCGGCTCTGGGGATGGGACGAACCGGGCAAGACGGTGAAGGTCACTACTTCGTGGAGCAGCGATGTCGTTACGGTGAAGGCTGATAAGGATGGTCGTTGGTTGGCCAAGGTGAAGAGTCCGAAAGCCTCCTATACCACGCTTTCGATTACCTTCGACGATGGTGAGCAGACCACCATCAATAATGTGTTGAGTGGCGAGGTCTGGGTTTGTGCCGGACAGTCGAACATGGAGATGCCCGTCAAAGGCTTTTGGGGCTGTCCTGTTCAGGGGTACAACGACTGGGTTATCGAGTCTGCCCGCCATCGTGCCGTTCACTCGGTGAAAGTTCCCAGCATCATGCGCATGGAGCCGCAGGAAGATGCACAATGCCAGTGGCAGGAGTGCAGTCCCCAGACGGTGGGCGACTTTTCGGCCACGGGCTATTTCTTTGCCCGTAAGATGCACGAGGCCCTCGATATTCCAGTGGGTATTATCGAAGCCAACAAGGGAGGCACCCGTGTCGAAAGCTGGCTCACAAAGGAGAACCTGCAGAAATATACCAGCGAGCCTGTTGATTCGGCTGGCATCGTAGCCTTCAAACCAGAACAGGATTATCTGCGTGCGCTGCTTTGGGGCAACGGAACGTTCAATCCTATTTTGAACTACACGGTGAGAGGTATCATCTTCTATCAGGGCTGCTCGAATGTTGATGATCCTGGCAACCAGTATTCTGAGCGTTTGAAACTGCTCGTCCAGCAATGGCGCAGCCAGTTCGCCTTGGGCGAGATTCCTTTTTATTTTGTGGAAATTGCCCCTTATCACTATGATGACGTAAATGGGCTGAAAGGAGCCTTGCTTCGCGAGCAGCAGCAGCGTGCAGCACAGATTATTCCCAACAGCTCGCTCGTGTGCACCAATGATCTCGTTTTCCCTTACGAGACCACGCAGATTCATCCTGCCCAGAAACAGCAGGTGGGCGAACGCTTGGCCTATACGGCGCTGAACCGCGACTACGGTTTCGAGCAGGTGCTCTATAAGAGCTCGTCGTATAAAGACATGATTGTCAAAGGCGACCGCATCTTCATCCATCTACAGGACAACTATCATGCTGATGCTCCTTACGAGATGATTGAGGGTTTTGAGATTGCTGGCGACGATCGTGTGTTCCATCCTGCGAAGGCGCAGCATTTTTGGCAGCCCGGAGGTGGCTATTGGGACGAGGCGCTGGTCATTAGCAGTCCCGAAGTGAAGAATCCTGTTGCCGTGCGCTATTGCTTTCGTAACTTCCTGTTGGGTAATGTGAAGAACGCTGCCAATCTGCCGCTCTTCCCCTTCCGCACAGACAAATGGTAATTATTTCTAAACAAAAAGAGAGGAGATGCTTTATCAAGAAGCATCCCCTCTCTTCTATTTGTTACTCTTTATTTCTTATTCAGAGCCAGGTCAATCTCCACGGCGATGGAAACGGTGGCACCCACCATCGGGTTGTTGCCGATGCCGAGGAAGCCCATCATCTCCACGTGAGCGGGTACTGAGCTGGAGCCTGCGAACTGAGCATCACTGTGCATGCGGCCCAGAGTGTCGGTCATACCGTAAGAAGCAGGACCAGCAGCCATGTTGTCGGGGTGCAGCGTACGACCCGTGCCACCACCGGAAGCTACTGAGAAGTAGGGCTTGCCAGCGAGCACGCGTTCCTTCTTATAGGTGCCGGCTACGGGGTGCTGGAAGCGGGTGGGGTTGGTCGAGTTACCAGTGATTGACACATCAACGTTCTCCTTCCACAGGATGGCAACACCTTCGCGTACGTCGTCGGCACCGTAGCACTTCACCTTAGCGCGGGGACCGTCAGAGTAGGGGACTTCCTTCACCACCTTAACCTCGCCGGTATAGTAGTCGAACTGTGTCTGCACATAGGTAAAGCCGTTGATACGGCTGATGATCATAGCGGCGTCCTTGCCCAGACCATTCAGGATCACGCGGAGGGGCTTCTGGCGAACCTTGTTAGCCTTCTCAGCAATCTTGATGGCACCCTCGGCAGCAGCGAAGCTCTCGTGACCAGCCAGGAAGGCGAAGCACTCAGTCTCCTCGCGCAGCAGACGGGCAGCCAGGTTACCATGACCCAGACCAACCTTGCGGTCGTCGGCCACAGAACCAGGGATACAGAACGACTGCAGACCAATACCGATAGCCTCGGCAGCCTCGGCAGCGTTCTTCACGCCCTTCTTGATAGCGATGGCAGCACCACAGACGTATGCCCACTTTGCGTTCTCGAAGCAGATACGCTGGGTCTCTTCACACATCTGATAAGGATCAACACCAGCCTTCTCGCAAATCTCGTTAGCTTCCTCGATGCTATTGATCCCGTTCTCTTTCAGAGCGGCCAGCACCTGATTGATGCGACGCTCGTAACTCTCGAATGATACTTTTCTAATCATAGTTCGGGTCCTCCTTTATTCTTTACGTGGGTCAATAACCTTAACAATTCCCTGCTCGGCAGTGGTGCGGCCATAAGAACCAGTGAACTTCTTCACAGCCTCGTTGGCATCCATGCCGTCCTTGATGGCTTCCATCATCTTGCCCAGGTGAACGTACTCGTAGCCGCAAACCTGATTGTCCTTATCCAGAAACTGCTTGGTGATGTAGCCCTCGGTCAGCTCCAGATAGCGAGTGCCCTTGGCCACTGTGCCATAAAGCGTACCTGTCTGTGAGCGCAAACCCTTACCCAGGTCTTCCAATCCGGCACCGATGACCAGACCGCCCTCAGAGAAAGCACTCTGTGTGCGACCATAGACAATCTGCAGGAACAACTCGCGCATGGCCGTGTTGATGGCGTCGCAGACGAGGTCGGTGTTCAGGGCCTCAAGGATGGTCTTGCCAGGCAGAATCTCAGAAGCCATAGCGGCCGAGTGAGTCATACCCGTGCAGCCGATGGTCTCGACGAGAGCCTCCTGAATGACGCCGTCCTTCACGTTCAGGCTCAGCTTGCAGGCACCCTGCTGAGGAGCGCACCAGCCAATACCGTGCGTGTAGCCCGAAATGTCCTTAATCTCTTTGGCCTGAATCCATTTGCCCTCCTCGGGAATGGGTGCAGGACCGTGGTTGGGGCCTTTGGCCACAACGCACATGTTTTCAACTTCCTTTGAATAAATCATAATGTTTTTATCTTTGCAAAAATAAACTGTTTGTTTTCGCGAGTGCAAAGTTACTACTTTTTTCCGACACTACCGAAAAATAGTGAGTTTTTTTTCGTTGTTTTCAAAAATAATTCTGTACCTTTGCAAGCAAAATCAATCTAAAAACATACAACTATGAGACTGAAAGGAAGAAGAATGAGCCAGAACGTGGAAGATCGCCGCGGTCTGAGCAGTGGAACGAAGGCCGCCGCAGGCGGTGGTATTCTCGCAGTAATCATCGGCATTGTCATGTCGCTATTGGGCGGCGGTGGTAGTGGCGGAGGCGGCATCGACCTCGGTCAGGTCATCGGAGCTATCACCCAGGGAGGCGGTGGCTTGGGCGACATCCTGGGCGGTAAGCAGGCAGACGCTACCTATGAAGGCGAGACCGACCCTACTAAGTTCACACCTGAAGAGCAGCGCCTCGACACCGTGTGCCGCATCATCCTCGGCTCTACCGAAGATGTGTGGAAGCAGGTGTTCCGCGAGAACAATCTGGGTGAATATACCAACCCCACGCTAGTGCTCTTTACCAACAGTGTGCAGTCGGCTTGCGGCACAGCCCCCTCGTCAGTAGGTCCCTTCTATTGCTCAGGCGACCAGAAACTCTACATCGACCTGTCGTTCTTCACGCAGATGAAGCAGCAGCTTGGTGTCGAGGGTAACGACTTTGCCTATGCTTACGTCATTGCCCACGAGATAGGCCACCACGTGGAGTACCTCACGGGAACCCTACAGAAAGCCCATCAGGACATGAACAAGGTGAACAAGACCAAGGCCAACCAAATTAGCGTGCGTCTTGAGTTACTTGCTGACTATTATGCCGGCGTCTGGGCTCACTATGAGGAGAAGAACAACCATTCGTTAGAGTATGGTGACTTGGAGCGCGGCCTTGAGCTGGCACAGAAGATCGGCGACGACTGGCTGCAGAAGCAGGCCACCGGCCGTGCCGTCGAAGAGTCGTTCACCCATGGCACTAGTGCCCAGCGCAAGCGCTGGCTGAACAAAGGTTTCCAGACGGGCGATATGCGTACTTCCACCTTCCAGATTGCCAACTACGAAGATCTTTAAGCTGTAGCAAACCCTTCTAAAACCCAATAAGCGCGCTTCTTAATGCCTTTCCAGCGTTGAGAAGCGCGCTTAATTGATGTTATTCCTCGCTGCGCTGAAAGTTCATCCACCCATCGGGGTCTTTGACGTAATAGCCTGATATGCGGAGAGTGGTGGCATCGGCATAGGCGAAGGTGAGGACGCAGGAGTAGGCCATATAGTCTCGCTCTGCATCGTCGTAGGTGGCGGTCAGTTGCAGGCAATTGCGCTTCTCGCCGCTGTTCCCCTCGGGACTCCAGTATTTCAGTTGCCATGTTCCTGTGAACGTGCCGCTCAGTTCTACGTCCTTCCAGTCGGTGTAGCGTTGTTCGCCGTCAATGGTGACGAGCTGGCGGGTTTGCCATTCGCGCATTCCCGTCAGCGTGCCGTCAGCCTTGAACGTGAGGCGCTCGAAGTAACGCTGCGTGTCGCTGATATTTTCGTAGTGCCATGTGCCAACTATGAGTGGCCCGTACTGCTCATTCAGTTGCACGGTCTTTTCATGTGCCTCCGGGTCGGCATATCTTGGTTCGTCGTTGCCGCAAGAGGTGAATGCAAGGGCGGCAATCAGGAGGAAGAGAAGTTTTGCTTGTTTCATAAAGCGTTTTCTATTCTTTCAGTTTCTGCATTCAGATATTTCTCTAAGCACTTGGCGATTTCAGGATAGTAGTCGCCAAGACTCTTGTAGCGATTGCGGTGCTTGGAGTAATAGAGAAGGGCGGTGACAAGTTCTGGCATCCAAAGGAAATCACGGGCTATCTGTTCGTACATTTCTGCTTTGATTTGTTCAGCACTGAAGCCATTCTCCTGCATGTAGATGATGACTGCCGAACGGACAATGCTCTCATTGATGACTGTAGCAGCGTTTCTGTAAGCTTGGTTGCTCATACCGCGATAGTACCGTTTCAGCAATTTCTCGCCGATAGTACCAAGTTGGTCGATATTGGCATCGTATAGGGGATTGACAAAGGAGTGATTGAACTCATGGATGAGTGTCGCGGCATAGTCCGTCCCGTTCTCGAAAGCCTTCCCTGTCTTCTCGTCTATGCTGTAGCCGCAGATAGCATATACCTCGCGTGGCTGTCCGGGCAGCTGACGGCAGGAGCCGTAGTTGCCACCGCCGATGGTAAAGCCGATGACGATGTGGAAACGGTCGGTGGGAGCGGTGCCGTAGAAGCGGGCATACCAGTCTTGATGGAAATAGGTCATGACCTTGGCCTCGTAGGCATTTAAACCATCTTCGTAGAATGTGCGATGCTGCTCGTAGAAGTCGTGAAAGCGGGTTTCTGTGTAGAACGTGTTGAGTTTTTTTATGAAGTCCTCGATGTCAATGTCCTTCCAACGCTTTTCGAGGTCGGAGTGCTCGCCAAGGAAGTTGATCTTACCCCCGTCAATGTCGAGGTGGATGGCCATGCTCATCACGGCATCATAGCTAATGCCATATTGGTTACGCAGACTCTGGAAGCAGGTCACGGTGACGTGCTGCTTGTAGGGCGCGAACCACGCCTCGGTGTCCTTGGTGTACTGTCCCGCCATGTCCATGTTGTACTCTCGGTTGCCCGCCGTGCGAGCGAGGATGCTCATCAGTTCGACGGTCTCGCTGACTTCAACTTTGATTTGACTTTCAGTCTTCCTCTGTCGCGACTCGGCAGAGGTGATGCAAGCATCGCTCTGCTCTCGCTGCTCCATCGGTTGTGCCGTCGCGGTCAGTGTGGTGGCGAGGGTGGCAATCAGGAGAAAGAGAAGTTTTGTTTGTTTCATATTTGTTTTTCTTTTTGTTAATCCTTCTTTTTCGCATCCAGGTGATAGGTGAAACTGATGTTGACGTAGTGATGGCGGAAGTCTTGCCATGAGGTGGTGTGCTGATAGGCGGAGCGTTCGCTGCGGAAGTTGTCCTGTTTGTTCAGGATGTCCTCGAACTCCACTTTCACGCGTGCTTTATTCTTTAGGATTTTCCATGTGACGGCGGCATTCCAGAGCAGCAGGTTTCGGTTCATCGACTGAGCCGCATAGCCTCGGCGGGTGGTCTCGGTGAGGTCGGTCTCGAAGACAAAGTTGCTCACGGTGGCCTCGCCCTTGATGCCGAATTGGTTGTCCCAAAGGGTGGTGTTCTGCTCAGGCGAGGCAGAGAAGCGCAGGCGGTCGGCCTCTATCTTGGCGAACACGGAAGCTTTCAGCCAGTCTTTGTCAAACGACAGGGTAAGGCGTTCTTTGGGGTGGAAGTTGGTCTGGCGGTTCTGTGTCCGCTCGGTCTGCGTGGGCAGCAGGGTCAGGTAGCCGTAGTGCTCGCCGGTGTTGAGCCGGAAGTCGTTCTCCAAGCGGAACATCTCGCCGAGGGCTTGGTCGATATTAAGACGGTACTCCCATGTGCGGCTGCCTCGGACGTTCTCGGGGCGGCTGACGTAGACGGCGGTCGCGGGGTTGTAGCTGAGGGCTGTCACGCGGTCGCGGTCGCTGGTATTAAAGGCGATGCTGGCGCTGAGCGATGTCTGGCTGCGGGCGAGCACCATGTTGTACGAGAGTTTGACGTTGTGGCTATGCGTGTCTTTCAGACCGGGGTTCCCCTCTGTGATGAAGAGCGGGTCGGTGAGGTCGCGGTAGCCGATGGTCTGTAGAATCTGTGGCTTCGACGTGCTGAAACCGTAGTTCAGCTCAAAGCCAATGGTCTTGCTCAGTTTCAGCGTTGCCCGCAGCGACGGGTCGATAGTCAGCGCGTTGCGCACGGCGGCGGTGTCGAGCATTCCGCGCTGGTAGTCCTGACTCTCACGCTGCCATTGGGCCTTGACGCTGGGCATGATCTGGAAGGGCGCAAGGTTGACGGTCTGGTCGATGCGGAGGTAGTGCCTGTTGTTCGTATAATGGTTGCGATAGGAGTTGGCTGCATCGGCCACTCCGTTGGTCGAGAAATCGCAATCGTTGTCATTATGGTCGTGCAGGAAACTGTAGGTTGCCTTCATCATCCATTTCTTCGTGAGCCAGCGGGCATGATGAATATCGCCTACGGCATGGAACTTGGTATTCGGCGAAGTGGAGAACTGGCTCAATTGCGACGAGTTGAGCGAAGTGACATGCGAGGTGACGATGCGGTCTGTCCAGCTGTCGGTCTTGCTGTCGGAATAGATTACCTGGATGCTGGCGCCCAGAGAGCCGTCCTTGACATAGTGCTCCCAATCGGCGTTGGTGATCAGTTCTGTTGTGTGGCCTTCGTCGTGAGTGCTGTTGTGTTGCGACAGTGTCGCAGCATAGGAGGCATCGGAACCTTGGGCTTCGCTCTGCTCCACAGTCTGCCGGCTGTGCGAGCGTCTCTTTTTGTGGTCTATAGTGACGCGGAGGGCGAAGGTGTTCAGCGAGTCTCTGGCCCAGCGCAAGTCGGCATTCAGTCGAGGGTTCAGCCTATGGCTGCGATAATACGCCTCGCTGTTGCTGCGCGTGGCGGCAGTATTTGGCAGGTAGTTCTCCGTCTCTTCGTGCGATGTTTCCCAGCGGTCGTCGTGGTTTAAACCGCCCGTGACGCTGTACTGGCTTTTCATCTCCTGCGTGCCCTCCTTCTTGTTCCACTTGTGCTGATAGCCGGCAGCACCGCCCTGCTCCTGTCCGTAGCCGTTGCCCCAGCTGCTGCTCCATCCGTTCATGCTCTTGTAGATGGTCTTGGCAATATTGTTGGCATTGGCGAACACCATCACGGGGTCGGTCTTCGACAGGCGGTTCATCGTCAGCTCGCCCTCGTAGTACTCCGGGGTCTGGTAGCCCGCCTTCACGTCGCCATACCAGCGGTCGAGGAAGCCGGGCTTGATGGTCAGGTCGAGCACCATGTCCTGTGTGCCGTCGTCCTTGCCCGTGCGCTCTGAGAACTCCGATGCCTTGTTGTATGCCTTGATGTCCTGCACGGCTTCTGCGGGCAGCTGACTCATCAACTGTTCGCCGCCCAACATGCTCTCGCCGTCCATTGTCAGGCGGATGGGCTTGCCGTTCCACGACATCTTACCTTCCTTATCAACCTCCACGCCCGGCAGTTTCCTGATGAGTTCGTCAAGCCGTGCGCCTTCCTGCAAGTGGAATGCCTCGGGATGGAACACAATGGTGTCGCCCCGCACCGTGAAGCGGCGAGCGCGGCCCGTCACCTCCACCATCTTTAGCATCTGCGGCGACATCTTCAGCTCAATATCGCCGATGTCGAGCGTGTCCTTACGGCTGTCGCTGAACACCAGCACCGTCTTCGACTTCGTATAGTAGCCCAGCATCGATGCCTCGATGGTACACTTCCCATCGGCATGCAGATGGAACACACCCAATGAGTCGGCCTTGCCATACATCGTTGATGACCCCATGTCGTATTTCTGCGTCAGTGTCACCGATGCATCGGGCAACGGCTCCTTTGTCTCAGCATCTACAACGCGCCCCTTTATGATGTCGGCATACACAGAGGTCGCGCTAACGAACAGCGCGACGACAAGCGAGAGGCTAGCGAGGATATTTGTTTTCTTCATCTTCATTCTTATTCAAAGCAGATAGCCCAGAAACGTCATCGGTCTATCCGCTCATTTTGCTTTCTGTTCTGTTTTGCTTGTTTACGGTGACAAAGTTACGAAATCCCCCGCACATTCGTAGCAATTCTTCGGTAAAATCTACAAGTTTTAACGCACGGCGGGCGAAAGTGCCGCATAATGTCATGATAGCGTGCACGTGGCTGAGGTTTTGCTTGTTTCATTTTGCTCTAACGTTTGATTTCCTTATCCGACACAATGCGGACGAGTTCATAGCGATACTTGCCGGAATCCTGCGGAGGATTGGCGAGCTTGGTGCGCTTCACTAACAGTTCGTACTCGTGTCCCCGCTCATAGGTGAAGCCCGTAATTGTTTGGAACGAGACGCAGTAGAAGGCGCTCTCACCCTCAGTGCGAATCAACATACCTTCTACGAGCATGTTGTCAGGCACGACATTGTATGTCCCTGTTTCGGCCGAGACGTAGATAGTAACTTGTTCCACGATGTCTTTGTCGTCATCATCGCTGCTGCAAAAGGCGAGGGAGAAAGCAGCGAGCATCATAAATGAGATTTTCCAGAGTTTCATTGTTTTCATTTCTTTATTATTATTGTTGTTTGACTTATTAGCTTTTCTAAAACAGCACCCGTCATCCCGACGGATGCTGTCCATTATTTATTAAAACGAGAGAGACTTATGGATAGTCTCACGGGGACAAAGGTACGAAAAGAAAAACGAAAAAGCCCTCAGCGATGCCCAGAAAGTGGGTGCTGAGGGTGAAAGTCTTTACTTAGGTAAAGGTTTTTCTTTCCTGACCATACTGTTAAACGTAATGTCGCGGCGTATTATCGAGATGGTTTTGGGTGTTATGTTGAGGAACGAGGCGATGGCATTAAGCGGCAGATGTTCTACAATACCGGGGCAGCGGCGTAACAACAGATCGTAGCGCTCGCGGGGCGTGGTACGGTGGAAGTCTAAGTAGCGGGCACGGGCCTGACTGAGCAGGTGCTCACCGATGATACCGCGTAGTGCCATCATCTCCATATTCTGGCGGAACAGGCCCATCAGTTGCTCGCCGCTCACCATGAGCACACGGGTAGGTAGCATTGCCTCTATCGTGGTCATCGAGGGTTTTCCGTCAAGGCAGGCAGGATAGTCGCCAGCAAATTCGCCCTCGAACGAGAACCATGTAATGTGCTCTTTGTTGTCGCTGATACCCTGCGTCACGTATTTGAAGCACCCTTCGGTCACGAAGCCGAACCATTGCGACGGATTGCCCTCGCGCTCCATCTGCTCCCCCTTTTGGTAGCAGACACTCTTGCCCTCCCGCTCGCAGAAGTCGCGCAGCACCTGAAGATCAATACTGTTTGTTCCAAATTTCTGTTCCATCGTCTTTGCTTTTTATCTGTTCTCTATATTATATATACGCGCCAATGGCAGAATATTAACCGCTGAGGCCGTTAATTCTTCTTAAAAGAGAGTAATAAAGATAGTAAGATGTTGAAGCCTTTTCATTTTGCGTAGGCGCACAAACCTTTTTGCGTAGGCGCGTAAACCATTTTGCGTAGGCGCAAAAAACGATTTGAAGGCATCTTGTTCCATTCCAAACCGGTGTTGTTCAGAAAAGAATAGTGCTTTTTATACGTTAGAAGGCGGCTCTTTCGAGTCTTCTTGCACTTCTCTGTTCTGGTGAAGATGCAATTGTTCTCGGGACTGGCGGGCGTTTAGGATTTGAATGCATTCACGGCTTCTACCACCATGCGAGCTTCTTCATCCGTCAGGACAGGACTGATAGGAAGGCTCAGCTCTTGCTGGTGGATGCGCTCGGTGACGGGCAACGACAGGAGGCTCAGCTCCTGATAGCACTCCTGCTGATGAGGTGGGATCGGGTAGTGGATGAGTGTCTGGATGCCGCTATCTGACAGATGCTGTTGTAGCTGGTCGCGTTGCGGGCAGAGGACGGGGAACAGGTGATAGACGTTCTGTGCGTCAGGCAAACGTTGGGGCAGTGTGACGAGCGGATTGTTGATGTGGTCGTAATAGTAATTAGCTATCTGCTGGCGACGACGGTTGTCATCGTCCAGATGGCGCAGCTTGACACTGAGGAAGGCAGCCTGAAGCTCGTCGAGGCGGCTATTGCGTCCCTTGTATCTGAAGACATATTTCTGGGAGGAACCGTAGTTGGCCAATGCTCTGATGGCGTCTGCCAGTTCCGGGTTGTTGGTGGTGACAGCACCGCCATCGCCCAGCGCTCCGAGGTTTTTGCCTGGATAGAAACTGTGGCCAGAAGCATCGCCCAGCGAGCCAGTACGTTGCTGTCCATAGCAGCAACCATGTGCCTGTGCGTTGTCCTCAACGAGCTTTAATTGGTATTTCTGACATATTTCGCCAATGTGCTCTGTATAAGCGCAACGGCCATAGAGGTGTACCAGCATGAGTGACTTTGTGCGTGGTGTGATGGCCTGCTCAATCAGCGCATCGTCAAGTTCCATCGTGTCCCATCGGGGTTCCACAAGTACAGGCTTCAGTCCGTTCTCGGTGATGGCCAGGATGGAGGCGATGAACGTGTTGGCTGGCACGATGACCTCGTCGCCAGGTTGCATGATGCCCAACTCGATGTAGGCACGATAGATGAGTGTCAGAGCATCGAGGCCGTTGGCCACACCGATGCAGTAGCGGGTGCCGATATAGTCTGCATACTCCTGCTCGAAGCGGCTGGTGGCTTCTCCCAGCAGGTACCAGCCTGAGCTGATGACCTGCCCGGCGGCTGCTTTCAGCTCGTCGGCATATTGGTTGTTGACGACTTGGAGGTCTAAGAACTTGATATTCATGGCAGTTGTTTTAGCGTGCGTTTAGTAGTTGCTCGTAAATGACATGTATGCCGCTGGCAATGTTTTGCCATGAGCGATTGCCGGAATGGTAGTCTTTCAATATGTTCTGGCGCATAGTTTCTCTCAGTGCTACCGACTCTGAGAGTTTGATGATGGCGGCGGCCAGTGCCTCTGTGTCTTTCGGGGGCACGATGAGTCCGTGACGTCCGTCTTCCACCATCTCCGGCAAGGCACCGACATTGGTGGCGATGACAGGCTTGCCAAGGGCAAAGGCCGACATGATGACACCACTCTGGGTAGCATCACGGTATGGGCAGACCACAAAGCATGATTGCTGGATGAAGCCTTTCAGCTCTTCGTCGGAAAGATAGCGATTGTGGAGTTCCAGGAAGCCTGCCTCTTCATAGGGCTTGGGGTCGAAATAAAGCGTGCCACTACCTGCGACAACTAATTTCAGTTGTGGAAAGATACGATGTACATATTGCATGGCTACGCACAGATCATCGACTCCCTTATGTGTGCTGATGCCCCCGAAGAATAGGACGTAGTCGGAGGAAGCAGGCAGCACGGGCGTAGTATCTTTAAGGTGGGTATAGATGCTGAGCTTGGAATTGAATACCTGGTTCTCGTGGAGATGATAATGATGGATGAATGCTGCGCGCTGCGTTTGATTGAGCAAGATGAAACTGGGAACGGTTTTCATGGCCACTTTCCTGTGCATACGATAGGATAGTCCCATTTCGCTGGAATGAGGAAGGGGGTCGTGGACGGTGAGTAGCATCTGCCGGCGAAAGGTGTAGAGGGGGAATGCCCCGTGGCGCAGCGGCCATGTGAAATGAACGAGCTGGCACTTCCTCTGACGTAGGAATTTTCTCAACCGTAGGATGGCACGAATGTTGGAAAGGGAGAAGTCGTGCCGTCCAGGCATATTAAGCACATAAGCGCGGTTGAGGTCAATATACTTTGACAATATATGAAGTTCAGGATAGTCGGAGGCAGGGAATACGCCACCTTCTTCTTTTAGGTGTTGGACGTGGATAATCGTCCGGTTTCTGTCTTTCTCGGTTAATTGGAGAATAAAGATGAGGCCGGGCTCCAACTGTTGCAGATGGTGGAGCAGGGATATGTCGCAGTCGGCAAAATGGGGGTATGACAAGTAGGCAATCGTTCTCATAATCCTATTTCATATAATGATAACGATAACTGCAAGGTATTTATTGTGCCTTGACGTCTTTAAAGATGAGTCTGGCTCCGTAGAGATGCCAGCGGATATTGGGGGCATCCCAGAGGCGTGTTGTGAGTAGATTGCAACGGTTGACATGGTCAAAACCACCGCCATTGACGGCGATGCACAGACCGCTTCCAGCATAGTAGTAGGCACCGAAGGCTTGGGTGCTAGTCAGGTTCCTGTTATAATTGTCACCAATGGCAATGCCCCGGCAGACGGTGTCGGGCATCAGAGAGGTCACCCAGCAGTTGCGTCCCCGCTCATCAGCTTGTGTTCCGTTGTCGGTATTCACCCTGAGTGGCATGCCTATGGCCTGATAGGCGCCATCATGGCCTCCGAAGACGTATTCATCCATGTCACAGCATTGATATAGCTGCTGATTATAGAGGGTGATGTCAGGGAGATAGTGCCAGATGTTTCCCACGATATTTTCCATCCAGCGATAGCGCATAGGGTTGCGTTCCCGAGGCAGGAATTCTGCTTCCATCATGTTGGCTCTGCCTGTAGAACTGAGATGCGGTGCACTGCATGTCTCTGTCCAATTAGTGACTTGGGCACAGTTGCCGATGAAGCAGTCAGTATCAATGTCGATAGGAGGACCGTCGAAATAATAATAGGTCTCATTGCTATGGTCTTTCACGTTGGTGCAGCGGGCGAAGGTGAGGATATTCCGCTGGTCGCCCTTGCAAATACAGATACTGCTTCCAATGGAAATAATCTGATTGTAGCGTCGGCGCGTGATGAAGATGTTGGTGGCTTGCTGATTGCGTGAAGAATAGAAATGACGGAGGTTGTCCCATTCTTTCTCTATGGGTTGCCGATAGTTGGCTATACCATGTCCGAAGACGATACCTGTGTTCCTACAACCAAATTCTACTGCGATGAGGGTGTAAAGCATGTCAACGGTGCGCATATCGTAGAGTGAATAACCCGAGCCGCGCCGCTGGGCTGCATCGAGGAACTGCTGGGCTGTGATGTTCGACGTAGGAATGACACCAGCCACGGATTGCAGCGCGCTGTCAGCACCAATGTAGCCTTCAAAGGCAGAAATATAGACGGCATTCAGTTCGCGGCCATGCTCGATGAAGGCAGGATGTGGGTGTTGGCCAGTGGCGGAGATGACACGATATTCATATTCCTCATCTTCGTATTTCTCTACGTAGAATTTGGGTATACGCACAAACACATCGCCATTTGACCCGTCGGTACTGAACCGGGGATCGTCGTCAAAGATGATGATGGTATTGTCGCCCTCTTTCCTGATGTTGCATCTCCGTATCTGGCTCCATGGATAGAGTTGGTCGAAATCAGATGCCCCCGGGCTTTTTCCTACTCCGAAGCGGGCACGTAGTCCTGTTGCCCCTAGGCAGCGCTCACCCAGGTCGTTGGGATTGTCTTTTTGCCATCTCACGCCGTAGCGTCGCCCAATAGAGTCGGATATGTTTCTATATGTCCATGGCTCCATGGGTTCTTCGTCGAGTGTCCAGTCTATACCGTCATCGGAACAGGACAGCAGCAATAGCAGAAAGACGAATGGAAGGCATCTCATGCTTCGAGTAGGTTTTGGTAAATGGAATATAGCTCGTCAGAGATATGAGAGGTGGAATACTTTTCTATTTGTGCAGCTCTGTTTTTCCTGCCAAAGCCGTCCTTTCCCATTTGAATGCCTTGGCTAACAACCTTTCCAATTCTTTGAGTGTCATCAACTTGGAAAACGGGGTAATCCCATTTCCTGAGTAGCGGGCCAACGTTTCCACAGTCTGGGCCTACCACGACGGTTCCATATAACATGGGCATCAACGCATTTCCTGAATTGAGAATTTTCAGGCGTTGGATGAATGCGACGTCAGCTGCGCCATAATAATATGGAAGGTCGGCCTCAGAAACGGCTCCCCAGGTCTTACCCGTGCAATAGATGTGATATTTGTATTTGTAGTAGAATTTCTTATAGAGTCTGGGTAGTATCTTCCAGGAAAGTTTCCATACATCCATAAAGCCTGGAGCCAGGATATATATACTTTTGTCATTCAGCTGCTTATAGAGATCGATAACCATTTGTCGTTCAACGTCTGCCCTGAATGTTCCAAAGCAAAGGATATAGGTACTGTCTGGGCGTAGGCGCAGATGCTTTAACGACGTTGCCTTGGAGGGGAAATCGTGATAGATAGTGTCATAGAGATGGTGGGGTAGAAGCAGATGGGCCGCAGTAGGGTATTGTTCTTTGAACAGGCGCAGACTGTATTCTCCGAGATGAAGAATGGCATCGCAGTGGGAATAGACAATTTTCAAGGATTCGGCTTTGTCGGCGCATTGGTCATAATGTGGCTCCAAATCATGGCATGTTGAAACAATACGAATACCGGCGGCTTTCATCTGCTCAATATGACGGAGCAGCATCTGCTCTGTGTGAGAGTCGTATGCCATAAAGGCCTGTGGCCATTGGAAGTGGACAATGTCGAAAGAGAAAATATCCTGGCTCCAGAAACGTTCTCTTCCCCATGCAATCTCGCATTCGGGATGTACTTTCCTGATTTGCTCGATGAGCGTATATATATAAGGATTTCCGGCGTGCCACGGATCCTCGTGTACCATGAATATTTTCATTGCTGAAGAGATTTGATAATGGATTCCATCATGATTCTGTAGTTCTCGTAAAGAGTGGTCCTAATGGCTTTGACATCTTCTTTGGGGAAAGACGAGATGTGCTCCTCAATGATGATGTCCAGGTCATGGGTGTTGTTCTTATATGGAACGATGCGATTGCCCTCAATGTGGAATCGTTTCAGTAAATCTTCAATCTTACTTGCTCCGTTTTCTTGGGGACGGCCCCAGAAATCATAGCAGGAATAATTGTCAATGCTAAAACAGGGGACGTTGTTGTGTAGAGCAACGACTACGGGGTGCATGTTGTTTCCAATATAACCACATGAATACTTGATAAGTGCGTACCAGTCAGCGGGGTTTAAGGGCAGAGGTATTTCAAGTCGATAGCTATGACAGAATTGAATGCCTATAGGAGAAGGGAGTGCCACACATTCAGCTGTTTCGGCAAACCTGTCCTTAAGTTTGTTCACAATGTCGGTAGGAATACCTACATTCAGAAAACTTACCAGTATATATTTCTCAGGTAAACGAAACTTCTGCAGTATTTCATCCTTATTGGGTATCAGCTCTGTAGCATTCTGGTTAAAAGCAAAAACCGGATCGGGAGTTATGGGGACTTCCTTTCCTGTGATGGCCTTTAGCATGTCTCGTGTCCAGGTGTCGCGCACAGAAATATATGAGAATCTGCTTAATGCTTCGTTCATCCGCCCTTTCAGTTTTGACGTGAAAAACTTGTATGCGGAGTTTTGTGCTGATGCCGACATCATGGCTTTCTTAATGGTGGGATTGATATTGCAACCCCAGAAAAGGTTCGGAAACATTCGCTCATCGTTTACCCGCTCAATAGCGACACGTTTCAAACGCCGTCCATGTATATGAATCCTTGACAGAAGCGGATGGTGTTGCAATACGGCATCAGAACCGATGATGATAGCTTCGATGCCATATCGCTCAATGGCATTGTTAATGTCGTCGGCATTGAAACAGGTTTCCGTCTGATCAAGAATCACGCTGTCCACAAAATCAAGATGGGCCTTGACTTGTGCATTGGTATGATAGTGTCCATCTGTCGAGGCATACAGTTGGCGGGACATGTAATGAATGAATATAGGTGAATGACCAATGCTCTTCAGATACTTGTAGGTTGAGACTGCCTGCAAGTTAGCACCGAAATTGGCAACTCTGTAATATGTGATGATTCCTATCCGCATAATATTCAAAGAAAAAGAATAGTGCTATAATGAGGCGTTTTTCCTCCGTTTGGTTATTTTAGCGATTAGCAGCTTGACGTAGTCTTTTTCTTCCTTCGCAAGGAGGGTGAAGTAGGAAAGGGGCAAGAACAACACTACATCGAGAATGCCTATCGTCAGTAGTCTGATGAACGAGGGCTCCAACAACTTTGTGCATCCATACATGATAAGGCCCACCATGATGGCCAATATGAGTACTGAAAGAACAGGTCTGCGTACATAATCCCATGTGGGGATGGCATTGAGCTTGTTGGCAAACCATAGCCTGACGAAAAATGCCACGACCTCTATGAGACATGCAATATAAAGAATGGTGATTGGCGAGAGATGCAAACGAAGTCCAATATATGCAAAAGCAATGGTGCTGAGAAGAACTGCACATATGGCAATGGTGTACCACTTGACTTTTCCTGATGACTGTACTGCTGACATGAGCCCGGTAGATGCAAGGGTGAGTAGGGATAGAATGAGTATGATACGCGTGAATTCCACGGTATATGCAGGTGCATCGCCTATCCATAAGTCGATGATATATGGCATCTCAATATACAATGGCAGGGTGATGAAGCTAAGGATAAGCAGCGAATACTTCGTCATAGCAAATGTCAGCTTCACAAGACGCTGGTGTTCTTGCAATCCCTCACTTTCCATGAGTTGTGGATTGATGCCCTTCTTGATTGTTTCGGAAAAGTACCCCAATACGCCATTCACTTGTGTCGCTATGCCGTAGGCGGCATTGATAATAGTTCCAAGGAAATGGTTGAAAATGATGGCTATTCCCTGGTTGCGTGCCATGAGCGCAAAAGAAGACAAGGTGTTCCATCCTGTAAACTTAGCCATTTCTATCAATAATGGTCGGTTGCTATATGATGCAAGGCTAAGTCGTAGGTTCTTGTACTTGATGGCACAATAGGCATATTTTAATATAAGTATGAAAAACGTAATCGCCGTGATAGCCATAGCATAGATAACAAGCCGATTGTCGCTGAAACAGGGTAGGGCTAATACTAGGAAAAGTTTGAGGAGGGCTTCGATGACGCCTGCAATGGAAAAGAAGGTAAGGTCTTCATAGGCATTGATGGTCGCATCGAAAGGTACGGTCACAATCTGCAGAAACACCGTGGCTATCATCGTATGGAAGAGCAAGTAGGCGTTACTCTCCTGTTCTGGAAGAATGTTCAATACGAAGTTGAACAGTAGAGGCATCAAGGCTTCGCAGAGAAGAACTACTATCATGCCGATGGCAACATGTAAGCCAATACTTAGGTTATAGACCTGCACAAGCTTGTCGTTGTTGCGTTCACCAATGGTTACAGACATGTACCGTTGGGTTGATACTGTCATGGCTCCGTTCATAAAGGCCAGCATGGCAATGATGCCGCCTATCAGGGTGAAAAGCCCGTAATCGTTCTGGCCAAGAGCATCGAGGACAAGCGGAACCGTATAGAGGGAGATTGCCATGCAGATGACAATCTTTATATAGAGTACGCCCGTGTTGAATATGATTCTACCTGTTGCCTGCATCTCGTTGATAGTTTCCAATCATATAGCCGAATGACAGCATGAAGAGGCTTGCCCAGTAATAGATGATGATGTGGGAAATCATGGATTGTATCAGATAGATGACCATCAGCATGGCCATCGACGGAGCATAGACCGACTTCGATGCAATCATCTTAACAGTGTAATAGCAAACGGAAAGAAAAGCGCTGACATATAGTGCCAGGCCTACAAGACCATAGTCATAGATGACTTCCAGAAAATCATTATGGGCTGAGAGGTTGACAGGCGAATTGACCACAACGCTGTTGTAGCCCTCACCAATCAGTAGGTTTCCGACATCAAGGCGTGATATCATTTTTGTCGTCATCTCCCAAACCACCAGACGTCCGCTACCATTGTCGTTCCCGATATTCTCAAAGCGCTCGAACACGGTTTCCTCGCCCATCGACCCAAAAACGATGAAGAAGGTGGCAAAGAGTAGCAGCAAGCCGATGATACTCAGAATGGCCGTAGGGGTCAGCTTCTTTTTCACATGTTGGTTAATGATGATATAAACAAAGATGGCCAACACGATGGCCACCACGCCTGAACGTTTCAGTGATGACAGCACCACGATGGTTGCCACGATAGTAGCCACGACGCGGATAGTCTTCGACTTGCAGAGGAACACCAGCGGTAGCATGTAGAGCGTATAGTAGGAGACAGCCAAATGGCCGCTGTCGTCATCAAAGATGTTGATGAAGTTGAATACCATGACATATTGCACGGTGAACATACCCAGCATGAGGCAGAATAAAGCAAGATGCCATTTGTGATAGCCGTAGTTCAGGACGGTGTTATAGGTCGAAATCAGCACAAGCCCGGGAAGGGTGATGAAGATGAGATTGTACACCATGTTCTCTTGTCCCGACATCATCGTGGGGAATATTGTCCACAAGATGAAAACGGCATAGAGGATGATGGGAGTGGCAGGCTTATAGACTACGTAGTTGGGAAGGAACGTCTTCAGTACGGAACTCATCCATACCAGATAGACAAATATGATGAATAAGTAGCCTATGTTACCCTCGTCGGCACCCTCCATGGCACGCATATTGTAACACCCACCAACAGCCAGTACGAATAGGGCGGTTAGGAAGAATATGCGTACAATGAAGGAAACCGATACTTTCATTATTCAGTCTTGTCTGCCTTGACAATGATTCGTCCTGCCGTAATCATGCTGGCAAGAATCAGCATAGAAATGACAAAGATCATTCGTTTCGGTCCAGCAGGTTTGACAGGAATAGAGGCTCCTTGCAGTAGCGTGAACGACGGCGTGCGTTGTTGTAGCTTTGCCTGTGCGGCCTGTAGCTGCGTGTTATATGCCGTATAACTGGTATATTTCAGCTGCATATCATTCTCTAAATCAGTCTGTGTCGATCTTACTCGCTCTAAGACACTGTTCATGTGAGCATCGGAATAGCTGTAATAGCGATAACGGGCCTCGTCATATTCTTGTTTTGACTTCTTTACCAGCTCCTGGAAATACTCTACGTCGATGCGAGCTTTCTTCGTGCGATAGTCGATGATGAACTCCTGCAGTTTAATGCGAATGCTGTCGGCAATGGTAGCACAGATACGGGGATCTTGGTCGGTCACGTTAATAGTAATTAGACTAGTCTTACGGTCGATGGAACAACCAATTTTATCCTTGACCGTCTCAGCTATTCTGCTTTGTTTCTTGGTCATGTTCAGCGGATCAATCTCATTGGGATTTCTATTTCCGCCTCCCTCTTCATCATCGCTTTTGAAGATGGAACCTATAGCTTTGAAAATGCCTCCCCACCAGGCTGTCTTCTGGTGCTTGGCCATGTATTCATAATAGGAGGTCTTGATGGTACCATCTTTACTCTCTACCGTCATGGGGAAAAGCAGCGCGACAAAATCATTGGTGGCCAGCAGTTCTGGATAGAGCTCGGGAGAGATGGCATCGCTTGTAGCCATACTTCCTATATCGATACCGAACGATGCTGCTAGACTTCCAATGGAGCCTTCTGCGATAGCACTTTCCATCTCAGGGGCCAGTTTGATCTCGGATGTGTAGTAGCGTGGCAGACAGACGATATAAGCGCTTGCTACAACGAAGGTAATGGCCCAGACCTTGAAGAAAGTTTTTTTCTTGGCCCGCAGCAGGCTGCTGACTTTCCTAAAGTCTATGGTCTCGTTTCTATTTAACTCTTCCATGATTTATTGCTTATAGGATTATTATTTCAGAACATTGACCAGTGTGGCGATCATGGTGGCAATAGAGGCTGTAGAAGAGCCGATGGCCAGCACCTCGGCAGTAGTCATACGCTTGCCTCGTTGCTTCGTAGGCACCACGATTTCACAGCCGGGCAAAGGTTTATGCTTGCGGTTGGCCTTTGCCACAGTACCGTTCATATAAATAATATATGTCTGCCGTTTCTTGGCATCCTCACCGTAGCCACCTGCCTGGTTGATATAGTAGCGCAGACTTTCACCTTCCACATAGCTGGTAGTGTTAGGATACATCACCTCGCCGTTGATTTTTACCGTACCTGAGTATTCGGGTACGATAATGCGGTCGCCCTCACGTAATACAATGTCTGCATCGCCACCAGGATTAGCAAGGGCCTTGTCTAATTCAATACCTACGGGATAGGTGGGATCAAGGTCAAGTTTACTCACATCGATAGAGTCTTTCTCGCCAGATCGCTTGGCTGCTTTTCGCAGCGTCTCCTGACGAGCAAGCTCCTCAGCCGTACGCTCACGTATCAGTCGTGCGCCTCTGGGGTAGGCCATCTTCGATAGTCCGCCAGCTTTCTTGATAATCTCGCTCAGGCGCTCACTTTTCTTGGTCAGCGTATAGGTACCCTCAAACAATACCTCACCTTCTACGAACACGTTCTGCTGTGGCGTGTAGCCTGGGCTCTTGCGCACATACACTTCATCGAAAGGCTCCAAATGGAAACCTTCTGTGCCATCAACCACGAAGCCGTCTTTGATGGCGAAACTATAGTAGTGGGCCAGCGTGTCTTGCGATTCAGCAGCGTAAGGATTGGAGATACGGCGAGCCACATCGACCTTCACCATGGAAGCAGCGTCGGTGGGACCGCCTGCTTGCAGAATGAAGTCTTCTATCGTTTCGTTGGCGGCATATTTATATATGCCTGGATATTGTACCTCGCCGTGAATGGTCAGTGTCGGCATCTCTATCGTTTCCTTGCGGCTAGGAATCCAGAGTACGTCCTCATTGCGCAGGGGCACATCAGCCACACGGCCTTCCAAGATGCCTGCAATATCTACCGACAATACCTCTAACGTACGGTCGCTCTTCATGCGATGCATCACACCACGATTGGTAAAGGCATCTTCCGTCAGGCTGTCGGCAGCTAGGATGAGCGAGCGCACGGAATTGATGTTTCCTCCAATCTCATATTGTCCAGGGTGGAAAACAGCACCTTTTACCTCGGCCATGTTCTGATAGCGGGCTACGATGGAATCTACCCACAGAGAGTCACCATCGGCCATGTGGAATGTGGCGAAGTCGAACTCATTGACCGTATGCACAGAATAAAGGGCACCCGATTTACGTGTTATACGCACCGACTGCTTGTAGGCATCGCTGGCAAAACCTCCTGTATATTTCAGCAGTGCCGAAAGACTTTCACCGCTTTTCATCTCATAGAACATGGGGCGCTTGATGCGACCTGTGGCATTGACCAGACAGTCATAGGCTCCCACAATGATAACGTCATTGTCGGTCAACTTCACATTGCCTGTCGCCTTGCCATTCAGTATATAGTCATACACATCGACCGTGCTGATGAGACGGTTGTTGCGGAACACCTGAATATTGCGCAGCGTGCCAATGTCATTCACACCACCTGCCATATATAGGGCATTGAAGGCGGTAGAGAAGGCCGATAATGTATAGGTGCCGGGATAGTTCACCTCGCCCATCACATTTACCAGAATAGTGCGCGTCTGTCCTACGGAGAGGCGTATCTGGCTGTCGCTAAAACGGGCTCCGATCTGAGAACGCAAGCGTGCGTTAGCTTGATCGACAGTGAGGCCACTCAACTGTACGGGACCTATGCCCTCGATAGTGACAAAGCCGTCAGGAGTAATGGTTGCATTGATGCTCTGCTGCGATGCTCCGTAAATCTCAATCGTGACGGCATCACCAGGCCCCAAGCGATAGTCTGCGGGTGTGGCAATATTCATGTTGGGCTCAAAGCTCAGGGCTTCGTTGTTGAAGATATCGTGACCGAAAATCTTGTTCTTCTCCTTCTCCTTCTCCTCCAATAGCTGCTCCAGCCAAGCAATAGAGTCAATAGGCATGATGTAGCCCAACTCCGATTGCATCATCAGGAAGTCAGGGTCGTTCTCGTCGTAGGTCTGCTTCCCTATAGTGCTTTGGCGAATCATGTAGTTGCCCTGACCAGTAGGCTGTCCGTTGGCCTGTGTGTTGGTGCGGCGCTGCTGTCCGTTATTCCTGCGCATGCGGTCATCGGTCGTCGACTCACCGCCAACGGTGCCCAGGCCATCCTGGTTTCTCGAACGTTCCACCTTGCGCCTCACACGCTGCAGTTGTTGTATATCCACACCTCGCTGCATCAACTTGGTGATGATTTCATTCTGCGGAGTACCTTTCTCATTCTCCTCCATAATGTAGGAGATAATCTGTTGGTCTGTCATTGTCGATTGTGCCACGCTCCAAGTTGCAGAAAGCAGCATGACAGCTATCGACAGTATGCGTCTTTTCATGTCTTTATTGTTATGTTTTTATATTAATATAAACTAAGAATCATGCAAATTATTGCAAGGTTCGCAACATTTTGCGGCAAAGGTACAAAAAAAATCGGAAAAACCTTTGATATAGCAGAAAAAGTTGCTATCTTTGCACCGCAATACCATAAAATCAGGTCGTGCACATCTGGGGTTGACTGGATTTGACGGCGAGATGAGATGGTACGTAAGCACGCGGAGCTGGGCTATGGGAGGCTCCTAAATCTCTTCTGTAGGAAAATCAATTGGCAACTATGAGTATGCTCTCGCTGCTTAATCGAAGCACAGTAGATTATGAGCTTAATTCTCTTACAAGGTAGGAGAACGAGACGTCGCTCCAAGGATGTTGTTCCGAATCTGAGGATCAAGCGGCGCAGGAAAATCGGAAATAGTCTTAGCAGGCCTCGATGCTGTGATGAAATTTTAGAGGATAAGGTGCTGGTTGGTGGCTTGGGTCTTGCCAGCACACGAAAACAAAGTCCAAGATAAGCGTGTAGAAAGCGTATGGTTTCCTCGTGCGGACGAGGGTTCGACTCCCTCCAGCTCCACTTCTTTACACCCTCGTGAGGTTTCACCCTTGCGAGGGTTCTACGAAAAAGAAGGATTCTTGTGTTGTTGGCAGGAATCTTCTATGTGTAATAAACCTCTATTTATGGCGTCACCTTGATCCAGTCGGCATCTATCCAGCCGCGGTCGGCTTTTGCGTCGGTTTCGGCAGCGACGAAACCGAACTTGGCGCCTATCCACTTCCCTTCTTTCATCTGGAACTCATCGCCGCAATCCGTCCACTTTTTGTTATTCAGGCTATAGGCAAAGCGCACTTTGCTGTCATCGACGGTGAGGCGTAGGTATATGTCTTCGTGGATGCCGGGCTTATAGTTAGTCTGGTCTTTAGCTGTAGGCTGGAGGGTGGCGATGACGTTCTCCGTCTGTGGCGTACCCTTGTCGGCAGCGTGACAGGTTATCTGCACCAGCTGGAACACGTCGCCCATGCGACGTACGACGAGTGCCGAGTAGTCGAGCCCCATCATGATGAGTCCGCCGAACTGGCTGTCAGCCTTCGAGGTGAAGCGCAGCTTCGTAGTGACGGTAAAACGGTCTGCCGGCGTTTTTTGCAGCAGCATGTTGGGAACCATGAACAAATTCTTCCATCCCTCTTCCTGCTTATGTGTATAAAGACGAAAGGTGCCAAAGGCGGTGGGCATGCCGAACTTCTCGTCATAGTTGGCCTGCCACTGCCACTGGAGTCCAAGAGTGGGAGAATTGAATTCATCGCTGCTAACTATGGAATATGAACGATAGGCTATGGACGATTTTGGCTTTGAGAAAGTAGTGACTGGCTCCCCATTGTTACCCATGATAGGCCAGCCAGAAGACCAATCGACGGGCTGGAGATGCACCACGCGACCGTAGGCTTCTTTGTCTTGGAAGTGGAGGAACCAATCTTCACCGTACTTCGTATGTACCCATCCGCCCTGATGGGGGCCGTTGATGTTGGTCTTGCCCTGTGCCAGTACTATCTTATGTTCGTAGGGACCGTAAGGCGACTTCGAGCGCATGGCCAGTTGGAAGCCAGTGGGTACTCCGCCTGCAGGACATAGAATCCAATACCAGCCGTCGCGTTTGTAGAACTTTGGTCCCTCGCAGGTGCGGTTCTTGGAACCATTGCCGTCGAATACGATGACGGGCTGGCCGATGGGATGTGTACCGTCAGCAGAGAGTTCACGGACGGTAAGCACGCTGGCGAACTTGGCGCGGCTGTTGGCCCAGGCATTCACTAAGTAGCAGTGACCGTCGTCATCCCAAAGTGGGGTAGTGTCGATATATCCCTGTCCTCGGATGACGCAGACTGGCTGCTCCCACTCTCCAGCAGGATTGCCGCCACGAGTTTTTACCATAAACACGCCGAAGTCAGGGTCGCCCCAATAGATGTAGTATTCGCCTTCGTGATAGCGGATACTGGGAGCCCATACACCGTTACCGTGCTGAGGGGTACGGAAATGCTCAATGAGCTCAGAATTTCCGCTATATAGTTCCTTTAATGCATGGCCTATAATCTCCCAGTTAACTAAGTCTTTAGAGTGTAGAATGGGAAGTCCAGGGACGCATTGGAACGAGGAGGCTGTGAGATAGTAATCTTCACCACTCGGACCAACGCAAACGTCGGGGTCAGAGTAGTCGGCATTGATAATAGGGTTGGTGTAGGTACCATCGCCGTTGTCTGGGTTCCACACCTGCGCCCTTGTGGGGCTAAATGAGAGATAAGTAATGAGGAATGAGCAAATGAGGAATGAAGAGTAGCGTTTCATAGTCGTTTGATTCGTAGTTTGTAGTGCTTGTCAGTATAGTCTATGCGCATGACGTGACGCAGGTCATCGTCATTTGTCGGATTACAAATCCGACTTACAGATAAAGCCACGTGCCCCATGGTGCGGCGCAGGTTGATTTCCACGCAAGGGTGAAGAAAGTTTGATGTTTGAAGTTTGATATTCGATATTTGAGGTTTCACTACCATCATGTCGATGCCGAAGGGACCTTGGTATTTGCCCTTGAACATGTCGCCAAGGATTTGGCATATGCGCTGCTTCGTTTCGTCGAGCAGTTCCAAAGGAAAGTGTCTGTCCAGTAGCTGGCGTTTGGCCTGCTCCGTAGCTATCATGTTACCTTTGTAGGCTCCGTTTGTGGTGTGGAAGAGCGAAAGACCGAGATACTCCACCATGCCCTCACCGTTGGAGAAGAACTCCATGCCGAAATCTTTCACCTTATGATAATAGGGCTCCACCATTACGCTGCCCTGCTTTGTGATAACATTTCTCAACCAGTTTCCACATACTGTGGCCTTCAATCTATCGTCTATAAAACGGATGCCTCGGCCGCTGCTGCTCCAGGGAGCCTTCAATACTATTTTTCCATATTGTTCCATCAGTGCCAGCACTTCTTCTTCCGTAGTACATTCATAAGCCTGGCCTACGGTGCCTTCTTGTTGGAGGTGGGGCAATAGTTGGGCAGCGGTGCGACGGTGCGACAGACGGCGTATCTCGTCTAATGTAGTCTCCGTAGGCATCAGTTGTTCGTCGATACCCCAGCGTAGGAGCTGTGCTCGTAATGCTTTGTTCCATCCCCAAGGTTCGATGCTGCTGATGGGCAACGATGTCAGTTGCTGCTTCCCTGCCAGCAGACAGGGTTTTATTTTTCTGCGGCTGACAGCCCGGCGAGCCTTCTCCACGTCTTCTACTAATACCACTTCATCGTCGTTTGCCCATAGTGCGGGTAGCCAACTCAAATCGTGACGCAGTTGCCGTCCCGCATGGGGCGATGTGAAGTTGGAGAGGTTACTGGCCAACGCCAAGTCGTGTTCAGGATTAAAGATGTGTAGCGTCATTGTTTTTGCTATTTGTTTGCAAAATTACGAATAATTATGCATAATGCAAAATAAAATGGTGTAATCTTTACGTTTTTCATTTTTTCTTTGTAACTTTGTGGCCGTTTTTATATAATAATAAATAATGTTATGGAACGAGAACTGAGACTTTTGCTATTCCTGCTGCTGTTTGCAGTATTGCCAGTATGTGCTGGTGGCCTGATGACCAACACGAATTATCACATTGCTTTCGACCGTATGTTTGCGCGTGGCGCTACGTTCGACATTGATGCTACATACTCGAATCCCGCAGGATTGGCTTGGGGCCATGAGGGGTTGCAGCTGTCGCTGAACTTCCAGAAACCGTGGCAGAACCGCGACATCGAAACAACTATTCCCGACTTCTTGGGGCAGGAGTTTCATCAGAAGTACAACGGCAAGGCTTCAGCTCCCATCGTGCCTGCTTTGTTCGGGTCGTACAAGAAAGACCGTTGGGTCGTGTCATCGATGATTGGCATCGTAGGCAGCGGCGGCTTCGTGGAGTACGACGAGGGCATACCTATGTTCGAAGTGCCTATTCGCGGCCTGCTGGCACAGAACGGCATAATGCCCAAGGACTATGCCTACATGGCTAATATGAAGGGCAAGCAGTATATCTACGGAGGCCAGCTGAACTTCACATATAAGATTACCGACTTCCTGTCGGCTGCCGTGGGTATGCGCGCCAACTATTACGACGGTTACAACCGAGGCTATGTGAATGCCATTCTTCCTATTAGTGTGGGCGACCCCACTCTCATTGACCTGCAGCTCGACTGCTTGCAGAAGGGCTGGGGCTTCGCACCTATTGTGAGCGTCGATTTCCACCAGGGTCCTTTGACTTTGGCTGCCCGCTATGAGTTCCGCACAAAGATTAATACCGAGAACGATACCAAGCAGTTGGATGCAAGAATCAGAAATACTGACCCCAATACAGCTGTTGTTATGCCATACATTGAAGGTGCTCTTGCCCTTCAACAATTCGGTGACAAGGTGGCTGCTTATCAGGATGGTGCCAAGACCCGCTACGATATGCCCGCTTTGCTCACCGTGGCCTTGGGCTATGAGTTCTCGCCGCAGTTGCGTGCATCAGTTGAGTATCATTTCTTCGACGACAAAAACGCCAAGATGGCCGGCAACCGTCAGGATGAGTTGGAGGGCGGTACGAATGAGTTTCTGGCTGGTGTGGAGTACGACATCAACGACAAGTTCACCGTCAGCTGTGGTGGTCAGCGTACCGACTACGGCCTCTCCGACGGCTACCAGCAGAATACGTCGTTCGCCTGCGACAGCTACAGCTTCGGACTGGGCGGCGCCTGGAACATCAACGAAAAGATGCGGCTGAACGTGAGCTACTTCAAGACCATCTACAGCGACTACACCAAGGTGCTGACCAATTATGGGGGCTTGGGCGTTCCAGGTAAGGATGTCTACTCACGTACCAACGATGTTATAGGCATTGGTATTGACTACAAATTTTAAACATATCATATTATGAGTATTCCATTTGCTTTTTGGCTCGTGCCTATTGCCTCTGTGATAGCATTGAGCATGGCGTGGTACTTCTTCCGCTCGATGCTGAAGGCTGACGAGGGAACACCACGCATGAGAGAGATTGCCGGACATGTGCGTCGTGGCGCTATGGCCTATCTGAAACAGCAGTACAAGGTGGTGACTATTGTCTTCATCGTGCTAGCTATCGTCTTTGCCTTCATGGCTTATGTGCTGAAGGTGCAGAACCCCTGGGTACCCTTCGCATTCCTGACGGGTGGTTTCTTCAGCGGACTGGCAGGTTTCTTCGGCATGAAGACCGCTACCTATGCTTCGGCTCGTACGGCTAATGCCGCCCGTCATAGTTTGGATGGCGGACTGAAGATTGCTTTCCGCTCGGGTGCTGTGATGGGACTCACCGTCGTAGGTCTCGGCCTGCTCGACATTGCCATTTGGTTCCTTGTGCTCAGTTTCTTCTATCATGGCGACAAGATGGCGCTTGTCACTATCACCACGACAATGCTAACCTTTGGTATGGGTGCTTCTACGCAGGCTCTGTTTGCCCGTGTGGGTGGTGGTATCTATACGAAGGCTGCCGACGTAGGTGCCGACATCGTGGGTAAGGTCGAAGCTGACATCCCCGAGGACGATCCCCGCAACCCCGCTACTATTGCTGACAATGTGGGTGACAACGTGGGTGACGTGGCAGGTATGGGTGCCGACCTTTACGAGAGCTATTGCGGCTCCATCCTCTCTACTGCGGCCCTCGGTGCTACGGCTTTTGCCATGGTGCCCGACATGCAGTTGCGTGCCGTCATCGCCCCGATGTTGATTGCAGCCGTTGGCGTGTTCCTCAGCATCTTCGGCATCTACCTCGTCCGTACGAAGGAAGGTGCTACGATGAAAGACCTGCTACACTCGCTCTCTTTGGGTACGAACATCAGTGCCGTGCTTATTGCCGGCGCCACCTTTGGTATCCTCTACTTCTTAGGCATTGAGAACTGGATTGGTCTCAGTTTCTCCGTTATCAGCGGTCTAGCAGCCGGTGTCATCATCGGACAGGCTACAGAGTACTATACTTCCCATTCCTATAAGCCTACGCAGAAGATTTCCGAGGCAGGCCTCACGGGTTCGGCTACGGTCATTATCAAGGGTATTGGCACAGGTATGATGTCCACGTGCATCCCCGTGGTCACCATCGGTGTGGCTATTATCATGAGCTATCTTTGTGCAAACGGTTTCAATATGGAGATGAGTGCCGAGGCTTTGTCTCACGGTCTCTATGGTATCGGCATCGCTGCTGTGGGCATGCTCTCTACGCTGGGTATCACCTTGGCTACCGACGCCTATGGCCCCATTGCCGACAATGCTGGTGGTAACGCTGAGATGAGCGAGCTGGGCGAGGAAGTGCGCCACCGTACTGACGCCCTCGACGCCTTAGGAAATACTACCGCTGCTACGGGTAAGGGCTTCGCCATCGGCTCTGCTGCCCTTACCGCTTTAGCTTTGCTTGCTTCTTATATAGAAGAGGTGAAGATTGCTATGGAGCGTGCCGGCGATACGCTCGTCAATCTGAAGGGCGATATCATTGCTGCTGCCGATGCTACCATCCCCGACTTCATGAACTTCTTCCAGGTGAACCTGATGAACCCGAAGGTGCTCGTGGGTGCCTTTATCGGTGCTATGGCTGCCTTCCTGTTCTGCGGCCTCACGATGGAGGCTGTGGGACGTGCTGCCCAGAAGATGGTGGAAGAGGTACGCCGACAGTTCCGTGAAATCAAGGGCATCCTCGAAGGTACGGGAACGCCCGACTACGGCTCATGCGTGGAGATCTCCACCCGTGCTGCCCAGCACGAGATGATTGTTCCGTCGCTGCTCGCTATTGCCATCCCCATCATTGTGGGTTGTGTACTCGGTGTGGCTGGCGTGCTTGGTCTGCTTGTTGGCGGACTGGCAGCAGGCTTCACACTGGCTGTCTTCATGGCCAATGCCGGCGGTGCCTGGGACAATGCGAAGAAGATGGTGGAGGAAGGACATTTCGGCGGCAAGGGCTCGTTTGCCCATAAGGCCACCATCGTGGGCGATACCGTGGGCGATCCCTTCAAGGACACCAGCGGCCCCTCGCTGAACATCCTCATCAAGCTCATGTCTATGGTCAGCATCGTGATGGCCGGACTTACCGCAGCTATGTCATAACTGTTACGATATCCGAATGAAGAAGTCCTTCATATTACTATTGCTGGTCTTTGCCAGTCTGGCCGCGACAGCCCAGTCGCGGCTAGACGGCATTGCCCGCCGACTGGCCAACGCCCCCGTGCAGGAGAAAGTCTATCTGCACCTCGACAACACGTGCTACTACAAGGGTGACACCATCTGGTACAAGTCCTACGTGGTGCGGGCCGACGATCTGCACTATACCGACATGAGCCACATCCTCTACGTGGAGCTAGTGTCGCCCGATGGTCTGGTGGTAGAGCGTCAGAGCGTGATTGTCTCATCCGACGGTCATGGTGACGGAAATTTTGCCTTGAAGGACTCACTCTATTCGGGTTACTACGAGCTGCGTGCCTATACGCGGTGGATGCTGAACTTCTGCGTCACCGAGCATTTCTATACTCGCAAGGATCGCGATCAGTTCTACAACCGTCAGATGGCTCAGGACTTCTTCCGTCAGTATGGCACCATCTATAGTCGTGTCGTACCTGTCTATGAGCGCCCCGACTCCTTGGGCGACTATTTGCAGAAGTACATCGTCAGCCGTCCCAAGACGCGGCTTGACAAGGAGCTGAAGGAGCAACTGAAGGTGAACTTCTACCCCGAGGGCGGACATCTCGTTGCGGGCACCCGTTCTACGGTTGCTTTTGAGGCATTGAGCGAGGAGGGCGAGCAGATAGATATCAGTGGTACGCTGGAGGTGGATGACGGCAAGACAGTCAACATCAGCACCGAGCACCAGGGTAGGGGACTCTTCACCGTCGATGTGCCTGAGAGCGGACGCATGAAGGCCCGCTTCCGTTATCACGATAAGGACTACTCCTTCGACCTGCCTAAAGCCGAGAAGCAGGGATGTGCTTTGCATCTCAATGCTACGGGCAAGGAGCTGAAAGCCGACATCACTTTGAAGACCTCTTCCGACGACTCCCAGGAAAGCGATACTCAGGTCGGTGTTGCCGTGCTATGTCGGGGTGTCCTGAAATCATTCCAGACCCTAACGCTGAAAGCTTCCCCTGTCAGGGAGAGAATGGAGGGGACTGTTGATATTGACCGCGACCAACTACCCACCGGCGTTTGCGACCTCCTCGTTATCGATGAAGACGGGCAGCCACTGGCCGACCGCCTGTTCTTCGTCAATCATCAAGACATCGACATGCAGCCCGTCAGCGTCAGTGGCATGCAACTCGACTACCAGCCCTTCGACCCCATTACACTCCAGTTCCAGGCTCCTGTTAATGCCAGGCATATCTCCATTAGCGTGCGCGACGGATCCAGCGACGACCCCACCTACGACACGGGCAACATCATGACCGATCTGCTGCTCTCTTCCGACCTGAAAGGCTTCATTGCCTATCCCGACTACTACTTCGAGAGCGACGACGACACGCACCGCCGGCACCTCGACCTGCTCATGATGGTACAGGGCTGGCGACGCTACGACTATCAGGAGCTGACCAGCAGCGAGCCCCTACGCTATCAGCCTGAACAGGTGATGGCAGTAGAAGGAGCCGTCTTCAAGACCATTGCCTTCAACGAGATAGTGCAGGACGAGATAGACTACTGGCCCGCAGGAAATCTGGGCTGGGATCCTGCCGACAGCCTGCTCCGTGAGCAGCTGTCCGACGACTTCGACCGTTGGGCTTCGCGCCACAGCGAAGAGGTAGCATTCTATTCCACAGACCCTGAATCTTCGAACCGTGAAGTGTTCTCACGATTCTTGGGAAGTTTCGAGGGCGTCAATGCACGCACCAACAAAACCGACTATACGACCGACGTGCTGGGACTGAACACCACAGCATCGCGACTCGACAACGACACGGCCTCCATCACTTTCGCCGTCAATCATGGCGGACTGAAGGAAGAAGTCATCCTCAACGGCGAGCTCGTACTGGGCAACGATGTGGCCACCGTCGAGATGGAGACCACCAACGGCGGCTACTTCTTCTTCAACATTCCTCCCTACTATGGTGACGGTATTCTCTTCCTTTCAGCTCACAAGAAAGACATCAGTGACCGCAAGCTGGAACGCCTCGAGACACGTGGACGCCTCGACGAGGAAGCCTGGCCCGAGTTCTACATCAAGCGCAATCTCTTCTATCCCGTCTTCGCACGCAAGTACGACTATTACCAGTGCCACGTGCCCGAAGAGCCCACCCTCTTTGTCGACGATGCTGACTCCTCTGTCGGAGGAAAGCAGGAAGGAGCTATCTCCTCCTTCGACCGCGAGCTTGACGAGGTCAAGGTGAAGTCCCGTCGCCGTCGTGGACGTCACGCTATCGACTACACCAAGCCCGCTTGTGCCTACGATGCCTACGAGCTCTACAATCTCGCCACCGACTACGGCCTCTCCTTCGGACGCTTTAACCCTCGCAGTTTCCCCGTCCAGATCAGCATGCTCCTGCTGGGTAACTACAACAGCTCGCGCTTTTTCAATGTAGAGGCCCGACTGAGCGAGAACCTGCAGCGCCCCTATACCTACTACCGCAACTTCTCGCCTGACATGTCGGTCAATACCAAGCCCAACCGCTCGGCCTACAGTGTCTTCAAGAACATCCACCTGAACCGTCAGAACGAGGTGCACCTCTTTACCGACTTCGAGCTGCGCAACGAGGAGAAACCCTTGGATCAGGGATCCACCGTGGCCGACGTCACCCTTGACTTCGTCCTCTTCGACGATGATGCCAAGCAATATACCTATCGCGACCGCCGCATAGTCCTCCACGGCATGTATATGCCCGACGATTTCTATCATCCTGACTATAGTCGTCGCCCCCTTCCTGATCAGGTGCACGACTATCGCCGCACCCTCTACTGGAATCCTAATGCCACCCTCGATGCCGATGGACGCTTCACCGCCACCTTCTACAACAATTGCAAGCCCACCCGCATTAAGGTCAGCACCGCCGGCGTGTTCGAGTAACAGAGGAGTTTTTCGGTACGCATTACATCTGTTTTAGTTTTCCTGGCATGAATGGAGATGATCATCATGCTGAGGCGGCTTTCAATTTGCGCGGGCGCAAACAGTTGTTTGCGTAGGCGCGCACGGTTGTTTGCGCGGACGCAAACGGTGTTTTGAAGGCACCTTAATCCCACTTCCTACCATGTTGTCAACGGCAGGACGGGGGAAAAGTACGCTTAGAAGCGCATTCATTCCGTTGGTTACGTACTTAAAAATGGAATAAAACTTTGAGTGTTTCTGTTCAGATTTAGATGTTCAATTTGTCGAGTGGTTACTTGATACTTAACTTTTATTAACCATATTTTTTCGTTATTTATTCTTCTTTTTTCGTATATTTACAACCGAAACATCTTAATGATGGATTTCAAGACGTGTATGCAAAACTAATAAAGTAAAATATTATGAATAAAAAAAGCTATTTCAGTATTCCAGTGATTGCAACCGCCATGTTGGGTGCGATGGTCCTTTCATCATGTAGCCATGATGACTATGGTTATAGTGAGGAAAAAGTTGAACAGGCTGTAAACGCCAAGTATGCTGCTGCTTTTGAGAGAGCGTTTGGTAAGGTCGGCTCTGATGTGGATTGGGGTTTCAGAACCAAGGACACTAATGCACGTGCCATTACCCGTGCTGTGGGAACTTATGCTCAGTACAAAGGTAACATTCAGCCTACTCTTAACCCTCCTTTCCCGTCAGATTGTGATGCCAGCAATTTCTTGGATGCAGTACCTGCAGGTGTTAACAAACTGCCTACATGGGGAGCAGGAGCTGGTTCTTATTTCATTGATGCGGAAACCCAATCCGTTTCTACGTGGTCAGGCGCCAGCAAGATTTATGTAACGGGTACCGTTGATTTATCCAATGGAGACACCGATGCTGAACATCCCAAATTTGCTCCAGATTATCGTTCGGAGATCTATCTGCTTAAGGGGTCAACTTTGAAATTAGATGAGGTTAGTGCCATCATGTTCAATGTTGATGCTATTTATATTGCAGAAGGTGCTACACTTCAGACGGCTGGTATCCTCAAAGCGAACACTAACACGAAGGTGTACAATCATGGAACTATCAATGTTGGCACTTTTGAAGTTAACACGTCCAGCTTCCTTTATAATGTAGGTACGTTGACAGCAGGAAGTGTGAATGCCGAAAGCAATGATAGCAGAATCGTCAACGATGGCACCATCAATGCAGCAGCTGTTGTAGTGAATGCTGGGGCTGTGCAGAACAATGCCGAGTGGACCGTTTCTGGCACTACTCACATCAATTCCAACAACTCAGGTTGGGTCAACAATGGACATTGGACGACTTATAATTATGCTTATATCGGCGGTAGCTGGAACGTGATCAATAATTGTTACCTTGAGGTGGAAAATGATTTTGAAATGAATATTTCATCAGAACAAGGAGCGTTTAAGATTGATGCTGGCGGCGGTGTGCTGACAAAGAATTTCTATGGAGGCAGGGATTCAAGCACGGGTGCAACATCAGGTCCGTTTGTAATCGTAATGGGCTCAGAAGCTGTGTTTGTAGTTGAAGAGACAGCTAAACTTGAGTCAGGACGTTACGATGAGGATGGATTTGGAATCTTTGGTCCCACTTCAGGCGAATATGCCGTATTCCAGGCTAAGAATATTGTCAGAGACTCATACCTTGAAAGCATAAACAGTCATGGTGCAGTGACCTATGGCGGCAACCTGTATGTTTCTGCAGAGACTCATTTCCCACAGGGAAAGGACAGCGATGGCAGCGGCTCTTACGTTCCCCAGCCGTTTATTTATGAAAAAGACGGTTTCAGCATAGCAAACAATATCTATGCAGCAGGTTTCAAGTCTGGCAAGCCCAACATCAACATTCCTGAGACACCATGTAGCCCAGGTTTCAAGGGTGGCGCTCCGCTCTATCGTGTGATTGCTGAGGACTTGTCGGCCTCGGAAGCTGGCGACTTCGACTTTAACGACGTTGTCTTCGACATAGTGAAGGCCGAAGGTGGCAAGACCACCCTGAAGCTGATCTGTGCAGGTGGTACCCTTCCGCTGAGAGTCATGGGTGTAGAGGTGCACGGTTTATTCGGAGAAACTACTCCCAATGCAAGTGGTACTTATAAGATGTATAACACTGGTGCCGGTCCCAATGTAGAACCAGTTACTTTTGAAGTAAATGGCGAATACACAACTCCTGAAAAGATTAAGAATATCAAAATTGAGGTTTTAAAGAACGACTCATGGATGGAACTCAAAGCCACTACAGGTGAGGCCGCATGTAAGATCTTGGTTGACGATACGTTCAAGCCAGTTACTGAGAGACAGAACATTGCTGACGAGAACAAGAAATTTACCGATTATGTACAAGGCAAATTCGTAGATGATTTCTGGTGGAAATAATTACATCAGATTCTTAGATAAAAGAAGAAAAGGGATGTCTGCGTGTGATGCAGACATCCCTTTTTCGTTATAACAGTTGTTTTTTTATATACTCAGCTCGTCGAGCACCTTGATGAGCTTCTTGTCGAAAGGCTTGTCGGTGCGGATGCATTCGGAGAAGGGCACATATACAATCTCGTTATTGCGTATGCCGACCATGACGTTGCGCTGCCCCTGGCGGATGGCCTCGATGGCACCTACGCCGGTGCGTGAGGCAAGGATGCGGTCGTGAGCCGAGGGCGAACCGCCGCGCTGCAGGTGGCCGAGGATGGAGACACGCACGTCGAAGCCGGGGAACTCTTTCTTCACACGGTCGGCATAGTAGAGGGCACCACACTTGGGGCTCTCGGAGACAATGACGATGCATGATTTCTTCGACTTGCGGATGCCGCGACCCATGAACTGCGCCAGCTGGTCTTCGTTGGTCATCTCCTCGGGGATGATGGCGGCCTCGGCCCCGCAGGCGATGGCGCTGTTCTGGGCGAGGAAACCGGCATCGCGGCCCATGACCTCGACGAAGAAGATGCGCTCGTGGGAGTTGGCGGTGTCGCGGATGCGATCGACGCATTCCATGATGGTGTTCATGGTGGTGTCGTAGCCGATGGTAGAGTCGGTGCCATAGAGGTCATTATCGATAGTGCCGGGCAGACCGATGACGGGGAAGTCGAACTCCATGCCGAAGTCGCGTGCGCCAGTGAGCGAGCCGTTGCCGCCGATGACCACCAATGCGTCAATCTCTTCCTTCTGGCAGGTCTCGTAGGCCTTCTGCTTGCCTTCGGGTGTCATAAAATCCTTGGAGCGGGCGGTCTTCAGGATGGTGCCGCCACGGGTGATGATGCCGCTGACGTTCTCGGTGGTGAAGCTCTTCACTTCGCCCTTGATGAGTCCGTCGTAGCCACGATAGATGCCTTTGATATTAAAACCGTTGTAGATGCCGGCGCGGGTGACGGCACGGATGGCAGCGTTCATGCCAGGAGCATCGCCGCCCGAGGTCAGGATTCCGATAGTCTTGATCTTTGCCATAGTGTTTTTAGATTAGAGTTTCTACGTAGAGGATGCCCATGCCCAGGAGCCAGCCTGCCAGTACCTTGGGGGCTATGCGGCGCACATACCAGCCCACACGGATATGCTCCATCTGCATGAGGGCTATGCCGCAGATGCTGCCTACCGACAGCAGACAGCCGCCGATGCCGGTGGAGAAGGCAACGATGAGCCAGTAGGCTCCATTCTGTGCGTAGTCGCCGGCAACGTCGGTCATGCCGTGCAGCGACTGGGCAATGGAGATGTCAGAAATGGCAATCGTAAACATATCGATACAGCTGCTGAGCGCGCCCGATATGGCTCCGATAATCCAGATGTTGCCGATGGTGGATTCTATCCACTGGGCAATGGTGGTGAGCACGCCTGTCTCGGTGACGGCACCGAAGCCGAGCATGATGCCCATGACGAAGAGCATCTGCTGGATGGCTCCATACTGCAACACGCGGGGGAAACGGCGCTGCGACATCTGGTCGGCATTCATCAGTTTGCGGTTGAAGGCCTCGTTTACCACCCACAGCACGCTGAGCACGCAGAGGGCGCCGAGGAATGGCGACAGGCGCGTGAGGCTGAGGAAGGTGGGCACGAACCACAGGCCGCCGATGCCCACGATGAGCATGACCAGACGCTGCCAGCGGTTGAGCCGGGTGTCGTCGCCGCGATAGGGGGCTACCTGCCACTCGATGTCGAGACGGCTGGGCAACTCGCGGTTGATGAGGATGGTAGGTACTATCCAGGCCGCCAATGCAGGAATGGCCAGATAGGCTGAGAAATGGGTGGCCGTGACGGCTTCGTCGCCCCATAGCAGCAGGCCTGTACAGTCGCCGATGACGGTAAAACAGCCTCCGCTACATGCCGCTAGCACGATGGCTGAGCCGATAAGCATGCGTTGTGAGCGGTTCTTCACCGTTCCATGCATAATGACCAGCATGAGCATGGTGGTGGCGAGGTTGTCGAGCGTGGCCGAGAGTACGAAGGTGGCCAGCGTGATGGTCCACAGAAGGCGTTTGGAGTTGCGGGTGCGAATCCACTCGCTGATGAAGTCGAAGCAGCCGTTGTTGTTGAGAATCTCGATGATGGACATCGTGGCGAGCAGGAACATGACGATGGCTGCTGCCCGTCCGACGTATTTCAGGAAGAGGTTGTCGTAGATGAAGTATTTTACCGTCTTGCTTGTCGAGACATCGCCTGCCAGGAACTCGGCATACTCGGTGGCATGCTGGCTCTGCACGAAGTCGTCGCCCCAGATGACGAAGACCACCCAGCTGATAGTACCGAGGAACATGGCAATGGCTGCCTTGTTGACCCCCGTAAGGTGGCCTGTGGCTATCAGCACATAGCTGAAGACAAGCATCAGGACGATAATTAGCGTCATCATAGGATTTGACGATTTCTTTTACTTACTCCTTACTCCTTACTTCTCACTCCTTATTCTCATTCTCAACCTTCACCTCTTGCTTCTTATAGCGGTTGTTGAGTCCGTTGATGACGTCCTGCGTGATATCGAACTTCTTGTCGGCATAGAGGATGACTTCGTTGGCAATACCAGTACGCAGGATAATGTCGTATTTCTTGTCCTTGTTGTAGTCTTCGAGGAAGTTGTTCACGCTGTCGTGCAGGGCCTTGGTGAAGTCAGCCTGCTTCTGCATGAGTTCGTTGCTCAGACGGGCCTCTAAAGCCACGCGGTTGTTGCGTTCCTGTTCGAAGGCGGCAACGGCATTCTTATACTGCTGTTCGCTGGTGAAGCCGTTATTCTGCAGCTTCGTCTGGATGCTGTTGTACGAACGCTCCAGCTCCTTGTCCTTGTTGTTGAGAATAGTGGTAGCGTTGGCACCCATCTTCTCCAGCGAGTCGTTCATCAGCTTGGCATACTCGTACTGGTTGATGATGGAATCTACTTCAACGTAGGCAATGCGGACGCCCTGAGCTTCTTCGTTAGCAGCATTTTCGCCGTCCATCTTTGAAGGCTGTTTGTTACACGAGACCATCGCTACGACGACAGTCAGAAGAGTCAATGTCTTGATGATGTTCTTTTTCATTTTTCTTTAAGTTGTTTTTATTTTGATTTTTCATTTACTGCAAGGCGGCTGCGAGTGCGCATCTCACGATCCTGGTCGAGGACACAATGGATACCGCGTTCACGCATGGCTTTGGAGTCGTGGATATGCTGCGATGAGAAGCTTCCATTTCTCCGAAAAATCACTTTTACGCATAAAAATGCTATGGCGATAGCAATTATTAACGTGATAATGATGATTTTCTCAACCATTTTTATTACCTTTGGCCCGATTTTCGGGTGCAAAGTTAAACAATAAAATTCGAATCACTTAAATTTAAACATTAAAAATGAATAAAAACGACCTAAAACCAGCTTCGGTGTTCGAGCAGTTTGCAAAGATTAACAGTATTCCACGTCCTTCCAAGCGCGAGGAGAAGATGATTGAGTACCTGAAAGGGTGGGGCGAGAGCCACGGATTAGAGACGAAAGTGGATGAGACGGGCAACGTCATCATCCGCAAGCCTGCCTCGAAAGGATATGAGGATCGTAAGACCGTGATTCTTCAAAGTCACATGGATATGGTGTGCGACAAATTGGTGGATGTGCAGTTCGATTTCGACCGTGATGCCATCCAGACCTATGTCGATGGCGAGTGGCTGCGTGCCAAGGGAACGACGCTTGGTGCCGACGATGGTATTGGCTGTGCCATAGAGCTGGCTATCCTTGAGGCCGATGATATTGAGCACGGCCCGTTGGAGTGTGTCTTCACCCGCGATGAAGAGACAGGACTGAGTGGTGCCGAGGGCATGAAGGCAGGCTTCATGACGGGTGACTATCTTATCAACCTCGACTCGGAGGATGAAGGCGAGATATTCGTCTCGTGTGCCGGTGGTCGCAACACAACGGCCAAGTTCGCGTTCCAGCGTGAGGAGGCACCCGCAGGCTCGTTCTTCCTGCAGGCTCAGCTGAAAGGCCTGACTGGCGGACACTCGGGCGACGACATCAACAAGAAGCGTGCCAATGCCATCAAGCTGCTGGGACGTTTCCTGTTCCAGACCATGAACAGCTATGAGGGCGTACGTCTGGCACAGTTCCATTCGGGCAAGCTGCACAACGCTATTCCCCGTGACGGTCAGTTCGTTATCGCCGTTCCCAATGCCGTAAAGGAGAACGTGAAGGCCGACTGGAACATCTTTGCCGCACAGGTGGAGGAAGAATTCCATGTGACTGACACGCAGATGGTGTGGACGATGGAGAGTGCCGATGCCGAGCCTGTCATCGAAGATCAGGTGGCCCGCAACTTCGTTTGGGCGCTACAGGCTATTGACAACGGCGTGTATGCCATCTGTCAGGACCCTGAGCTGAACGGTATGGTGGAGACTTCCTCGAATATCGCAGCCATCCACTCCTCGGAGACGGAGATTTCCATCCTCTCTTCCCAGCGAAGCAACGTGATGTCGGCACTCGACAATATGTGTGCCACCATACGTGCAACCTTCCAGCTGGCAGGTGCCGAGGCTTGGAGTAGCGACGGCTATCCCGCATGGAAGATGAGGGCCGAGAGCAAGTTGCGTGATACAGTAGTAGAAACCTACAAGGAGCTGTTCGGCAAGGAGCCTATAGTACGTGGCATCCACGCAGGACTGGAGTGCGGATTGTTCTCGGAGCGTTATCCAAATCTCGATATGGTGAGCTTCGGCCCGACGCTTCGCGATGTCCATACTCCCGATGAGCGATTGCTCATTCCCACCGTGCAGATGGTGTGGGATCACCTGCTGCTGGTGCTGAAGAGAATCTGAATGAATACAGAATATATAGAAATCAAAGGCGCGCGCGTAAACAATCTAAAAAATGTGGACGTGCGCCTGCCTCATGGCAAGTTCATCGTTATTGCCGGTGTGAGCGGTAGCGGTAAATCGTCGCTGGCCTTCGACACGCTTTATGCCGAGGGACAGCGGCGCTATGTTGAGAGCCTCTCCAGCTATGCCCGCCAGTTCTTAGGGCGCATGAACAAGCCTGAGTGCGATTTCATTCGCGGCATTCCTCCTGCCATTGCCATTGAACAGAAGGTGATAGCCCGTAATCCGCGCAGTACCGTAGGTACCTCGACGGAAATATATGAATACCTGCGCCTGCTCTTTGCCCGTATCGGCCATACTTTCTCGCCCGTATCGGGAGAGGAGGTGAAGAAACATTCAACGGAAGATGTGGTGCAGAAGATGCTGGAGTTCTCGAACGGCACGAAGTTCGTGCTGTTGGCTCCGCTCGTAGTGCCCGAAGGGCGTACGATGGAACAGCAGCTGAAAGCTTGCCTGCTGCAAGGATATAGCAGGTGCCTCCCTCCTTCCAAAAGAGGAGGAGTAGTAACCGACATTGTCCGTATCGAGGATTATTTGGAAAGCCTGACTTCGGATTCATCATCTTCGGGAGAGAAGGAGGAGGCTCCTCTTTATCTTGTCATCGACCGTCTCTCCACTTCTGACGACAAAGATACGATTGCCCGCTTGGTCGATTCTGCCGAGACGGCATTCTTCGAGGGACAGGGTCAGCTGCGCCTGATGGTTCTCCCATCGGGATTGACCTATGACTTCTCCACACGCTTTGAGGCTGACGGCATCGTCTTCGAGGAACCTACCGACCAGACTTTCTCGTTCAACTCTCCAATGGGCGCCTGTCCCGAGTGCCAGGGTTTCGGAAAGATTATCGGCATAGACGAGCATCTGGTCATCCCTAACACCTCGCTATCGGTTTATGACGGCTGCGTCGTTCCCTGGCATGGGGAGAAGATGGGCGAGTGGAAGAACTGGTTCATTCAGCATGCGGCAAATGATGACTTTCCTATCTTTGAACCCTATTATGCACTCACCCAACAGCAAAAGGACTGGCTGTGGCATGGTCTTCCTTCCGATAAGGGGAAGGATCTTCACGAAAAGCCCTGTATCGATGCTTTCTTCCAGATGGTGAAGGAGAATCAGTATAAGATTCAGTATAGGGTGATGTTGAGCCGCTACCGTGGAAAGACCGATTGTCCTGTGTGTCACGGCACGCGCTTGAAGCCTGAAGCCGATTATGTGAAGATTGGTGGCCGCAGCATTACTGATCTGGTGCAGATGCCTGTCGTCAGGTTGCAGGAATGGTTCTCTCAGTTGCAGCTGTCGGAACATGACGCAGAGGTAGGCAAGCGCTTGCTGGTTGAGGTGAAAAGCCGTCTGCAGTTCCTGTTGGATGTGGGACTGGGCTACCTCACGTTGAACCGTCTTTCCAATTCGCTATCTGGAGGTGAAAGCCAGCGCATCAACCTTTGTACGTCGTTAGGTTCTTCGCTCGTAGGTTCTCTCTATATTCTCGACGAGCCCAGCATCGGTCTTCACTCACGCGACACGGCCCGTTTGATTAAGGTCCTGAAGGAGTTGCAGGCATTGGGAAATACCGTCGTAGTGGTGGAGCACGACGAGGAGATCATGCGTGCTGCCGACTATCTTATTGACGTAGGCCCCGATGCCGGACGCTTAGGTGGCGAGATTGTCTATGCAGGCAACATGGATGATGGCACTTCTATTGAGCAACTGCTGAAAGAGCATCCCCAGTCACATACCCTTCGCTTTCTGGCAGGTGATGACAAACTGCCTGTGCCGGCAAGCCGTCGCCCCTGGAACCGCTATATCGAGGTGAAGGGAGCCCGCATGAACAATCTGCGAGGCATCGACGTGAAGATTCCGCTGAATGTGATGACCGTAATCACAGGCGTCAGCGGATCAGGAAAGTCGAGCCTAATTAAGGGTATTCTCTATCCTGCCATCAAGCGTCGTATGGGTGATATGTGCGACGCTCCAGGCGAGTTCTCGGGCCTTGATGGCGATATAGATGCCGTGAAGCGCATAGAGTTCGTTGACCAGAACCCCATCGGCAAGAGTACCCGCTCAAATCCTGCTACTTATGTGAAAGCATACGATGCCATACGCGACCTCTATGCCGAGCAGCCCTTGTCGCAGCAGATGGGCTTCACGTCGCAGTATTTCTCGTTCAATGCCGATGGAGGACGTTGCGACGAATGTAAGGGCGCCGGTACTGTTACCGTAGAGATGCAGTTCATGGCCGACCTCGTCTTGGAGTGTGAGGCCTGTCATGGACATCGCTTCAAGCAGGATATCCTTGACGTGCGCTTTGAGGGAAAAAACATCGACGATGTGCTCAACATGACCGTTTCCGAGGCTATCGAGTTCTTTGGAAGGGAGCAAGAGGAGCATTCCAAATCAACCATCACAAATCTCAGGTCGCAAATCGTCAGGCGCCTGAAGACATTGGAAGACGTGGGACTTGGCTATATCAAGCTCGGCCAGAGTTCGAGCACCCTTTCGGGTGGTGAGAACCAACGCGTGAAGCTGGCCTACTTCATTGGACTGGAGCGTCAGGATCCCACCATGTTCATCTTCGACGAGCCTACAACAGGACTACATTTCCACGACATACGCCGTCTTATGGATGCTATGAATGCCCTCATAGAACGGGGACACACCATTGTCATCATCGAGCATAACATGGATGTGATATGCCAGGCCGACCATATCATCGACTTGGGGCCTGATGGTGGCGACAAGGGTGGCAACCTGGTCTGTGCGGGTACTCCGGAAGAGGTGGCACAATGTAAGGAAAGCATAACAGGAAAATACTTAAAACCAAAGCTATGAGAGATTTAGAAATCCGACCGTCTATCTATGAGTGTCAGATGGATGAGCTGAGTGCTCAGGAACAGCAGTTGCTCAACGATGCCATCGAGGCTACAAGTCGCTCCTATGCCAAGTATTCCGGCTTCCATGTGGGAGCTGCATTATTGCTGGAGAACGGACAGGTGCTTCCCGGCTGCAATCAGGAGAATGCTGCTTTTCCTGCTGGTTTGTGTGCCGAGCGTTCGGCCATCTTTGCTGCTGGGGCCCAATATCCGGAGGTGGCTCCGACCACGCTGGCTATTGCTGCACGTGATACGACAGGCGAGCTGACGGAGGAACCGGTGTCGCCCTGTGGCACATGCCGGCAGGTAATCATCGAGACGGAGACGCGCTATGGCCGTCCCTTGCGCATTCTGCTCTACGGAAAGAAATGTGTGTATGTGATGGATGGCATCAGGCATCTCATGCCGTTGTCATTCACCGAGTTCTAACACCTGTCCGTCGTAGGCCAGCTCAACACCTTCTGGCAGCTTGAGGTTCACCTCGTCGTGCAGTCCTATGTCATGACAGAGGTGGGTGAGTAGCGTTCGGCGCGCACCCACTTTGCGTGCAAAGGCCATCGCATCATCCACCAACTGGTGGGAATGATGGGGTTTGTCGAAGCGGAGCGCATTTACGATAAGTGTCTTAACGCCAACGAGTAAGGGTAGTTGGTCGTCAGCAATACTTTTCATGTCGGTAATATAGGCAAAGCTACCGAAGCGGTAGCCCAGGATGGGCAGTTTGCCATGCATCACCTCGACGGGTAGGATGTCAATATCGCCAATCGTCATGGGTTGGCCGGCATGAATCTCATGGAGCCCGATAGCAGGCACGCCAGGATAGCGGTTCTCGGCAAAGCAGTAGGGCAGCATCTCCAGCATACCCTTACGTGCCAATGGGTCGGCATATACATTAATCTCTCCAAACCGGCAATAGGGCCTTATATCGTCCATGCCTCCAACGTGGTCGTAGTGTGAGTGCGTAATCAGGATGCCGTCAATCTTGCGGAAAGGCTGAGGAAGTATCTGCTGGCGGAAGTCAGGTCCGCAATCTACCAACAGGCGTGTCGTGTCCGTCTCTACGAGGATGGAGCAACGCAGGCGTTTGTCCTTCGGATGTTCGCTTTGACAAACCTTGCATTGGCACCCGATGACAGGCACCCCGCACGATGTTCCGCTTCCCAGAATGGTAATCCTCATCCCAACTCCCAACTCTAAACAATATTCACCTCTGGCGTCAGTTCGATGCCGAATGTCTTTCTCACATCTTCCTGAATGGCCCGACAAAGGGCAACGATGTCCTTGCCTGTGGCTCCACCTCGATTCACAAGCACCAGCGCCTGCTTGTCGTGAACGCCGGCACGCCCCATGTCGCGACCTTTCCATCCACATTGGTCAATCAGCCATCCGGCAGGAATTTTCTCCAGTTCCAGGCTCCTTTCTCCTTCCTCCTTGCTCCTCGTGATCGTATAATGGGGCATCTGTGCATATTGTGCTGCCAGCTCTTCATACTTCTCCTTGCTCACGATGGGGTTCATGAAGAAACTGCCTGCATTTCCCAGTTCCGACGGCTCGGGCAGCTTCGCCCGACGGATGCCGATGATGGTGTCGCGCAACTGCTGTGGGGTGGGGGCGTCAATGCCTTGACGGTCTAATTCTGTGCGTATGTTGCCGTATGCTATGTTGAGCTTACTGTCACGATGTAGCTCATAGGTGACATGGGTGATGAGATAGCGGTTTTTCCATTCATGCTTGAAACGGCTTTCGCGATAGTCATAATGGCACTCCTCGCACGTGATGACCACCTCGTTGCCCGTAGCTATCTCGATGGCCTTTATCTCGCGGATAAACTGACACACCTCAGCTCCGTATGCCCCGATATTCTGTACGGCTGAAGCCCCCACGTCGCCAGGGATGAGCGAGAGATTCACCAAGTCGCCGAATCCCAAGCCTACGGTCCATGCCACCACGTCGTCCCAGTTTTCGCCGCTACCGCATGTGAGTAGTGAATAGTGAGAGGTAAGAGGCGAGTCGTAAAGAGTGATGCCCTTGATGGCCGAATGTACCACGATGCCCGGATAGTCTTGTGTCAGCAGCAGGTTGCTCCCGGCACCAATAATTAGGAAGGGCAACTGCTCGTCACGCAGCATGCTGGCCACAGCCTTACATTCTTCCTTGTTGCTGTATTCCAGGAAACGCTGGCAACATGTATCGATGCCGAAAGTGTTATGTGCCAGCAGGCTATAGTTGCGCTCGTCCCTCATTCCGTCAGTTTTGCTAACTTCCATTTTCCTCGCTCCTGACGGAACGTCAGCTCAATCTCCAGGCCGTTCGATATGCCGCAGATGACGAAAATCTTCTCCTTGGCCCGTGCATTCTGCTTCCCATATACAATATTATATATGCTGTCCTGGGGCAGCTCAGGGGCAAAGGCCTCCCACGAGTCGGGGGTGATGAAACCCTCCATCATGGCTGACTCATCATCAGGATCGGGGCTCGAGAACTCAATCTCGTCTGTCAGACTCTTCTGCTGGAAGGCAGAATCAGAGGCAAACTCCTGATAGAAAGCGAGGAAAGTGGCGTAGGGGTTATCCTTCAGGCGCAGGTCCTCGATGCCAGTCATCTGCCAACGTCCGTTGTCGCGGTCGAAGGCATATTGCCTCACGGAGTCTTTCGCCAGGAATATCTTCTCGATAAAGACCTTGTCGATGGTCGTATCGTTAGCCAGTTCCCGTTGCTCGGGGGCATCGAATATCTGGGTATATTCGCCGGCATTCATGAAGAAGGGCTCCATCTGCCATTCCTGTTCCTCCACCATCTCGTCGTTCACTTTCAGGGGAAACATGATGCGACGGCGTTGCAACTGCTCGTTGCTTGCGAAGTAATACACGAAGTCATTAAACAACTCGTCGGCAGCTTTGGGCAAGTCGTCGTTCTCAAACCTTTCTGGCAGCGGTTCCTCCTCGGGCTCTTCCATGGCCGTCTTCTCCTTGCCTTTCCCGTCAGAGCATCCCGTCGTCAGCATCATCATCAGGGCCAGCGCATAGCATATACGTTTCATCTCATTCCTTTTTTTGAGTTGCAAAGGTACAACTTTTTTTGGATATACGCGCACAAAAGAAATATTTTCTTTTGTCGAACGTGAGAATTGTAAATCGAAAGCCAAGCGGCAAAGCCAAATTTATCCAATAAGTGAGCGAAATCCAAAAGGAAAAGTAATTTTAGAACTCCCCTTCTTCTGGAAGGATCAGGGTAGATGCGTCCATAAAACTTTTTGCGGATATTTCTGTTTTTTGCTCATTTTTTGAGATTTTCTGTCACATTTTTACTCTCAAACACCGAATTTGGGGGTAAAAACAGGGAAATTTAGCTGTTTTTCAGTCCGATTTTGAATGTTTTTGAACTTTTTTCATCGTTTTTCTTCAAAAAAATGCAGCTTTTGAGGCCAAAAATCAGAATATCTGTCACTATTGTCACCATATCTGCACCTATCTATCTCATTGTCAGGCAGCAGTTTACAACGAGCTGTAACAGAAGTGCAGATTTTCCTTGATAAAATTTAAGTGTGCGCGCGTGCGTGCGCGCGCGCAAAGCTTATGAAAACAGATGCCTTCTCCAAGGCATAAAGAAGGCACCTTTTGGCCCTGAAGAAGGCATCTTTTTACCCCAAAGAGGCCATCAAAACGAAAAAAGCACGTCGCTCGTTGAAAATAGCGCCCTCCTAAATGAAAATAGCAGGCCGCTCGTTTGAAAAAAGAGGCCGCTATCCGTTTAACACGCGATTTGCCCACTTATTCGTGTCTTTGAGATAAAACTCTCTAAGATACTCCCGTTCGAAACAAAAATCCGCAAATAAGTTTTGCTTTTGTTGCGTAGTAATCAATTTCCTCTAAATAAACCTTAAAGGCACTACGATATGGTGCGCTTTTAGATACATTCACAAAACGCCCGATCGCCGATGCTGGTCACCTTTCTAGTTCGATTCATATAGGTTACCTCATCTGGGATGATCACTACGCCAGAATATCCACCACTATATCTGTATGTCACCTCCAACTCCGCATCATCATTGATATAATTATAATAGATGGTGACGCCATCTTCATTCTCAACAGCGAAGTCATAGGCGAAGGCTTTGGTGCCTGTCATGCTGAAGAGCAGGGTGAGGAGGGCGATGCTCCAGAATCTGTTTTTCTTCGTCATTGGGTAAAGTTCTAGTTTGTTTGACTGATTCGCCTGCAAACTTACATAAAAAACTTGAATTATACAACAGTCGAGATAAAAAAGTGAAGACCACCCCTCTCTTTTCCGTCGTGGAAGTGACCGCCGTCACCA
>CAJOFE010000009.1 GCA_905233825.1 uncultured Prevotella sp. | reverse complement strand
TAAAAATTCATCTTTTCTTAAACCCATAGAATCTATGTAATCACTTTTCTACCATTTAACATGCAAGTTGTTGATATAAAATGACTTGCAAATACAAGGCTGCACAAGTTTAAGCTCAGTCTATATATCAGATTTACCTTCTTGGTGTTCAATTTCTTTTGGAAACAGTTCTTCTAATCCACTTTCATATGCTCATAACTTATATATGAATGATGAGGAAGTTAAAAAATTGAAGATACCTGATAATGTTACAAGTATTGGTAATTATGCCTTTTATGGCTGCAATATGATTTCTGTTAATATTCCTAGTAGTATAACGAGCATCGGCACCTATGGATTTTACGGCTGTGAAAATATTACTGGCATTTTTATTCCAAATAATGTAAAGCAAATGGGAAGTAAAGCCTTTTGGGGTTGTAACAATTTAAGAAATGTTTTATGGCTTATGGAGCTAAATAATAATGATCGGATTAGCAATTATCTCCCTAATTGTTGTTCTGTTTATGGATACGTTAAGCCAGAAATTCAAGGTATCACCCCCATTATTAACGTTCAAGCGACGAATAGGACTCTCAAGATTGGTGCCACAAATGGATTTGAAATAAAAGCAATATCAGAAATAGGTGGAAGCAAGGGCCGCTTAAAGGATGATGGGTATCTCTTTAAAGATCTTTCAATCAACAGGAGTTATGAAGGTACTATAAAAGGAAAGTTCATGCAATGGGATGATGTAGAATTTACGATATCAGAAAGCACGAAGCCTATTGATGTTAGCTTTGACAACAACATCGGTGTAACAAAAGCCACCCTGAATGGCTCCTATTCTGTGATTGATGCAACTGTCACAGAATCCGGGTTCACAAAGAATAAGCAAGATCAGTTGTTTGTTGAAGGTCTTGAACCAAATAACTCTTACTATGAAACATACTATCTGTATGCAGACGATGATTACTATCAGACGGCAACAAACAGATTCTATACCAATTGGCTATCAATGACAACGCAAGCTGCCCAAGCAATTAGTGACACAAAAATGAGATTGATGGCAGAAACAAACTGCGATGATGAAGCCATGCGTTGTGGATTCGAATGGCGACGGTATGATGCTCCTGACGAAATGCCGTCAAGTAGTGCCAGTTGTGCTGTTTATAATGGATATCTAATGGGTACTCTGAGTAATCTCACGCCCAATGTTTACTACAAATATCGTCCCTACTATAAGGCAGATTCTGGAAGAAAGTACTATGGTAACTGGGTGGCCTTCCTTACAGCGGATGCTGCAGTTTTTTTTGAGCCAGAAGTGCATACTTTTGAGGCCCAAGAGGTAGCTGACCAAACAGCAAAAGTTCGTGGATATGTGTTGGCTGGCTCAGATGATATATTGGAACAAGGGTTCGAATATTGGAGTGATACAGGAAATCATTTGAAGCAAACATCATCAGGCATGCTGATGAGCACAACATTAAACAATCTCACAAAGGAAACAGACTACTATTTCCGCAGTTATGTAAAGACAGACAAGAAAACGCTCTATGGTGAAGAACTGAAATTCCATACTTTAGGGAATTCTTCTTCAGGGATACAATCACAACTTAACGAACATATCGATGATGATGTTATCTATGATGCGATGGGACGTAAAGTAAAAAGCATGCACAAAGGGCGTTTGTATATAAAGAATGGGCGGAAATTTATTGCGAAATAATGATTCTCCCCAAGAGTGAACTCACTTAAGAAACTATAAACTAATTAAAGAATACTATTATGAAAAAATTACTTTCTTTCCTTTTGGCGTTTCTGCCCATGATGGCAAGTGCGTATGATTTTGAAGTGGATGGACTATATTTCAATATTCTATCTTCCTCGGAGAAGACCGTTGAGATAACTTCTGGTGATGAAAATTACAATCTTGGAGAAATCATTCTACCATCTTCTGTTTTCTATAAAAATGTAGAATTTTGTGTAGTCGCAATTGGTCCTGATGCCTTTAATTCCGCCACTTTTGATGGAATAACTATTCCTGCTTCCATCAAGACCGTAGGAAATAGAGCCTTTGCCTATTCTTCATATTATAATAGGCCATATTATATATGTTTTGAGGGAAACATTTCTATTAACAGCGAAGCTTTTTGGTGCTCATGGTATGGAACTTTTATTTTCAAAAATAACGTGCCACCGACTTTGATTGACGAGTCTAATAGAGGATGTTTGTTTAATTCTAATCCCATAATGTGTATTCCTGAAGGTGTAAATGATAATAGTTTTATGGAATTTGCATCAAGAGGGAGTGTCATTCACTATGAAAACTCTATAGACATATCAATGTTGAAATCTTTAGCTCTTAGCCAATTTCGAATTGATTCAGATTGTTTTGAATTTGAAATTACATCTTTAGTTAAGCCATATTCAGCAATGCTTAAATCGGTAAAGAAAGATGACACTTATATCACATTGCCTTCCTCAGTTTCATATTTAAACTATAATTTCCTTGTTTATAACTCTGGTGAAGACATCTTCTCAAATGCAAAAAAAATAGAGACGCTTATAATACCTGAGGGATACATTTCGATGGATGGTTCTATAGGAATATGTAATTCTTTGAAAAAAATCATCATTCCTTCTACCATTGAAAAATTATCAAAAACGTTTGTAGATTGTCCAAGTCTGGAACATGTGGAGTCTAATATCCAAAATCCTTTTGAAACAGATGCTTTCAATACTAATATTATTTCTCTCTTTACTACGTTGTATGTACCAGATAACTTCATTGAGAATTATCAATCAACGTCTCCTTGGAATCTATTTCAATCTATTTTACCACTTTCAAGCCTTCCTAAGTACAAACTCATTTACATGATAGGATATGAGGTCTACAAAGAAGTAGAGTATGAGTATGGAGCTACTATTACACCAGAGCCAGAACCCACGAAGGAAGGTTATACCTTTAGTGGCTGGAGCGAGATACCTGCCACGATGCCAGCTCATGACGTAACGGTAACTGGTACATTCTCTATCAACACATACAAACTGATGTACGTTGTGGACGGTCAGACGTACAAGACGTATGATGTAGAGTATGGTGCTGCGATAACACCTGAACCTGCACCCACGAAGGAGGGCTACACTTTCTTAGGGTGGAGTGAAATTCCTGCTACGATGCCAGCCCATGATGTAGCAGTTACAGGTTCTTTCACTATCAATAGCTACAAACTTACTTATGTTGTGGATGGTGAAACATACAAGACGTATGATGTGGAGTATGGCGCAATTATCGTTCCCGAACCTGCCCCAGAGAAGGAAGACTATGTTTTCATTGGATGGAGTGAGATTCCAGAAACCATGCCAGCTCATGATGTGACAGTTTATAGTATTTATGAAAGCATCTACCAAATAGATGGGCATGAATATGTTGATTTGAACCTGCCTTCAGGAAATGTTTGGGCAGTAACTAACATCGGTAGTACTTCTGATAATGGTTATGGTAGCTCTTACTGCTTTGGGAACGATGAATATGACTTAGCAACACAAATGTGGGGAAGTCAATGGAGTACTCCTACGAGGTCGGACTTTCATGAGTTGATCGACTACTGTACATGGACATGGGAAGAGTATAATGGTTATAAAGGCTATCGCGTGACTGGGCAGAACGGAAAATCAATATTCATGGCAGCCTTAGGATGGCAAGAAGGATATTATCAGCAGATTCAGAAAAAAGACATAGTACTTCGTTATTGGACTAACGACAGGAGTTCAATCTTTACCAGTTACTCATGTGTTTTGCATGCAGACTCAAGTATGATTGATGTAGATAATTACTACATTAGTATTTTGATAAAATGTCCGATACGTCCAGTTGCGAAGAGTTATATTGAACGGCCTTATTATACTTTGACATATCTCGTAGATGGAGAAGTTTACAAGAGTTATCAAGTTCAAGAACTTGCTCATATCACACCTGAACCCAAACCTACGAAAGAAGGCTATACCTTCTCAGGTTGGAGTGAGATCCCTGCAACCATGCCTGCACATGATGTAACGGTAACAGGTTCGTTCAGCATCAATACGTACAAATTGACGTATATGGTAGATAATCAAGTGTATAAGACAATTAACTATGACTATGGTGCAACTATTACTCCAGAACCTGCACCTGAGAAAGAGGGCTACACCTTTTCAGGGTGGAGTGTAATTCCAAAGAATATGCCTGCGCATGATGTAACAGTAACTGGTACTTTCTCAGTCAACACGTATGTGCTTACTTATATTGTAGATGGTCAGAAGTATTCGTCATACGAATTGGAATATGGCGCAACTATCACTCCTGAAGCCGAACCCACTAAGGAGGGCTACACCTTCTCAGGTTGGGATGGTTTGCCAGAGACTATGCCTGCCCATGATGTAACCGTTACTGGAACATTCAGCATCAACAGCTACAAGCTGACCTACATGATAGATGATGTGGTCTATAAGGCGGTGATGTATGAATATGGAGCGACGATTGTGCCTGAGCCACAGCCCGATGGTGATTATATCAGCTTCGAGTGGGTGGGCCTGCCAGAGACGATGCCTGCCAACGACGTGACAGTATATGCCATCTATGAGACGGGAATCTTCGACATCATGACGCTACAAGGCATCAAGGCTATCTATGCCCCCAACGGCAAGAAGCTGGACAAGCTGCAAAAGGGCCTGAACATCGTGGTGATGCAGGACGGAACCGTTAGGAAGGTTCTTTACTAGGTAAAGCGGCCGCTCGACCTTTGGTCGCTTGCTACCAGCGGGACGCAAGAAAGCCGAGCGAAAAAGTATCATGGTAAAAAAAGGAAAGGGAGCCCATCGGTTCCCTTTCTTATTCTGATGGCTTGGAATTTACTTGCTGATGAACTTGGCTGGCTTTTAGGGAGTAAAAAAAAAGACTGGGAATCATCTGATTCTCAGCCTTCTTCTTGGTCGGGGCTACTGGACTCGAACCAGCGACCTCGCGCCCCCCAGACGTGTGCGCTACCAACTGCGCTAAGCCCCGATCCTTGCTTGAACAGGAGGTTTTCCTGTTTTGCGGGTGCAAAGGTAGTATGTTTTTCCGAATTAGCCAAATTTTTCTGCAACTTTTTTTGTAGCCTCATAAAAAAACATTATCTTTGCACGCGAATTATGACACAATACACTATTATTAGGCCAAAACAGCTGCGGACAACGGTGAAACTGCCCGCTTCAAAGAGCATTTCCAACCGTGCACTAATCATCTATGCGCTGTCGGACTGCTGCATATTACCCGAGAATCTGAGCGACTGCGACGATACCGAAGTCATCATCCGTGCACTCCGTGAAAATCCTCAGACGATAGACATTGGTGCTGCGGGTACGGCCATGCGTTTCATGACTGCCTACCTTGCTGCTACAGATAGCGGCGAGCATATTCTGACGGGTACGGAACGCATGAAGCATCGCCCCATCCGCATCCTGGTTGATGCCCTGCGTCGTCTGGGTGCCGACATCGAGTATGTGGGCGAGGAGGGCTTCCCGCCACTACGTATTCGTGGGCGGAAATTAGAGGGTGGTGAGCTGGAGATAGAAGGTAATGTAAGCTCGCAGTATATTTCGGCATTACTGATGATCGGCCCCGTGCTGAGCAAAGGCCTGACGTTGCGCCTGCAAGGTGAGATCATCTCCCGTCCTTATATCGACCTGACGTTGTGGACCATGCATGAGTTTAGTGCTGCCGCCGAATGGGCTTCAATTGACAGTATCGAGGTGAAGCCACAGCCTTACAGACCACGACCTTATTATATAGAGAATGACTGGAGTGCCGCCAGCTATTGGTATGAGATGGTAGCATTATCGGCCGACAAGGACGTAGAGGTGCGTTTAGAGGGACTGATGGACGGCTCTAAGCAGGGCGATTCCTCCGTACGCTATATCTTCAGTCTTTTAGGCGTGAAGACCGTCTTCGCCTCGCGGAAGCCAGGAAAGCCCACTACGGTAACACTTAAGAAAAACGGCCATTGCGTGCCTCGGTTGGAATATGACTTCGTGAACTCGCCCGACCTGGCGCAGACGTTCGTCGTGACTTGCTGCGCAATGGGGGTACCTTTCCACTTCACGGGCTTGCAGACGTTGAAAATCAAGGAGACCGACCGTATCCACGCGCTGAAGAAGGAATTGCTGAAACTGGGCTACGAGCTTCAAGACAAAGATGGCTGCGAACTTTCGTGGGATGGGAAGACTTCTCATCTCTCACCTCTCGTCTCTCACATTTCAATCGATACTTACGACGATCATCGTATGGCGTTGGCTTTCACGCCGTTATCCATGCAGCAGCCCATCGTCGTCAACAATCCACAAGTGGTGACTAAGTCGTATCCGCAGTTCTGGGATGACCTGCGACAGGCGGGATTTGAAGTGGTGAAGAATTAAGAATTTAGAATTAAGAGTTAAGAGGTATCGGCTTCGCCGAGTAAGAGGTAAGAATTAAGAATTTAGAATTTTGAATTAAGAGTTTAGAGGTATCGGCTTTGCCGAGTAAGAGGTAAGAGGTAAGGAGAAAGGAGAAAGGAGAAAGAAATAAGATGCAGTTCGTACTGATATGTATCGGTTCGTTAGTGTTGCTGGGCATTGTGGCTGCTTTGGCTTCGATGTTCAGCAAGGGAGGTACCGACGAGCCTGTGGTTGAGGCCCACGACTGCTCATCGTGCAGTAGCGTGGCTTCGGGCGAATGTAAGATTGGCTGCCTTTTGGAAGAGAAAAAACGCCGTGAAGGCAATAAATCGGCACTTTCGTAGTTCTATATATGAAATGCGAAGAATCGTTGTAAACGTTTTGCTGCTGGCCGTCGTGTTGCTGATGGCCGCTTGCTCTGTGCATAAGAACAATGCGCAGAGTCGATTCTGGCAGTCGTTTACGGCGAAATACAATACTTATTATAATGGCAAGCTGGCCTTCATCGACGGTTCGTTGGAGAAGGAGAAAGGCAACAAGGACGACTACTCCGAGATGCTACCCCTCTTTACCGTAAGCAATAGACAGAGCCGCACGCTGGGTAGCGGCAACTTCGACCGCACGGTGGAGAAGATGGAGAAGACCATCAAGCAACACAGCATCAAGGCCCGTCCCGAGTGGAAGAAGAGTCGCCGCAAGACGCAGAAGGATATTGAATGGCTCTCACGCCGCGAATATAACCCCTTCCTGTGGAAAGCCTGGATGATGATGGGACAGGCGCAGTTCCTGAAGGGTGCGTTCGACGAGGCTGCGGCTACGTTCAGCTATATGAGCCGCCTCTACCAGACGCAGCCTGCCATCAACGGACAAGCGCGTGCCTGGCTGGCCCGCTGCTATACTCAGCTCGACTGGCTATACGATGCTGAGGATGTGATACGCAACATGAGCCGCGACTCCATTCATTATAGTGCTCAGCCGGCATGGGATCAGACCTTCGCCGACTACTACCTGCGTACGGGTGAGCTGGAGCGCGCCGTACCCTATCTGCGCAAGGTGATCCGACGTGAACGCCGCAAAACACAGAAAGCCCGCGAGTGGTTCATCATGGGACAGGTGCAGACGGCTCTCGGCCACACACAGGAGGCCTACAAAGCCTATGGTCGTGTGGCTGCGCAGAATCCGCCCTACGAACTGGAGTTCAACGCCCGCATCGCCCAGACCGAGGTGATGGCTGCCACGAACTACAAGAAGATGATCAGCCGACTGAAGCGTATGGCTGCCTCAGACAACAACAAGAATTATCTCGACCAGGTCTATTATGCCATCGGTAATATCTACCTCTCGCAGAATGACACCCTAAAAGCCATCGACGCCTACGAGCAGGGCAACGAGAAGGCCACTCGTAACGGCCTCGAGAAAGGCGTGCTACTGCTGAAGCTGGGCGACATCTACTGGGAGTTGGAACGCTATAACGATGCCCAGCGTTGCTATGGCGAAGCCATCGGACTGCTCGACAAGGAGCGTCCAGGTTACGACGAGCTGTCAAAACGCTCGAAGGTGCTTGATGAGCTGGTGCCCTTTACCGATGCCATCCACCTGCAGGACTCGCTCCTGGCCCTCTCCGTCATGCCCGAGGAAGAATATTTGGCAGCTATCGACCGTGTGATTGAAGAGCTGAAGAAGAAAGAGAAAGAAGAGGCCGACAAGGCTCGCGAGGCCGAGGTGGAGCAGGCCCAGCAACAGCATGAGGCCGAGGGCGACCTGACTGACATGCCGCAGAATGAGCAGGTTCAACAGACAACAGGCAAGGACGGCCAATGGTACTTTTACAACCAGATGGCCGTGAACCAGGGTAAGCAGACCTTCCAGAAGCAATGGGGCAAACGTGAGAACGCCGACAACTGGCAACGCATCAATCAGACCGTGGTGGGAGTAGTAAACCTCCCCGACCCTACCGAAGAAGATGAGGAAGACGAAGATCTCGAATTACCTTCTGACTCGTTGGATGTGACGGCCAACGACAGCATAGCTTCTATGGAGGAAAGTGGCGAGCCTACCGACTCCCTTGCCAACGACCCGCACAACCGCGAGTACTACCTGGCGCAGATTCCCTTTACCGACGAGCAGAAGGCTGAATGCCACAACATCATCAAGGACGGCCTGTACAACGCAGGCGTCATCTTCAAGGACAAACTAGAGAACCTGCCGTTGGCCGAGAAGCAGCTGACACGACTCAGCACCCAATACCCCGACTACGAGAAGATGGACCAGGCGTGGTATCACCTCTTCCTGCTCTACTCACGCATGGGGCGCCTGACTGATGCTGACAACTGCCTGACACATCTGAAAGCCGACTTCCCCGAAAGCGACTTCACCACGTTGCTCTGCAACCCCTATTTCGAGGAGAACGCGCGTTTCGGCGTACATATCGAGGACTCGCTCTATGCCGCCACCTATGATGCTTTCAAGGCCGAACGCCACGACGTCATCGAGACGAATACGAAACTCTCTGCCGAGCGTTTCCCGTTAGGTGAGAACCGTCCTAAGTTCCTCTTCATCCACGGTCTCAGCCTGCTCAACCAAGGCGATGCCACGGGTTGCGTGGAGGAGTTGAAGCAGGTGGTAGAGAAATATCCGCAGAGCGAGGTTACCGAGATGGCCGGTATGATCGTGAAGGGCGTGCAAGAAGGCAAGCAGCTCTATGGCGGTACCTTCGACCTCAACGACATCTGGAACCGCCGCGACATCACCTTGCAACAGGATTCCACCGCTACCGACACCCTTTCGGCCGACCGCGACGTGCCCTTCCTGTTCCTGCTCGTCTATCAGCCCGACAGCCTTGCCGCCAACCTATCGCCAGGCACCACTCCCACACAGGCCGAGAACCAGCTGCTCTATGAGATGGCCCGCTTCAACTTTACCAACTTCCTCGTCCGTAACTTCGACATGGAGATTGAGCGTAAGCAGGACTACAGCCGCATGCTGATACGCGGTTTCCTCAACTTCGACGAAGCCCTGCAATATGCCCGCCAGCTTACTGCTGCCGAGTCGTTGTCACCCATACTGCGCCATTGCCGCAGCCTCGTCATCAGCGTCAGCAACCTCGCACTCATGGGTACGCGCTACAGCTTCCACGACTACGATGAGTTCTACGAACAAACCTTCCTGCCGCTGAAAGTAAGCAACGAGGAGCTGCTGGAGATTCCCGACTACGAGCTGTCCACGCCCGAGGAAGAGGACGAGGATGACGGCGAGGAGGAGGAAGATGTCGTGCCACCGACAGGCAACGGCAACTTCGACTTCGACGAAGACTTCTGGTAAATTTAGTTTTTTTAAAGGGAGAAGCCACACGTATTTCAAAAATATTCGTTATTTTTGCACGCAGAAGAATAATAACGCTTATGAAAAAGATACTTTTGGCTCTGGCCCTGTTGTGCTGCAGCAGTTCGTTGCCGGCACAGGACGTAAAAGACGCGAACTACAGAATGATAGGCCGCGTGGAAAGCGACGGCACCGTGAAGAACAGCAACTACAGCACCATCGGCCATATTAAGCAAGACGGAACCGTGCAGGACGGCAACTACCATACCGTGGGTTACATCAAGAGCGACGGTACTATTCAGAACGGCAACTACAGTACCATTGGTTACGTGAAGAACGACGGTACTGTGCAGAACGGCAACTACAGCACCATTGGCCACATCAAGAGCGACGGTACCATTCAGGACGGCAACTATCGTACCATAGGCTACGCCAAAGATGTGAAGCCCACTTATGCCGCCATTCTCTTCTTCTTCAACCTGCTGAAGAACTGATGAGCGCCCTCCGCCTGACAATCATCGGGGCCATGCTCACTCTTTCCGCAGGTGTGGGCGTGGCTCAGTCTGTAAGGACGGTAGTGGTGGCCGATGCCGACACACGGCTGCCTGTCACCCATGCCTCGCTCTACACCAAGGAGGGAGGCAGTTTCCATTCAGCCATCAGCAACGAGCAGGGCGTGGCCCGCATCGCTTTCCAGTTTCAGCGGCTTACCGTCAGCCACCTCAACTACGAGCAACGCACGTTGCGCTATCTGTCTGACACCATCTTCCTGCAGCCCCGCTATCTGCAGAAGGCTGAGGTGGTGGTCACCAACAAGGAGCCCGAGTGGATTCGCCGCTGCCTGAAGCAGGCCGTCAAGCAGAAGGAGCAGAACTATTTCTCGCACGAGGGTTGCGAAACCTATGCCTACGACACGCAGAACATGGGTAACGACCACATCTACCGCTTCCATGCCACAGGACTGCTGCGCATGAAGGACGCCACCCACAAGCACTACGCCATCATACCCGACACGTGCCACATCATCGCCTCTGACAGCACCACTTTGACAGACATGGTCAATATGCGCCGCATGCTCTACGAGGACTTCATGGCCGACCTCGACAACGGCTTCATCCGCTCCCATCGTTTCTATCATCATCCCGATGCCAAGGGACTGGGCGAGGACCAGGTGGAGCTAGGCTTCCGCGCGAAGCACGAGACCGACGACCGAGGCTGGCTGGTGCTCGATACCGTGCGTTGCGTCGTGCTCAGCGCCCAGCGCTCAACGGGTACGAAGACCAACCGCCAGGAGCGCATCGACGGCATTATGTATGCCATGGCACGCGTCTTCGGCTACCGTATCGACAAGTGGACACGCGACTACCGCGTCACCTATGCCCAACGTTCCGACGGCACCCTCTACCCCGCCGAGGTGCGCTACAAGATGTACTATGCCGGACACGACAGTAGCGACGACAAACAGGAGCAGGCCTTCAACGAGCAGACGGGCGGCGGCTTTCCCAACATGGAGGCCACGCTCACCCTCTCACCTCTAACCCCTAACTCCTCACCGCTAACCCCTGACTGGACCGACCTTCCCCCCTCGTGGTACATCAGCTTCCATAGCGATGCCGAGCGCCAGCAAGAGATAGCGTTGTCGAACCTGCCTGCCACCTTCACCATTTTCGAGAACGAACCATGAATACAGAAAAGATAAAAGTCATAGCCTTCGATGCCGACGACACCCTGTGGGACTGTCAGGGACATTTCGAGATCGTCATGCGCCATCTCTACGACGAGCTCACGCCCTGGGTAGATCGCGAGACGGCAGCCCTCGAGCTCTTCGCCACCGAGCGCAAGAACATGCGCTTGCTGGGCTACGGCGTGAAAGCCTTCACCCTGTCGATGCTGGAGACAGCCATGCGCGTCAGCCGCAACGAGATGCCTGCTGACGTCATCAGCCGCATCCTGCAAGAATGCTACACCCTGCTGGAGTTCCCCTGCACACCCCTGCCCGAAGTGGAAGAGACGCTAAAGGCGCTTAGGAAAAGGACGGAGGTGGGCCTATCCCTGGTCTGTTTCACCAAAGGCGAGCTCCTCGACCAGGAGCACAAGCTACAACGCTCAGGCCTGCTGCCCTATTTCGACCATGTAGAGATAACCAGCGACAAGGGCGAGAAAGAGTTCCGCGACCTCTGCCGCAAGCTCAGCATACAGCCCGACGAGCTGCTCATGGTGGGCAACTCGCTGAAGAGCGACATCGCCCCAGCCCTGGCCATCGGCAGCCTGGGCGTATATATCCCCTTCCACGTCACCTGGCAGCTGGAGCACCACGAACACTTCGAGCATGAGCGCATGGTGCAGATAGAGCATTTCAGCGAGCTGCTGGACATCTTATAGCCTCGGAGTCTATCACGAAATCTGTATGGCGCTGGAGGGCCTGATAGAGGAAGGGTGAAGACAATGAGAAATCTTACAGTCTTACAATCTTACAATTAAAAAATGAGGGTACACATCTCCTTATTATATTATATAACTTATTAATATATAGATAGTTATATATAATTAGAAGAATAGTACACCCCTCAAAAAACAACTGTAAGACTGTAAGACTGTAAGACAACAACAAGTATAAATCATATAAAAAGCTAATAATCAATGAGATACGATATCAGTAAAGCCTCTGCGCCTAAGATGTTGGACCTCAATAAAGGACAGAAACTATCAAAATCCGCTCTCTCAGGCATCAAAAAACGTGCATAAACCCCTGTTTCCGATGCTTTCCCCCTATTTTTGCGCACATATTAGTGGTTCAGAATTTTCAATAAATAGTTCGGATTTCTTAGCATAACAACTCACTTGGAAGGGGTTGTGTGGCAAAATGACTATCTTTTTGGCCGAAATCGATGGTATTCTAGCTGCATCTGAAATTGTTTTTGACGCCTCCTCGTTGGTACTTTACTACGTTCTTTTTTTCTTTAGGCACGATTGAATGCTTAAAGAAAAATGACTTTTCCTTTTGCATTTCGCTCACTTATTCGTACCTTTGCACCCGAAAACGAAAAAAAGAATAAATATGACAGAGAAAGTTTTGAATGAGAACGAAGAGCGAAAGAGCGTGAGCTTCGTGGAACAGAAGGTGATTGACGACCTGGCAGCAGGCAAGAACGGGGGACGCATGCAGACGCGCTTCCCGCCAGAGCCCAACGGCTACCTGCACATCGGCCACGCCAAGGCTATCGCCCTGGACTTCGGACTGGCCAAGAAATATGGCGGAGAGTGTAACCTGCGCTTCGACGATACGAACCCGCAGAAGGAGGATACCGAATATATCGAGAGCATCGAGCAGGACATCAAGTGGCTGGGTTTCCAATGGGCTAACGTCTATTATGCCTCGGACTATTTCCAGGAGCTGTGGGACTTTGCCGTGTGGCTCATCAAGCAGGGACGTGCCTACGTGGATGAGCAGAGCGCTGAGGTGATTGCCCAGCAGAAGGGTACCACGACCAGCCCGGGCACGAACTCGCCCTATCGCGACCGTCCCATGGAGGAGAACCTGCGCCTGTTCGACTATATGAACAGCGGCGAGTGCCAGCCTGGAACGCTGGTGCTGCGCGCCAAGATTGACATGGCTCACCCCAACATGCTGTTCCGCGACCCGCTGATCTACCGTGTGCTGAACATACCGCATATCCGCACAGGCTCGAAGTGGAACGCCTACCCCATGTATGACTTCACCCACGGCCAGAGCGACTATCTGGAGGGCGTCACCCACTCGTGGTGCACGCTGGAGTTCGTGGAGCATCGTCCCTTGTACGACCTCTTTGTCACCTGGATGAAGGAATGGCGCGGCGAGACCGACAACATCGAGGATAACCGCCCGCGACAGACGGAGTTCAACAAGCTGAACCTGAACTACACGCTGATGTCGAAGCGCAACCTGCTGGCGCTGGTGCAGAACGGACTGGTGAGCGGCTGGGACGACCCCCGCATGCCTACCATCTGCGGCTTCCGCCGTCGTGGCTACTCGCCCGAGAGCATCGTGAAGTTCATCGACAAGATTGGCTACACGAAGCTGGATGCCCTGAACGACATGGCCCTCTTGGAGAGCGTGGTGCGCGACGACCTGAACGGCCGCGCCATTCGCGTTTCAGCCGTGCTCGACCCCGTGAAGGTGGTCATCACCAACTATCCCGAGGACAAGACGGAGATGCTTACCGCCATCAACAATCCCGAGAACGAGGCCGACGGCACCCACGAGGTGGAGTTCAGCCGCGAGCTGTGGATTGAGCGCGACGACTTCATGGAGGTGGCTGAGAAGAAGTTCATGCGTCTGGCTCCTGGCAAGGAGGTGCGCCTGAAGAATGCATACATCATCAAATGCGACGAGGAGCACCCCTGCGACAAGGATGCCGAGGGCCGCGTGACCACCATCTACTGCACCTACGACCCCGAGACGCGTAGCGGAATGCCTGGTGCCGACCGCAAGATCAAGGGCAAGACGTTGCATTGGGTCAGCTGTCATAATGCCGTCAAGGCCGAGGTGCGCCTCTACAACCGTCTGTGGAAGGTGGAAAACCCGCGCGACGATATGGCTGCCATCCGCGAAGAGCAGCAATGTGACGCCGTCACAGCCATGAAGCAGATCATCAACCCCGACTCGCTGACCATCTTGAAGGACTGCTACGTAGAGCCTTTCGCAGCTGGCATGAAGCCACTCTCCTACCTGCAGTTCCAGCGCATCGGCTACTTCAATACCGACCCCGAATCCACGCCCGAGCGTCCTGTGTTCAACAAGACCGTAGGACTGAAGGACACGTGGAAGAAGTGAGTAGGAAGGAGGAAGGAGAGAAGGAGGAAGGAGTAAGTAGTTGGAGATGAAGAAGACTGGCGACGACTATTTTGACAGCAAGGAATTCCGCGAGCTGCTCGCAGAATACGAGAATGCCAAGGACACGGGAATGCCTGTGTTCATGGATGCTGACGAGCTGTCGGAAATCGCCGACTACTACCAGATGAACGACCGTTTCGACGAGGCCGACGAAGCCATCAACCTGGCTCTCAGCCTCGCGCCGGGTGCCATCGCTCCACTGACCTACAAGATTCACGAGGCCCTGTGGAAAGGAGATACCGACAAGGCCAAGGAGTATCTGGAACAGATTGTCGAGACCGACGAGCCCGACTATGTCTATGACAAGGCCGAGATCATGCTCGCCGAGGAGCGCGTGGAAGAGGCCGACAAGTATCTGCGCACGGAGTTCAAGAAGGTACCGCCCGAGGAATACCAGGACTACGTGGTCGATGTGGCCAACATCTTTGCCGACTACCACTATCCCGAACAGGCCATGCAATGGATGGCCCGCGCGCATCAGGAAGACTCACCCGAGTTCAAGGAGCTGATGGCCCGCACCCTCTTCGGCCTGGGCAAGTACCAGGACAGCGAGAAGCTGTGGAGCGAGCTCATCGATACCGATCCCTTCTCCAAGCACTATTGGAACGCGCTCGCCTCGACACAGTTCATGAACGAGAATTACAGCGGTTCGATAGAGAGTAGCGAGTATGCCATTGCCATCGACCCCAACGACCCCGAGGGACTGCTGGCGAAAGCCAACGCCCTCTATCGCCTGAACAATTTCGAAGAGGCCCTGAAATACTTTGAGCGCTACAGCCAGCACATGCCCGACGACGAGTTCGGACTGATGCACCAAGGCACCTGCCTCATCAACCTGGGACGCAACAAGGAAGCCCTCGTCCGTCTGGAACAGGCCCTCGAATTGGCAGAGAGCTACGCCACGGACGACGTCGAGGCGGACTCGCCCTACCTGTCGGACATCTGTCAGGAGCTGGCATTCGGCTATAGCGAAGAAGGCGACAAGCAGAAAGCCATGCAGATACTTGACAAGGCCGACCAGCATGGAGCCGACAAGGTGCAGACGCTGGTGGTGCGTGGTCACATCATGCTGGGTGCAGGCGATGTCAAGAAGGCCGAGAAATACTACCGGCAGGCCGTAGTCAGTAGCGAAACGCCCAATAACACCCTGATGCGCGTCATCGTCTCCATCTACGACAACCACTACCTGGAAGCCGCCTACACCCTCTTCTGCAAGTTCTTCCAGATTATTCCTCCCGACTACAACGAGGGATATGCCTACATGGCCCTTGTGTGCTACGACCTGAAGAAATACGACGAGTTCCTCAGCTACCTCAAGACCGCCTGCGAGCGTTGTCCACAGGAATGCCAGGTAGCATTGTCGCATATCTTCCCCGATGACGTGGAGCCGAAAGACTATTACGAATTCCTCAACAGAAAGAAGTAGAATGGAGGAATTACGAAGCCACACTTCAAACTTCAAAAATCAAAATTCAAACTTCACTTATGAACTGGTTGCTCAATAACCTCACCTACCCGAACATACTTTTGCTGATGCTCTTGGAGAGTACCGTCGTGCCCGTTCCCTCAGAACTGGTCGTGGCTCCCGCCGCCTATCACGCCGCAGGAGGCAGCCTGAACGTTTTCCTCGTAGTGCTTTTCGCCACCATCGGAGCCGCCATCGGAGCCTCTATCAACTATGCGGTAGCCCTCTACGTGGGGCGTCCCGTCATCTATAAGTTCGCCAACAGCAAATGGGGCAAGATGTGCCTGCTGAATCAGGAGAAGGTAGAGAAGAGCGAGCGCTACTTCGACCATCATGGCGTGGCAGCCACGCTCACGGGCCGACTGATCCCCGGCATCCGCCATCTCATCAGCCTGCCTGCCGGACTGGCGCGTATGAACTACTGGAAGTTCCTGCTCTACACCACGCTGGGAGCCGGCGCATGGCACAGCATACTCGCCGTTCTCGGCTGGTATCTGCATAGCGTCGTTCCCGAGGATGAGCTCGACGCCACCATCGAGAAATATAACCACTATATCGTGCTGGGCATCATCGCCATCGTAGTCCTTGTTGTTGCTTTCTTCGTGGTAAGGCACTACAGAAAGAAGAACATCTCCTCAGAAAGCAAAGACGAAACGAAGAGAGGCGAGGAGCTGCATGAAGAGGACGTAGAGGAGCAGTAAGGGAGCTGCGGAGGCGATGCCGTTAGTGAGCGACTGGCAGATGTCGGCCAAAGAGAGGAAACGACGCGACATAATGCCATAGGCCGTAGAAAAGAGTATTAATCCGAAAGCCACAAGGGGTACCAACGCACGACTGAAAGCCGAAGGCCAGAGCCGTCCGGTAGACGAAAGCAATACGGCATGAGGGGTAACGGTAAGCAGCAGAACAACGCAGACGTAGATAATCAGGAGTACGGCTGGAAGGATAAGCGAGTGGCGAGAGGTGAAAGTGGAATGAGGAGCGCGGAATAGCTGGAAGATGCCGCTACCCTTCATACATCCCCACGCCATAGCCAACAACAGTATCCATATTAATGCCGGATGGAGCAGCATGGTGGTAAAGCCTCCGAGGAAGAAGCGGATGCCCTCGGACGAGAGCAACGAGCGCACACCCTCGCCCATCGTAGCCGACAGCAGCCACGACAATAGCGCCAGCACCACCAAAGCCAAGGCCAGCGCCAATGCCGAATAGCCAATAATCTTATTCCTCATCGGGTTCCAGATTGTCAATATCCAGGATGTGCAGCTCAAGGGCACGTACCACCAGACGGGTGGCGTTGACGCTACGCCCATCGGGGAACAGCTTCTGCACCAGCTCGTTCTGACGTTTCTCCAGACTCTTCACGCCAAAGGGCATACCACGCAACTGGGTAATCTGGTCTTTCGTATAGCCCAAAGCCAGATGGCGCAGGAAACGCTCGTCGTACTCGTCAATCTCGTAATTGACAAGTGCCTCCTGCTGAGCAAGCTGCGAGCCCACGCTATGCTTGAACCGATCAACGATCTTCTTCAGGATGGGCTCGTTGAATACCAGCTGCTTGCCCGACATGACAGCCACGACATCGTTGCGCGTGAGCAGCTCGCCAGTCTTCAGGATAATGCCGTCGGCACCTGCGTCGAGCACATCGACCCATAGTTTCTCGTTCAGAATCTCGCCTGTAAATATAAGTACGCGCACCTGCGGGTACATTTCTTTAGTCTGACGGCAGATCTCCACACCCACGGTGGTAGAGCCTCCCAGTCCCAGGTCGAGCAGCACAAGGTCGGGCAGCTGCTGTTTCAGCAGTCGCCAGTAGGCTGTCTCGTTGTCGGCAGTTCCGATGACCTCAGCCTCGGGAATGTCGTTGCGTATGATACCCAGCGTGCCTTTCAGTTCCAGCGGCACGTCCTCTACGATGATGACTTTGAATTTTTCCAACATGGTTATTTAAGATTTACGATTGATTCTTGGAAGGGTGATGACAATAACGGCAGAACCGTTTTCCGATAATTCGGCCCTGATGGCACAACCACGACGGTTGGTGGCCTCGCCATGATCGCGTACTATCTGCCGGCAAAGCAGATAGGGGATGTTGTCGATGGCAGGGGTAAAGAGCAAGGAAGCCTGCTGCTCCGTCAGCCGGAGCTGAGGCATGCGGACTGTACATATCACATACTTGTCGTCGTTAGACTGGTAACTGGCGTCCAGACTCTTCTCTCCCGACTGCTTGCGCAGGATCTCGAAGAGATAGCCGATGAGCACAGGGTCGCCCAGCACCTCATGCTCTAACGGACGCAGATGCAGACGGGCATGCTCCGTCTGACGCGTGGCCTGCAGGCTCAGGATGCCATATAGCTCACGATAGTAGGACGCCACCTCGGGCAACGACCCCTCGTCGCCATTGTCGATGAGCTGACGGATGCGGCTGGGATAGTACATGGTCTCGTGCTTCAATGTGGAGAGGCAGTTGTCGAGCACGGAATTGCTGACATGCAGGGCGCCCTCCTCCTGTTCTGCACGGGCTATCTCGTCGCTGGTCAGTTCCAGCCGGGCCTGTTGTTCCTGCTGCCTACGGGCAGCCTTACCCATCAAGACAAGCACCTGCCACGCCACAGCCACCAGAATAGAGATGAAGAGCAGCACCAGCAGGATGACAGCCACCTGCTTGTTGGCCTGCGACTGCTGCATCTTGCGGCAATACTCGTCGAGCGTCGGGTCGGCCGACATCTCCTTGAACAGCTGGGTGTAGATGCGGTTGTTATACTGATAGAGCTGCCATTGGTGCAGGGCCAAAGCCGCTACAGCACTCTCGTTGCGAATGGTGAGCAGTATTTCGTAGTTGATGCGCAGGCTGTCGCGATACCAGATAATCTCCGGCGGCACCAACGACAGGTCGCCCATGCGTTGCAACGTGTCGCTCTTCTCAGGGTTATGAGTCAGGTAATAGGTATTCAGATTGTGCCGGCAGGAGTCGGCATAGCTCAGCGTTCGCTCATAGTCGCCATTGATGTTGCAGAAATAGGCAGAGTCAGCATAGACGCTCGCCCTTGCGAGCGGGCTGTTGGTTATTAGGTGCTGGCTCTTAGCTGCCAATGGCCAAAGGCTAATGGCTAATAGCCACAGACTCAGCGCCACGCCTTTGGGCAGACGGAACCAGAAGCGGCTCCCCTGCCCTATCTTGCTTTCTGCCGACAGCTGGCATACGGCGAATATCTTGCTCATCTTGCGGTACTTCTCGATGATGCCCTTACAATTGAGCAGGCCAAAACCATGAGAGGACTGGGACTTGAGGTTCGAGGTTTGAGATTTGTCTTCTACGATGATTTTACGTTCAAAGACATGTGCCAGCTGCTCTTCGTCCATGCCTGTACCCGTATCGCAGACGGAAATCTCCACATAGTCGTCGGTCTCTTCCGAGCAAATGCGCACGTGGCCTCCCTCAGGCGTGAACTTCCTCGCATTATCAGCCAGCGTGTTAATCATGAAGAGCGTCAGCACCTTGTCGGCCTTGACGCGGCTCTCGGTGGGCTCTACCTCTAAGGTGATATGCTTCATGCTGAAGCTGCGTCGGCTCTTGCCCACGATGTCGAAGAGCTGCTGCAAGGGGAAGGTCTCGACGTGCAGGCTCAGTTCACCCTGACGCAGCTGAATCCAATGGGTCAGCACGTCGTTTTGTTCGTTGATATTGTCAGTAAGCTCGCTGATGTATTCCAACGATTCTGCCATCCCGGTCTCTCCTGACGTATCAGCAGCAGCTACGCGATTTGCCTCGTGGATGATGCGGTCGATGAGCGGGGTGATGCTATTGACGAGTGATATCTTGGCTCGTTGCTCCAGCGCCAGCCGCTCGCCACGTTCCACGCGCAGACGGGCCATAGCCAGCTGTTCCTTCAGTTCGTCCTCCTGCTGTTGCAACTCCTTGTCGCTACCTACGCCATGATTCTTTTTCCGGAAGAAGAACATGAGTAGCAACAATACCAGCACGACGATGGCTGCCACAACGGCCCAGATGAGCAAGTTGAGCTGGGTAGCCTCATGCTCCAGTTGTCCGGCGAGTGCCTCCAACGAGCGATCCTGACGGGTCTGCTCCTGCAGGTCAAGATAGATGTTGCGGTTCTGGTCACTACTGGGTTTATCATCGATGGCCGCGTAGGCTACGCTAAGCTGTTCGCGAATACTGGCCACCAGGTCGGGAGCCTTGTTGATCGTAGTGTCGGCCAAGGCCAGATGCAGATGGGTGAGCGCCTGTTCGTAATTGTCGTCGGCCAGATAGCAGGAGGCCAGAGTTCGGTGGGCACCCGCTATCTGATAGACGTCGCCATAGGCCGTGAAGATGTCGAGCGAGTGTCCGGCCATGCTTAAAGCCAAAGAGTCGTCGCTGATACCGTCGGGATTGAAATACTTGAAGGCAGGCAGGTTGTCGCGAATCAACTGCTCACGATATTCATCGACCATCAGATGTTCAGCCAGCGCCTCTAACGAGTTGGCCGTGAAATAGACGATATGCGCCTTCTGCGACAGCAGGTAGCAACGCATCAGGTGGTCGAACTCCGTCTGGTTGATTTCCTCCTGCGTACCTGTGGTAATCACACCACCGGCACCCACATTATAGAGGTAGTTCAGATACTGAGCCGTGTCACGCTCCAGTTCGCTGGGCATGGTTTCCAAAGTCTGAGCCGACTGACGCTCCAGTCCTATATAATAATAATAGGTGGAAGTGACGATAGCCAACTCGCTCTCAGCATAGATGAGCCGTTGCAGCTGACGATCGTTCAGCGTGGAGCGCTCCTCCTGAATGCGACGCAGGGCACGCATGGCCTGCTCGCGATAATCGTAGAAGGCGCGATTGCTGGACATACGCTGACAGAGTCGCATCTGCTGGATGTAGCTGATAAGCAATTCCAGCTGGTTGTCGGTGGTCTGCGGAATAAGGTCGAGCATCTGGCGGGCTTCCTCATACTGCATACGGGCGATGCATACGAAAGCCAGATTGTTGAGTGCTTCGGCACGGGCATCATCGTCACACGACGGCAAGCCCATCGCCTGACGAGCATAAACTTCTGTAGAATCGAGCGAACGATAGTGATAGGCGTATGAAAGATCATTCAGCTTGTCCGCCGCTTGCCTATCAACAGGCGAACAACTGGAAAAGAAGAATGAAAAATGAAGAATGAAGAACAAGGCTATCACCTTGAATAGCCTCACACCAGACGCGGAAGCAATTTCTTCATTCTTCATTCTTCACTCTTTATTTAAGAACGGGCCTTAGCCACATAACCAAGTGCTTCTTTGCACTTGTCGGTGACATACTGCCAGTCGCCGGCCTTCACTTTGTCGCTGGGGAAGAGCTTCGAGCCCATGCCCACGCAGAAGACGCCAGCCTTGAACCATTTCGTCAGGTTCTCCTCGTCGGGCGACACGCCACCCGTCACCATAATCTTCGACCAGGGCATCGGAGCCTTCAGGCCTTTCACCATATTGGGGCCTACTACGTCGCCGGGGAACACTTTCGTCAGGTCACATCCCAGTTCCTGCGCCTTGCCAATCTCGCTCACGGTCATGCAACCAGGGCAGTAGGGCACCAGACGGCGATTGCACACAGGGGCGATGTCGGGATTGAACAACGGGCCCACCACGAAGCAGGCTCCAAGTTGCAAATACATTGCGGCTGTGGGTGCATCGACCACACTACCAATACCCAATGCCAGCTCGGGGCACTCCTTGTCGGCCCACTTCACCAGCTCGCCAAACACCTCCTGGGCAAAGTCGCCACGGTTAGTAAACTCGAACGCGCGCACGCCGCCCTCGTAGCAGGCTTTCACCACATTCTTACAAGTCTCCAAATCTTTATGATAGAAGACTGGCACCATGCCCGTATCGCCGATTTTCTTCAATACGGCTATCTTATCAAATTTTGCCATTCTTACAATTATGTTTTATTACCTAATCGATGATTTATCGTCGTATTCACGCTTAAAGACATATTGACCGCCAGAGGCTGCCACCAACTCCCAGCCATCATACCCTAACTGGTTCAGTCTCTTCTCGACTGCGATGAAGCGGCTAATCACTTTATATTCAAACCTTTTCATCTTCCTTTACCTCCTAACCATATACCCCCTCCAGCTTGAGAGGGAATGGGTATTATCTTTGTACTCGTCCGTTGGCGCTACCACCTGCCAGAGCCTCTACCTCGTCGATGGTCACCAGGTTGAAGTCGCCATTGATGGTGTGCTTCAGCGCCGATGCTGCAACGGCAAACTCCAGGGCCTCTCCCTGCGTCTGCTTCGTCAGCAGACCATGAATCAGACCACCCGAGAACGAGTCGCCACCACCCACGCGATCGATGATAGGATTGATTTCGTAGCGCTTCGACTGATAGAACTCCTTACCGTCGTAGATCAAAGCCTTCCAGCCGTTATAGGTAGCACTATAGCTTTCGCGGAGCGTGCTCACCACATACTTGAAGCCAAACTCCTGCATCATCTGCTTGAAGATGCCCTCGTAGCCAGCAGCATCGGTCTGTCCGCCCTCGACGTCGGCATCGGGCTTGAAGCCCAGACACAACTCAGCATCTTCCTCGTTGCCAATACACACATCGACATACTTCATCAACGGACGCATGATTGAGATGGCCTTCTCCGATGTCCACAGTTTCTTGCGGAAGTTCAGATCGACACTCACGGTGACACCATGACGCTTGGCAGCCTCACAGGCCAGACGTGTCAGTTCGGCAGCCTTGTCGCTAATGGCCGGCGTGATGCCGCTCCAATGGAACCACTTGGCACCCTCCATCACCTTATCGAAGTCGAAGTCGGCAGGAGAGGCCTCGGCAATAGCGCTATGGGCACGGTCGTAGATTACCTTCGAGGGGCGCATCGAGGCACCCGTTTCAGCATAGTACAGACCTATGCGATTGCCGCCACGTGCCACGAACTCGGTGTTCACGCCATAACGGCGCAGGGCGTTCACGGCAATCTGCCCTATCTCGTGCTTCGGCAGCTTCGATACGTAATAGGCCTCGTGGCCATAGTTGGCCAGCGAGATAGCCACGTTAGCCTCGCCACCACCCGGGATGATGCGGAAACTCTCACTCTGAATGAAACGGTCGTTGCCCTGAGGCGACAGGCGAAGCATAATCTCGCCAAGTGTAACAATCTTTGCCATTGTTTTTTCTCTTGCTTTTATAGATTAATATTAAGTTCTCTTCATTCGCAGGCACAAAGATACGACTAATTTCTGAAACGGCAAAACTATCTGCCACATTTTATAAAAAATTCACGCGCGAACAATATAAAAAGTTTTTTGGACGAAGGAAATTTGGTCGTTCCATTTATTCTTTGTACCTTTGCGGCGACGAAATGGCAGAACATGACAAATCGGCACGTTTTTTGCTATACCGTCAGCAGAATAAACAAATAATGCTATGATTATGGAAGAAAAAGATATTCATATTGACGATGAGGAGCAGAAGGATGCTCCCGTAGAAGGCGAAAAGGAGGCAACAGTTCCTGAAGACACTCAGGAAGAAAACATCGAAAAGGAGCCAAAGGCAGAGCCCAACGAGGAAAGAGACCCGCTGGACGTGGCTTTGGAGGAGATTGCCTCGTTGAAGGACAAGTATCTGCGCCAGGTAGCTGAGTTCGACAATTACCGCAAGCGCACGCTAAAAGAACGCGCCGAACTGATTCTGAACGGCGGCGAAAAGACCATCGTAGCCCTGCTACCTGTGATTGACGACATGGAGCGCGCCATGGAGAACGGGCAGAAGACAGAAGACCCACAGGTGCTGCGCGAGGGCATGGAGCTCATCTATCACAAGATGATGAAGGCCCTGGAAGGCATGGGTGTGAAGAAAATCGAGACGGAAGATGCCGATTTCGACACAGACATGCACGAGGCTGTGGCTATGGTACCTGGCATGGGAGACGACAAAAAAGGAAAGGTAATAGACTGCATGACAACAGGATACATGCTTAACGATAAAGTAATTCGCCACGCCAAGGTGGCAGTAGGACAATAAACTCGAATGGCACAGAAGAGAGACTACTATGAGGTGCTGGGCGTCGCGAAGACGGCGTCAGAAGACGAAATCAAGAAGGCTTACCGACAGATAGCCATTAAGTACCACCCCGACCGCAACCCTGGCGACAAGCAGGCAGAGGAGAAGTTCAAAGAAGCCGCTGAGGCCTACAACGTGCTGCACGATCCGCAGAAGCGCCAACAGTATGACCAGTTCGGCTTTAACGGTCCATTGGGAGGTGGCGGCTTCGAGGGTTTCGGAGGAGCATCGATGAATATGGATGACATCTTCTCGATGTTCGGCGATATCTTTGGCGGACACGGCTTCGGAGGTTTCGGACGTCGTGCCGGACAACCACAACAGCATCGTGGCAGCGACCTGCGTTTGAAAGTGAAGCTGACGCTGGAGGAAATCAATCAGGGCGTGACCAAGAAGTTCAAGCTCCGCAAGGACGTGCCCTGCCAGCATTGCCACGGCACGGGCGCCGAAGACGGCAGTGGACGCGAGACCTGCCCCACCTGTCACGGCTCAGGCATCATCACGCATACCACGCAGAGCATCTTCGGCATGATGCAGACGCAGGGCGTATGCCCCACCTGTCAGGGCGAAGGTCAGATAATCAAGAATAAATGTCATGAATGTCACGGCAGCGGCGTGGTGAAAGGAGAAGAGGTCGTAGAGATCAAGATTCCTGCTGGCGTAGCCGACGGCATGGTGGTCAGCGTCCCAGGTAAGGGCAACGCAGGAGAGCGCGGCGGCATTGCCGGCGATATTCAGGTATTCATCGAAGAGGCTGAGAACGACACTTTCATCAGAGACGGGAACGACCTGATATACAATCTGCTGCTCGACTTCCCTACTGCCGTACTCGGAGGTGAGGTCGATATTCCCACCATTGAAGGAAAGACGCTGAAAGTGAAGATTGACAGTGGCACACAGCCTGGCAAGACCATGCGCCTCAGAGGAAAGGGACTGCCTGCCGTACAAGGATATGGCTCTGGTAATGGCGACTTGGTAGTGAACATCAGCGTATTTGTGCCTAAGACCCTCTCGCGCGAAGAGCGTAAGGCGATGGAGGAATTCAAGAATAGCGACAACTTCAAAGGCGACAGCCAGACGAAAGATAGCATCTTCAACCGATTTAAGAACTACTTCTCATGAACTGAGAATTGAGCGTTGAGAATTATGACATACCAAGAAGTCACGGAATATCTGTTCTCCCAGACGGCGAACTATGAGCGGCAAGGTGCATCGGGCTACAAAGTGGGCCTGGACAACATGCTGGCAATAGACGAACACTTCGGACATCCACACCAGCAATACCGTTGTATCCATGTTGGAGGCACCAACGGCAAAGGTTCGGTTTCGCACATGACGGCTGCCCAATTGCAGGTATGCGGCTATAAGGTGGGACTCTACACTTCGCCACATCTTATTGATTTCCGCGAGCGGATACGTGTGAACGGAGTGCCTGTGAGCGAGGAGTATGTCGTAAATTTCGTGGAGAGCAACCGCAGTTTCTTTGAGAAGTTGGATCTCTCGTTCTTTGAAATGGCGACAGCCATGGCCTTCCAGTATTTCAAGGAACAGGAAGTGGATATCGCCGTGATAGAAGTGGGACTGGGTGGAAGGCTCGACTCCACGAACATCATCACCCCCATCCTCAGCATCATTACCAACATCTCGCTCGACCACACGCAGTTGCTGGGCTCGTCGCTTGAGGAGATAGCCCGTGAAAAGGCCGGCATCATGAAGAAAGGAGTGCCCTGCATTATTGGAGAGGTTACACCCGAGACCCGTGCGGTGTTTGAAGCCGTAGGAAAGGAAACGGGAGCCAGCGTCATCTTTGCAGAAGATAATCCCATGAGCCCACTTATTCCACCTAAGCCTGGCGATAAGGGCCCGCGCTACAGGAATATCTGGGGCATTGAGTTCACCTGCGAGGTGCGAGGAGCCTGTCAGCCGAAGAACGTCAACGTCTTTTCACACGTGATGATTCTGCTGATGAACTTAGGATACCTGTGCACTTGCGAAGACCCGAGGAACTTTGACAATATCACATACGAGTTGAATGCAGCCCTCATGAACGTCACCAAGCTGACAGGCCTGATGGGCAGATGGCAGACGGTGAGGGAACGTCCTACCGTCATTTGTGACACCGGCCATAACCCGGGTGCTTGGGAATACCTAAGTAAGCAGCTGGAAGAGGAAAGCCAGAAATGTCATGAGCTGCGCATCGTCTTCGGCATGCTGGAAGATAAAGATGTATATACCATATTACAGATGCTGCCCAAACATGCACGTTACTACTGGACGAAAGGAACGACAAAACGTGCCTTCCCCGAAACATCGCTGAAGGTGTTTGGTGAACAGTTTGGACTCTATGGCGAATGCTACCCCACCGTGAAAGATGCCTATTCAGCGGCCATCGAAGGGGCTCAGTCAAACGACTTTATCTTTGTCGGAGGAAGCACTTATATCGTGGCAGATTTCCTCAAGACACGTGACAATATGAACATTTAGTTATCTTTAACACCAATTTTTTGCCGATATGCTTGCGCATGTCGGCTTTTTGTTGTATTTTTGCAACGAAGATTATAACTAAAACCCATAATAGTATGTCAAACTTAACAGAAAATGCGAATCTCTGTGGTCTGAAACGTGAAGATTTTCAGACCACTATCAACGGAAAGAAGACTGACCTCTACATCCTGCGCAACCGCAAAGGCTATGAGGTAGCCATCACGAATTACGGCGGAGCAATCTGCTCTATCATGGTGCCCGACAAAGAGGGCAAAGTGGCTAATGTCATTCAGGGACATGACAACATCCAGGCTGTCATCAACTCACCTGAGCCGTACCTCTCCACGCTCATCGGTCGCTTTGGCAACCGCATCTGCCGTGGACAGTTCACGCTAAATGGCAAGGACTATCAGCTGGCCATCAACAACGGTCCCAACGCCTTGCACGGAGGCCCCACCGGTTTCCATGCCCGTGTGTGGGAAGCCCGGCAGATGGGGCCCCGCTCGCTAGCCCTGCACCGCATATCCAGCTACGGTGAGGAAGGTTTCACAGGCGAAGTCGATGTGACAGTAGAGTTTACTTGGAGCGACGATAATGAACTCATTATCGAGTATCTGGCTTCTACGAATAAGAAGACCATCGTGAACCTGACCCACCACGCCTTCTTCTCGCTGGCCGGCACCGCCGACCCCACACCTGTCATCAACGACCAAGTGATGGAGATGAATGCGGACTTCTATATCCCCATCGACGAGACTTCCATCCCCACAGGCGAAATCCTGAAAGTGGCAGGAACTCCCTTCGATTTCCGTACTCCGAAGCCTGTAGGACAGGACATTGATGCCGACAACGAGCAGATTAAGAACGGAGCTGGCTACGACCATTGTTTCGTACTGAACAAAAAGGAAGAGGGTGAGTTGAGCTTTGCAGCCCGTCTGACCGAGCCAAAAAGCGGCCGCACGCTGGAGGTCTATACCACCGAGCCTGGCGTACAGGTGTATAGCGATAACTGGGCCAATGGCTACAAGGGTGTGCATGGAGCTACCTTCGGACGCCGTAGTGCCATCTGCTTCGAGTGCCAGCACTTCCCCGACAGTCCCAACCGTCCCTACTTCCCCAGCGTGGTACTGAACCCACACCATCGCTATAAGCAGAAGACCATCTATAAGTTCGGAGTAGCAGAATAAATTAATTGAAAATTGTAAAATTGTAAATCAATATGGCACAAGAGAAAAAAAATACACAGTTGGTGGCCATTATCACCATGTGCTTCATCTTTGCGATGATCAGCTTTGTCACCAACATGGGAGCTCCCTTTGGCAATATTTGGGGTGAACATTTCCCCTTTGCCAAGGCATGGGGTAACCTGATGAACTTTGCTGCCTACCTGTTCATGGGCATTCCTGCAGGTAAGATGCTGATTAAGTACGGCTACAAGAAGACCGCCCTCATCGCCCTTATCGTGGGTATTGTCGGCCTTCTGGTGCAATATCTCTCCAGCCTCGTGGGTGCCGGTACCGAGGTATTCACATGGTCTGGCTATGAGACGACGAAGTGGGTGGATGGCGTAAAGCAGACCTTCACTCAGGACATCCATGTCACCTTGAACCTCTTTATTTATCTGCTTGGTGCATTCATCTGCGGCTTCTGCGTCTGCATGCTGAACACCGTGGTGAACCCGATGCTGAATCTGTTGGGCGGTGGTGGAAACAAAGGTAATCAGCTTATTCAGATTGGCGGCACCATGAACTCGCTGACCGCCACGCTGACTCCGTTGCTTTCCGGTCTGCTCGTTGGTGAAGTAACCAAGGATACAAACATGGGTGATGTAGCACCCCTGCTGTTCATCGGTATTGCTGTGTTTGCTATCTCGTTCTTCATCATCAGTCGTGTGCAGATTCCTGAGCCTACGCTGGGCAAGGAACAACCGAAGTACGAGCGTAGCCCGCTGGCCTTCCGCCATTGTCTGCTTGGCGTCATTGCCATCTTCTTCTATGTGGGCGTAGAGATTGGCATCCCCATGGAGCTGAATTTCTACATTACTGATTTTACGAAAGGTTCTGCTGACATTGGTGGCTCCGTTGCTGCTGCCTATTGGCTGATGATGCTGGTGGGACGTGCTTCTTCGAGCGCCATCTCTGGAAAGATATCTACAAGAACCCAGCTTACTTTTGTATCAACGGTTGCCATCCTGCTACTGCTCATTGCCATTTTCATGCCAGAGAGTTCTACGTTTACCGTCAGCGAAAAGGAAATTCCCGTGAAATGTATCTTCATCGCTGCCTGCGGACTATGTACCTCTATCATGTGGGGCGGCATCTTCAACCTTAGCGTGGAAGGACTGGGCAAATACACCGAGGCTGCTTCTGGTATCTTCATGATGCTGGTAGTGGGCGGTGGCATCATGCCACTCATCCAGGAGGCTATGGCCAACAGCATTGGCTTCATCAACAGCTACTGGCTGGTTATCGCTATGCTGGCCTACATTCTGTTCTACGCAGTCATCGGCAGTAAGAATGTCAATACGGATATTAAGGTAGATTAATAAACAAATCGCAAATCGTAAATCTATAAATCGCAAATCATTATGATGGACATTGAATTTGTAAGAAGTCGCTTCATCAAGCACTTTGACGGAAAGACCGGTAACGTGTATGCATCGCCCGGACGTATTAACCTGATTGGTGAGCACACCGATTATAACGGGGGTTTCGTATTCCCCGGCGCAGTAGATAAGGGTATTATGGCCGAGATGCGTGCCAACGGTACCGAAGACACCGTGATGGCATATGCCATCGACCTGAAAGACCGCGTCGATTTCAAGCTGAACGATCCCGCAGGTCCCCGTGCCTCTTGGGCTCGCTATATCTATGGTATCGCTAAGGAGATGCAGAAACTGGGCGTACCTGTGAAGGGCTTTAACATTGCCTTTGCAGGTGATGTACCTCTCGGAGCAGGTATGTCGTCGAGTGCTGCTATGGAGAGCTGCTTCGCCTGCGGTCTAAACGACATTTTCGGCGAGAACAAGGTCTCTCAATGGGATATGGCGCTGGCCGGACAGGCAACTGAGCACAACTACTGTGGCGTGAACTGCGGTATCATGGATCAGTTTGCCAGCGTATTTGGAAAGGCAGGTTGCCTGATGCGCCTCGACTGCCGCAGCCGTGAGTTCGAATACTTCCCCTTCAAGCCCGATGGCTACCGCCTGGTGCTGCTCGACTCAGTAGTGAAGCACGAGCTGGCAGGTTCGCCTTACAACGACCGGCGCAATTCGTGTGAGAACGTGGTGAAGCATATTGCAGCCAAGCATCCCGAAGGCAAGTTCGAGACCCTGCGCGACTGCACATGGGAGCAGCTAGAAGAGGTGCGTGCCGAAGTAGGTGAAGAGGATTACAAGCGTGCTCACTTCGTACTCGGTGAGAAAGACCGTGTGCTGGCTGTCTGCGATGCCCTGATTGCCGGCGACTACGAGACCGTAGGAAAGAAGATGTACGAGACCCATGAGGGACTGTCGAAGGAGTATGAGGTCAGTTGTGAAGAGCTTGACTTCTTGAACGATGTTGCCAAGGAGAATGGCGTCACGGGTAGCCGCATCATGGGAGGTGGCTTTGGTGGCTGCACCATCAACCTGGTTCGTGCCGACCTCTACAACAAGTTTATTGCCGACGCTAAGCAGAAGTTCGCTGCCAAGTACGGTCACGAGCCCAAGGTCTATGATGTTGTCATCGGCGACGGCTCACGTAAGCTTTGCTAATATGTTTCAAATCGATCGTTCATACATCGAAAACGTCAACCTTGAGTCGCTGCAGAGTCGCATCTGGGACATCCGCAGCGACTTCAAGGATGACCCTACCCTGCCCCATATCGAGAACTACGGCACCACCGAGGAAGCCTTTGAAGCCTATTTGGAGAAGAAACAGAAGTTCGAGGACTTCAAGGATACCTGGCGCAGTCGCCGCCTGCTTATCTTCGGTTCTGTCTTCCTGCTTACCGTGGCAGCTTTCAGCCTTTTTGTAAAAGGTGCCACATGGGAGGCATACGCTACAGGATTCATGCTCTGCATGCTTATCTACATGGTGTATATGACCATTGTTGCTTTCCGTGGAAAGAAGTTTCAACACAATCCCAACGAAACATTCATCAAAGCACTCCTCTTCTGGGATGAAAACAGGGAGGGTTAGTGCTGTTCTATTGCTTCTGGCTACCTTGTGCGGATGTAGCGACAAGGGAGATACTTCGTCGCCTGTTAAACACAAGGAAGGCGTCACAAAACCCTCTCTAGATATTAGGACGCAAGACCAAGAACGTCAACAACTTATCACACAAGAATTAAAGTACTATTTCGAACGCCATAATCCGCAGGATGAGGGTTTCGACATGGTTGCTCGCTACGCCGAACATGGCGACTCATCTATTGTGGTTTATCTTCCTCAGGGCCGTATGACATTAGGAAACACCTTAAATCCCCATCGAGGAAAGGCACTTATAAGAGATGATTGCGGACGTTGGATTATCGGACGCTTCCAAGCCGATACACTTGTCAGCGGCGTGCGTATCGACAGCACCGGCTTTTACGCGGGCCAGATGAACCGTCGCGGAGAAGCGTGGGGACATGGTTTCTATCGCGATGCCGACGGCACCTATTTTGAAGGCCATTGGGAACACGACCAACGCGAGGGCTTCGGACTCAGCGTCAGCCTCGACAACTTGAGAGTTGGCGTTTGGTTGCGCGACCAGTTCCGGGGTGAGCGCATGAGCTATCACAGCGAGCGTATCTATGGTATTGACATTTCCCGTTACCAGCATGAGAAAGGGCGCCGCCGTTTTTCCATCAACTGGAATCAGCTGCGCATCTGGCACTTAGGCCGGCGCATCAGTCAGGAGCGTGTACAGGATAAGGTTGATTATCCGGTTTCTTTCATCTACATCAAGAGCACCGAAGGTGTCACCATCGAGAACAAATACTATGAGCAAGACGATGCTGCTGCCCGCAGTCATGACATCCCTGTCGGCGCCTATCACTTCTTCTCCACCCGGACACCTGCCGATGAACAGGCCCATCATTTTCTGAACAACACCCATTTCCGCCATGGCGACCTGCCCCCCATGCTCGACATTGAACCTTCCGACAAGATGATTGACGAGATGGGCGGTCCCATTGTACTTTTCGATGCCATGCGCCAATGGCTGCACATCGTCGAGCAAGCCACCCGTTGCCGTCCCCTACTCTACATCAATCAGCGCTTTGCCAATCTCTATCTGCCATTGACTCCCGACCTGAAGCGCGACTATCACTTCTGGATAGCCCGCTACGGAGAGTACAAGCCCGACATTCACCTCGACATCTGGCAGCTTTCGGGCGACGGCCACGTCACAGGCATCATCCCTGAATGCGACCTCAACGTCTTCAACGGCTATCAAGGTCAGTGGGATGATTTCCTGCGCACCGCCACTATCCCCTGAACTGGCAAAACAAGGAAAAAAGAACCGTGCAAAAAGCATTTTGGACGGCGCTAAATTGTTTTTGCTGCGTCCAAAAATCTTTTTGGAGCGTTCGGGATTTATTCTGGAGCGTTCAAAAAACTCATAAATCATGAAATAAATTTTGTGCTTTCGGCTTTTTTGTGTACCTTTGCACCGTTTTTCAGAACATACGATTTAAAACTAAATAAACTTACAAGAATTATGAAGAAGTACAACTTCAATGCAGGTCCTTCGATGCTCCCCCGCGAGGTCATCGAGGCCACAGCCAAACAGTGTTTAGACTTTAATGGCTCCGGTCTCTCCCTGATGGAGATCAGCCACCGTGCAAAGGATTTCCAGCCCGTGGTCGATGAGGCCGTGGAGCTGGTGAAAGAGCTGCTCAGCGTGCCCGAGGGCTACAGCGTGATTTTCCTCGGTGGCGGCGCCTCACTCGAGTTCTGCATGATTCCTTATAACTTCCTCATCAAGAAGGCCGCCTACCTGAACACAGGTGTCTGGGCCAAGAAGGCCATGAAGGAAGCCAAGCTCTTCGGCGAGGTTGTCGAGGTAGCCAGCTCGGCTGATGCCAATTACACCTTCATTCCGAAGGATTGGACGGTACCTGCCGATGCTGACTATCTGCACATCACCACGAACAACACTATCTATGGTACTGAGATTCGCAAGGATCTCGACGTAGCAGTCCCCCTGATTGCTGATATGTCTTCCGACATCTTCAGCCGTCCCATCGACGTTGCCAAGTACGACGCTATCTATGCCGGTGCCCAGAAGAATCTGGCTATGGCCGGTGTGACCATCGTCATTCTGAAGGACGAGAAGCTGGGTAAGGCTCCCCGTGAGATTCCTACGATGCTCGACTACCGCACACATGTGGAGAAGGGTTCAATGTTCAACACACCTCCCGTAGTGCCCATCTACTGCGCTCTGGAGAACCTGCGCTGGATCAAGCGTCAGGGCGGCGTAGAGGCAATGGACAAACTAGCTAAGCAGCGTGCCGAGATTGTCTATGGCGAGATTGACCGCAACAAGATGTTCGTGGGCACCGCCAAGGAAGAGGATCGCTCACTGATGAACCTCTGCTTCGTGATGGCTCCCGAATACAAGGAGCTGGAGAAGGACTTCCTTGACTTCGCTGTTTCTAAGGGCATGGTCGGCGTGAAGGGTCATCGCTCAGTAGGTGGATTCCGTGCCAGCTGCTACAACGCTCAGACTATCGAGGGTGTCAATGCACTCGTAGCCTGCATGAAGGAATTTGAAGCTAATCATTAATAATAAGGTGTCATGAAAGTATTAGTCGCAACAGAGAAGCCTTTTGCAGCCGCCGCTGTGGAGGGCATCAAGGAGGAAATCGAGGCAGCAGGCAATGAGCTCGCGCTGTTGGAGAAATATACCGAGAAAGCACAACTGCTCGACGCCGTGAAAGATGCCGACGCTCTGATCATCCGTTCTGACAAGGTAGATGCCGAAGTGCTCGACGCTGCCAAGCAGCTGAAGATTGTCGTGCGTGCTGGTGCTGGCTACGACAACATCGACCTGACTGCTGCTACCGCTCACAACGTAGTAGCTGAGAACACGCCAGGACAGAACGCCAACGCCGTGGCCGAGCTCGTTTTCGGTCTGCTCGTCTTTGCCGTCCGCCAGTTCTACAATGGCAAGGCTGGCACCGAGCTGATGGGTAAGAAGCTGGGCATCCTCGCCTTCGGTAACGTAGGTCGCAACGTGGCCCGCATCGCCAAGGGCTTTGGAATGGATGTTTATGCCTTCGACGCCTACTGCCCCGCAGAAGTTATCGAGAAGGCAGGTGTGCACGCCGTAGCCAATCAGGAAGCTCTCTTCGAGCAGTGTGATGTTGTTTCGCTCCACATCCCCGCTACTCCTGAAACCAAGCAGAGCATCAACTACGCTCTCGTTGGCAAGATGAAGAAGGGTGGCATCCTCGTGAATACTGCCCGTAAGGAGGTCATCAACGAGCCCGAGCTGCTGAAGCTGATGGAAGAGCGTCAGGACCTGAAGTTCGTCACCGACATCATGCCCGATGCCAACGCCGACTTCCAGAAGTTCGAAGGTCGCTACTTTAGCACTCCTAAGAAGATGGGGGCCCAGACAGCTGAAGCCAATACCAACGCCGGTATTGCTGCTGCCAAGCAGATCAACGCCTTCTTCAAGGATGGTGACACCCGTTTCCAGGTAAACAAATAAGCCAAATTATAGAAATGAAATAGGCGGGCATCTAGCTCGCCTATTCTCTTTTTATTAATCCTTCATGAGGTCATCGACTTCTTTCTGAGCATCCTCAGCCTTCTTACGAGCCTTCTCCAGATCCTTCATGGCATCCTCGTAGGCTTTCTGAGCCTTTTCAGCCTTGTCTTTGGCTTTTTCCATTTTCTGTTCAGCCTTGGGTATAGCAGCCTGAGCTTTCTGCAAGGCCTTCACAGCCTTCTCTTCCTTAGCCCTGGCCTTCTGGGCTTTCTTCAGTTCCTTGGCGGTCATTCCCGGAATATCCTGCTCGGTAACCACCGTCTGGGCCTTTACGCCCTGAGCCATCATCAGCGACATAGCCAATACAGCTCCCATCATTGTAATTCTTTTCATAGTCAAAACAGTTTTGTTATTAATAAACTAAAGTTGTACTACTCTCGTAAACATCCCAGCGAAGTGGCGTTCCAGTTCTATGGGTTTCCTAAATAGGCCAAAGACGGCACTACCACTTCCACTCATCGCGCTGTAAGCTGCCCCCAGCTTATATAGCCGATCTTTCACAGTTCCAATCTCAGGATATTGTGCAAAGACGCTCTGCTCAAAGTCATTTACCAGCAACTCGCGCCAGACTTCAACAGGTTTGCCCACTATATCGCGACAGTTCACCTCTGGTTTGTGAGGTATTATCAGCGCAAAGGCCTCCTTCGTCGAAACGGGAATATCCGGTCGTACCATAGCCAGCCACCAGCCTTTCAGGTTCAATTCTATAGGTTGTAGCCGTTCCCCTATCCCCTCGGCGTATGCAGGATGATTGATGACAAAGAACGCACAATCTGCTCCCAACGATGCCGCCCGCTTTATCAGCTGCTCGTCTGTCAGTCCCAGATGATACCACGTGTTCAGGGCACAAAGCATAGCTGCGCAATCGCTACTGCCACCTCCCATACCTGCCTGTGTAGGGATGGCCTTATGCAGATGGACATGCACGCGGGGAAGCTGCGGGAATTCCTGTTTCAGCAGCTGATAAGCCCTCACTACCAAATTGCGTTGCTCATCGCCTTCCACGTTGATGCCCGTCACCTTCAGGTCGCAATCCACCTCCGATGGAAAATCCTTATTCATCTCCTGCACCTCTAACGCATCGTACAGCGGCACGGGATAGAACACCGTTTCCAAGTTGTGGTAGCCGTCTGGCCGACGCTCCACCACATTCAGTCCGAGGTTTATTTTTGCCTGCGGGAATACAATCATGATGCAAAATTACGAAAAACAGGGAACAAAACAAAAGAAATCTTTCTTTTTTTTGCCGTTTCCCTCCTTTTTCGTACCTTTGTAGCCCAAATAACATCAAATATATTATGATAGTAGGAATTGACGTAGGCATCTCTACCACGAAAATCGTAGGACTGCGCGACGGTAAGCCATCGGCTCCCATCCGCATTACCGCTGCCGACCCCATTACCTCACTCTACGGGGCCTTTGGCAAGTATCTGCACGACAACAACATCGAGCTAAAAGACGTGGAACATGTTATGCTGACAGGCGTGGGTGCTGCCTATGTAAAGAGCGATGTCTATGGTGTGGCCACCAGCCGCTGCGATGAGTTCATCGCCGACGCGTTAGGAGCCCGCTATGAGAGCCACCTCGATCATGCCATTGTCGTCTCGATGGGCACAGGCACCTCGTTTGTCATGTGCAATGGCGACGATATCCAGCACATCGGAGGAATCGGAATTGGCGGAGGAACACTTCAAGGTCTTTCGCGTATCATGCTGAATACCAGCGATATTAAGCAAGTATCGGCACTGGCCATGCAAGGCGACATCAGTCATATCAACCTCACCATTGGCGACATCTCTGCACAACCACTTCCCGGCCTGCCCATGGAAGCTACGGCCAGCATCTTCGCGCGTGCCAAGAACAATGCAGCAAAGGAAGATATCGCAGCAGGTATCATCGGAATGGTGCTCCAGACCATCGGTTCAGCCTCGGTGCTGGCAGCACAAGGCACAGGTTGCCGCGATATGGTGCTTATTGGCAACTTATCGCTACTGCCGCAATGTAAGGAAGTGTTCCCTGCTTTGGAAAAGCTCTATAATGTACGCTTCCACATCCCGAAGTACTCGCAGTTCTGCACGGCCATTGGTGCCGCCCTGGCCTATTCACGCTGATAAGCCATATATAATATAGGCACGGATTCTTGCGTCCCTCCAGTAGCAAGAATCCGTGCCTAATATCAACAGGCCACACTACAAGGGAATCTTGTCAATTCTCCGCTGATGGCGCCCACCCTCAAACTCGGTGGCGAAATACTCATCCATGATTTTGCGGGCCATATCCTCGTCAATGAAGCGACCTGGCATCACCAGCACGTTGGCATTGTTATGCTGACGAATCAGATGTGCAATCTCTGGAATCCAGCACAGTCCAGCACGAATGCTCTGATGCTTATTCAGCGTCATATTGATGCCCTCGCCGCTACCGCAGATGGCAATACCGGGATACACCTCTCCATCTTCAATGCCCTTGGCCAGTGCGTGGCCGAAGTCGCTGTAATCGCACGAGTCCTCCGTGTAGGTGCCGTAGTCCTTATACTCGTATCCCTTCTCATCGAGATACTTCTTCACAAATTGTTTTAGGGCAAAGCCAGCGTGGTCGCTGGCCAGTCCGATAGTCTTTATTTCCATAGTTTTATTCTTTTGTTTAAGATTCATGGTGCAAAGGTAGTGCAAACCGAGCGAAAAACCAAATTAATTTGAGTTTTTCCGAGGTGCAGCCTATCTTCGCGCTGTTTTTCAGCGCAAAGATACGAATAAGCGAGAACAATACAAAACAAAAATGCAGTTTTTTGTTTTTATTATCGAGCGAAAGTATCTTCTGGCACAGGCCAAATGTAGTGCAAACTGAGCGAAAAACCAAATAATTTTGAGACTTTCCGAAATACACTCTGTAATACAGGACAAAGATACGAATAAGCGAGAACAATTCAAAACAAAAAGTATTGTTTGGCTCGTTTTACTAAAAATTTCCCTAGTTTATCTAAAAATAGCCTTGTTCCTTTTGTGTTTAATTCAATTTTTTGTATCTTTGCAGCAAAGATATTATTCACTAACATAACAAGATAATAAATAAAGATATGAAGAAACGCCTACTTTGTACACTCATCCTGCTATGCACTATCGCACAGGGAATATGGTCCCAGAAAAACTGGATGGCACAATTAGACGACAGTCGACTGGTAACAGGCCTGTCGCTGCCAGGCACTCACGATGCAGCCACTGCTGAAGGATGGACGGGGTTAGCAGAACTGATTGGAGATATGGCCGCCCGCGCACAAGACCTTACAATTGCTGAGCAATGGAATGTCGGTGTGCGCGTTTTTGATATCCGGCCGCAGAAAGACGGAGACGTGCTACGATGCATGCACGGCATATCGGGAACTAAACTCCTTGTGGGTGATTTCTTCGCCCGTCTGCGGGATTTATTGGCTGTATCGCCTACCGAGTTCGCCATCGTAGCCACAAAAATCGACACCACCGATGGCGAGCCGGAAGTGGCAGAGTGGGCACCATTGTTTTCCGCCCTGATACAAAGCGACTCGCTGCGCCAATGCTTCGTAGAGTTTAGTCCCACGATGACGGTGGGTGATGTACGCGGCAAGATATTGCTGCTCTCGCGAAACAAGTATGCCGACAAGCCTCAGGGAGGTTTTATTACAGGATGGTCGTCAGACAAGGACTTTGCCAACCAGCAGGGCGGAATCATAACCGGCAGCGACGGCTCAAGTTGTCCGCTTTGGATGCAGGACTACTATGAGCCTAATTCCGACCGCGAAGGCAAGGAAACCGCTATCCGACTTATGCTTGATGCCGCCATGAACCGCGACCTGACCACCGATAAGCCCACATGGGTGATGAACTACACGGCGGGCAACACGCAGATGTTCCTCTCCGACGGCTATCGCGAGAACGCCGTCTATGCCCACCAGCTAGTGCTCGACTATCTGGCCGACGAAACGCATAACGGCTCCACAGGCATGGTGATGATGGACTTCGCAGGAGTGGATCAAACTAAGAGTGCCTCCAGCGACAACATGTTCGAGGTAAAGGGCATGCAGCTGGTGGAGGCACTCATCGCACAGAACTTCCGAAATAGTGAAGCCACAGGCATAACCATCCATTTAACCCAGCACAGAGATGCCGCTGCCTGGCACACCCTCGACGGACGTCGACTTGCAGAAAAGCCCACAAAAAAAGGACTTTATATATATAATGGTAAAATAACAGTTATTCAACCAAACTTATGAATATATTGTCGCCGACGGACGTATCACCGCTAACCACACAGAACACGTCGGCAACTCCACCACCAATTCCTCCTGATTTTTTAAAAAAACACGTTATGTCAACAGTACTTTCAGACCGATGCCCACGAGGATGATGCCACCCAGCAGTTCAGGGGAGAAACGACGGCTGACTGCACGGCCGAAACGGATACCCAGCCAGTGACCCAAGAAGGTGAAGAGCAGAGAAACCAAGCCGATGATAAGGAGCGGGAGGAAGAGTGAGTGCAGCGTGTCGTAACCCGTGACAGCCATCGACACGCCTACTGCCATCGCATCGATACTGGTGGCAACGGCCAGCAGCAGCTGGGTAGTTAGCTTTTCTGGACGAAACAAGGACTCGTCACCAGAACCACGCAATGCCTCCCAAATCATACGTCCGCCAATGAACAGCAGCATGCCAAAGGCTATCCAATGTCCGTAGGCCTCGACACGGGCTGCAAAGAGGCGCATGGCCGTCCATCCTATCAGGGGCATAAGCGCCTGGAACAAGCCAAAGAGCACGGCAATGCGCACAATGACAGCCCCATGCCAGCGGCGCAGGATGGAGCCACTGACGATGCTGATGGTGAAGCAATCCATGGCCAGCGAGATGGCAAGCAGAATAATGTCAAGGAGGCTCATAATGGTGAATGGCTCATAGGAAGTCGAGGCCGATGCTGTGGATGGCAGAACGGGAGAGTCGCTCGTACATAAGTCCTATATCGGCAAAGTGGATGACGGCCTGCATGGCGGCCTTGCGCAACGAGGGATTAGGGCTCTGCAAGGCAGTAAGAGCCTGATCGATGAACTCGTTGATGCCCCGCTCGTTAGGCTCCTGACCACGGGCAAAGAGACGACTCAGGATGTGGTAACCACAGATTTGCGGCAGGTCATCGGGCAAGGAAAGCCACAGATAGGCTTTCTCAGGGGCGTAAGACAGATGCTGGTAGAGGTTGAAGGCGGCCTGTTCGGCCAACTCTATCGTGTCGGTCTGTTCCATCCAGATATCCACGACCTCAGGCAGCATCTCATCGGGAGGCATAAGCATGGTGGCCAGAATCTTGCATTCGCGCACGTTCTCTTTCCAAAGGGCGATAGCAAGGGAATAGTTCTTTTCCCCTATATCTTCGGCCATCTCACGTAATCGGGGCAAGGTGACACCCCAGTTGAGATGATAGTCCAGACCTTTCTGGCGCATCGACTGAGCCACAGCACCATCCATCTGCTGACGGAACGACTGCTTGATTTCCTTTACCTTCTGCTGTATGTCAATGCCTTCTTTCATTATATCAATGTAGCATATTCCGTGCTATAGCGCAGCATCTGATGCTCATAGCTTTCGGAGTAATTGACCTGAATGTCGATGATCTGGCCGTCGGCATCGCGCACAGGTAGCAGCCACGGATTGATAAAGCCCTTATAGGGTGCCAGGTTCAGCTTACTGTAGCGAGCCAGCACCTCCTCGTGAAGGACAGGATCAATCTTGACGGCATACTGCTCCACCAGCTGGCGTGCTGCCTCATAGTCACCCTCGCTCTTGATGCGTTGTATCTCTGCCAGCAGCTGGGCCACCAATTGGCGCAGTTTCTCATAGGATGTGATGCGCAAGAAAGTCTTTTCGTTCTGCCTGACCAGCTCCATGCAACTGCCATGCGCTAAGCACCAACGGGCAATGAGCGCACGGTTGCGCATGTGGGCTTCCTCTATCTGACGGCCTGACTCTATGCGCACCAACTGTGTCAGCAGACCATTCATCATATAGGAATAGTAGGCCGACTTGTATGCCTCGCCATTTGGTAGCAGTCCCAATTCTATAAGTTTCGGGTCGGCCAGATAATAGAGGGCAAAGAGATCGGCACGTGCCTCCTCAATGGTGTTGCCATATGCCTTCAACGCATCAGGATCAACGCCCGGCAACAGCTGTCCGCTGCCGTGACCTAAGCACTCGTGCAGGTCGGTATGCAGATCGTCGCACGCATCGCCGTATTTCTCTATAAGGGAAAGCGTTGCTTCGTCTATCACAAATTCTTCCCTGAAGCCGTTTCCATGAGCTGCCTTGTTGTAAGCATCGGTGATATTGCTAATAGTGATACTTTTCGAGCCGTAGCGAGCACGTATCCAGTCGGCATTGGGCAGATTGATGCCGATGGCTGTAGAGGGATATTCGTCTCCGCCCAGCATGGCCGCACAGATGACGCGGGCCGAAACGCCCTTTACCTGCGGCTTGCGGAAACGGGAATCAACAGGCGAATGGTCTTCAAACCACTGGGCATTCTCGCTGATGACGCGGGTGCGCTGCGTAGCCAACTCATCAACATACTCCACCAGTCCCTCCCACGAGCCTTTCAGCCCCAACGGATCGCCATAGACCTCAATGAAACCATTGATGAAATCGACCTGCCCATCGAGACATTGCAGCCATTGAATGGAATATTCATCAAATAGATACAAATCTCCTGTCTGATAGTATCTTACCAAGAGAGATATAACGCTCTTCTGTTGATCATTCTCAGCCACTTCCATAGCCTTCTGCAACCAATAGACAATGTGCCTGATGGCATTGGCATAACGGCCTTCTGCCGACCATATTTCTTCATGAATGGTGCCGTCGGCAGCCTTCACTAACGTAGTGTTCAGTCCATAGGAAGGCGGCTCCGTCTGAGAGCCGTTAGCTTTCTTCACGGCATAATACTGTTCAGCCTCCTGTTGACTAACGCCCTGATAGAAATTACAGGCGGAAGTGGCCAGCAGGTCCTCGCCATCAGCTTTATTCACCCGCTTGGGCAGCACGTCAGGATTGAAGATTACGGGAAAGAGCTCGTCGCATAATTCATCTACCGTCTGTCCCTCGGCCAATGGCAAACGGGCTGGCTCTACGACGTGCAGGGCACGACGCAGGAAATCCTCGGAAAAGCTTGGCACGAACTTCTCGCAGCCATAGTGATGATGAATACCGGAGGAGAACCACAGGCGCTTCAGATAAACGGTCATGGCACGAAAGTCGTCGGTGTCGCGATTGATACGCAGATCGGTATAGACGGCCTCCAACATACGGCGTAACCGCAGATTATATTTTCCAAACTGGTCAAAGGTGATATCACGGCCATAAAGCGTGGCCTCAGACAAATAGTAAACGAGCTGTTTCTGCTTCAGAGAGAGCTGCTCAAAGCCTTCCAGGCGGTAGCGGAGCAGCTGCAAATCGGCAAAACGCTCGTCACAATAGTTGAAATGATTCATTATTTCTTTTTCGGCTTGACATTCGAGGCGTGCTGCAGGCGATATTCCCTCGGGGTAATGCCAATCAGCTTGTAGAACGATGCATAGAACGACTGGCGGTTGGAGAAGCCCACCATATCGCTTACCTCCTCTATGCGCAGATCCTGATACCGCTTGTCTGTCAGAATAGACATAGCCTCCTCAATGCGATACTTATTGACAAACGACGTGTAGTTCATGTGGAACCGCACATTAACAACGGCAGAAACATAACGAGTGTTAGTACCCAAATCTTCCGCCAGACGCTTTGCGGAATAGTTCTTGTCCTTGTACTTCTTTTGCATGACGACAAGGTCAAGGATTTTTTCCTTTAGCTCATCCATCAACGCGGGACTGACTAAAGTTCTATAGACAGCGTCCTTTTCCTTCCTCTCTGAAATATTATACTTTGCCATAGGTTGTAGAGGTAATTTGGAACAGAATTTCGGCAAAGATAAGCATTTTTTTTGAATAATCATCATTTTTTTTAATAAATTTGACAAAAATGATGAAAAATGAATAGATTTTTCTTTATTTACCCTGTTTTTTTGTAACTTTGCAAGCCAAAAAGACACGACTTAGTAAAAGAATGAAACCGACAGCAATTTTGCTTCTACATTGCCCCGACCAACAGGGCATCATATCAGAAGTCACGAGATTCATCACCGACAACAAAGGAAACATTGTCTATCTCGATCAGTATGTGGATAAGGTGGATGGGATGTTTTTCATGCGCATAGAATGGGAACTCGACGGTTTCCTCATTCCCCGCGACAAACTCTACGACTACATTACCACACTCTATGCCCAGCGCTACCAGATGAAATTCAGCCTCTACTACAGCGACAAGCGTCCACGCATGGCCATTTTCGTATCGAAGATGAGCCATTGTCTCTACGACCTCTTGGCACGCTGGAAGGCAGGTGAGTTCAACTGCGACATCCCCTGCATCGTCTCAAACCATGAAGACTTGCGCTATGTGGCTGAGCAGTTCAGCATTCCCTACTATGTGTGGAGTATTAAGAAAGACCACTCGAACAAGGCCGAGGTGGAACAGGCAGAAATGGACTTGCTGAAGAAAGAGGACATCTCGTTCATCGTGCTGGCCCGCTACATGCAGATTATCAGCGACGACATGATTGCAGCCTACCCGCATCATATCATCAATATCCACCACTCGTTCCTGCCTGCCTTCATCGGCGCAAAGCCTTATCATCAGGCTTACCAACGCGGTGTGAAGATTATCGGGGCTACCAGCCACTATGTTACCGCCGAACTAGATGCTGGCCCCATCATCGAACAGGATGTGACACGCATCACCCATAAAGACACGCCCGAAAGTCTTGTCCTTAAAGGAAAAGACTTGGAGAAAATTGTACTGTCCCATGCCGTATCGAAGCATATCGAGCGTAAGATTCTGACCTATAAAAACAAAACCATCATCTTTTCGTAGGGAGAAAGGATTAAGGAGAAATGAATGTAGCCGTCGTAAAATATAATGCAGGAAACATCTTCTCGGTGATGAACGCGCTGAGAAGGATGGGCGTGGAGCCTGTGCTTACCGACAAGGCCGATGAACTGCGAAAAGCCGACCGCGTCATCTTCCCAGGCCAGGGAGAGGCCAGTAATGCGATGGCCTACCTGCACGAGCATGGACTTGACGAGGTGATACGTTCACTAAGCCAGCCGGTGCTGGGCATCTGCATCGGACAACAACTGCTTTGCCGGCATTCAGAGGAAGGCAACGTGGATTGCCTGGGTATTTTCGATGCCGAGGTGAAACGCTTCTGCCCTACCCGACATGAAGACAAGGTGCCCTGCATGGGGTGGAACAAGCTAAGCCATGTCTCTTCACCAATCATGCAGGGAATAGAAGGCGAGTACGTCTATTTCGTACATAGCTTCTACGTTCCCCTGTGCCCAGAGACTATCGCCACAGCCGACTATATCCTGCCTTATAGCGCAGCCTTGCACAAAGATAATTTCTACGCCACGCAGTTCCATCCCGAGAAGAGTGGTAGCGTGGGTGAACGCATCATCAAAAACTTCATGGAACTATGATAGAGCTGATACCTGCCATAGACATCATCGACGGGAAATGCGTACGTCTGACAAAAGGCGATTACGAGCAGAAGACCGTTTACGGCAATCCAGTCGAGATGGCACGTGAATTCGAGCGTATCGGTTTCCGTCGGCTACACGTCGTGGATCTCGATGGTGCCAAGTCACGCCATATCGTCAATAGTGAAGTGCTCCGTAGCATTGCCTCTGCGACGAACCTCGTCATAGACTTTGGCGGCGGCATCAAGACTGACGATGACATCGAGCAGGCCTTTGAGGCAGGAGCTGCAATGGTAACGGTAGGTTCTGTAGCCGTTACCAAGCCGGAACTGTTCAACAATTGGCTCGTGAAATACGGCGCTGAACGTATGATACTGGGGGCTGACGTCAGAAACGGGCGCATCAGCATCAACGGTTGGAAGGAAGACTCTACGGAAGAGTTGCTTCCTTTCCTGAAACGATATATCGACATGGGCGTCCACCATGTGCTCTGCACGGAGATATCGAAAGACGGCACGCTGGCAGGCCCCGCCCTTGACCTTTACAAGGAAATCATGACGGCTTACCCAGGACTCAACCTCATCGCCAGTGGTGGTGTCAGTTCTATTGAAGACATCCAGCAACTCAATATTGCAGGTATCCCCTCGGTCGTCTTTGGAAAAGCCATCTACGAAGGCCGCATAGACCTGAATGAGCTCATCAATAGTAAGATTGTAAATAGTAAATCGAATAGTAAATAACCATGGGCCTGGCAAAACGCATCATACCCTGTTTGGACGTGAAAGACGGTGAGACCGTCAAGGGCGTCAATTTCGTCAGTCTTCGTTCGGCTGGCGACCCTGTCGAACTGGGCAAGGCCTATAGTCAGGCAGGTGCCGACGAGCTGTGCTTCCTCGATATCACGGCGAGTTTCGAGGGTCGCAAGACCTTTACGGAGATGGTGGGTCGAGTAGCCCGTGAGATCAACATCCCCTTTACCGTAGGAGGAGGTGTAAACGAGCTGGCCGATGTGGAGCGTCTGCTCTATGCTGGAGCCGACAAGGTAAGCATGAATAGTGCCGCCCTGCGTCACCCTGAGCTGATAGAAGAGACCGCATCTCGCTTCGGCTCCCAGGTCTGCGTGGTGGCTATCGATGCCCGCCACGACAACGATGGCTGGTTTACTTACGTCAAAGGCGGTCGTGAGCGTGTGGAGCGCGGACTCTTTGAGTGGGCACACGAGGCGCAGGAACGCGGCGCAGGAGAAATACTGTTTACAAGCATGAATCATGACGGCACGAAGAATGGCTATGCCAACGAGGCGCTGGCCCGTCTGGCCGACGAGCTGTCTATCCCCATTATTGCCAGCGGAGGTGCGGGTTGCAAGGAGCACTTTCGCGATGCATTCACCATTGGTCATGCTGATGCGGCATTGGCTGCCAGCGTGTTCCACTTTGGTGAAATACCCATATCCGAACTGAAACAATATCTCAACGAAGAAGGAATCAACGTAAGATTATGACCATAGATTTCGAGAAGATGGGAGGTCTGGTGCCTGCCATCATACAAGATGCAAATACACGCAACGTGCTCATGCTGGGCTTCATGAATGAAGAGGCCTACGAGAAGACGCAGCAGACGGGCAAGGTGACCTTCTGGAGCCGTACCCGCCAGACACTTTGGACGAAAGGCGAAACCAGCGGCCACTATCTGGAGCTGGTCAGCATGGCCATCGACTGCGACAACGACACGCTACTGGTGAAGGTCATCCCCCACGGTCCTACCTGTCACACAGGAACTGACACCTGCTGGGGCGAGGAAAACACAGCACTACAAGGTTCACCCTTGCAGGAGGATGCCCTATCCTTCCTCTCTGAGCTTCAGGACTTCATCGAGAAGCGCCACGAGGAGATGCCCGAAGGCAGCTACACCACCCGCCTGTTCCATGACGGTGTGAACAAGATGGCACAGAAGCTGGGCGAGGAAGCGTTGGAGACCGTTATCGAAGCCACCAACGGCACGAACGACCAGCTCATCTATGAGGCCAGCGACATGCTCTATCACCTCATGGTGCTGCTCACCAGCAAAGGGCTGCGCATAGACGACGTTGCCGCAGAACTGCAAAAGCGCCACGACCCCAACTGGGATGCCAAGCGCCGCCAGCAGAAAGCAGAAGGAAAGATGAAATAATAAACATCAGAAACCATAATGATTGATTATAGTCACGCTAACATCTACCAACTGGACGGGACTCCCGTCTTGAAAGACGTCAATTTCCAAGTCAACGATGGAGAGTTCGCCTATATCATCGGACGTGTGGGCTCGGGCAAGAGTTCACTACTGAAGACCATCTATCAGGAGCTATACATCGACGAGGCCGAACATGCGCAAGTCTTCGATTACGATCTGCTCACGCTGAAGCGCAAGCACATTCCTGCCCTGCGACGTCAGATGGGCATCGTGTTCCAGGACTTCCAACTGCTGGCCGACCGTACTGTCAGGAAGAACCTGCACTTTGTACTCAAGGCTACTGGATGGAAAGACAAGGAAGAAATTTCCCAACGGATAGAGGAAGTGCTGAACGAGGTTGGCATGGCCGACAAGGCCGACCGCATGCCCCACGAGCTGTCGGGTGGCGAGCAGCAGCGCATCGCCATTGCCCGTGCTATCCTGAATAAGCCCCAGCTGATAGTGGCAGACGAACCTACGGCCAATCTCGACGCTGAGACAGCCAAAGGCATCATGGATCTGCTGCGTAATATCTCGCAAAATGGTGCGGCTGTCGTCATGTCCACCCACAACACGGCTTTGATCGACCAATACCCAGGCATCGTCTATCAATGTAGCGACGGCAAGATAGAAAAAATAGAAATCGAAAATTAAAAACAAGAATAAGATGAAAGTAATGAAGTTTGGCGGTACGTCAGTAGGCACGCCGCAAAGAATGAAGGAGGTGGCTCAGTTAGTCACCAAGTCAGGAGAGCCTGTTTTCGTGGTACTTTCTGCCATGTCGGGCACCACCAATTCGCTCGTCGAGATTTCCGACTATCTCTACAAGAAGAATCCCGATGGAGCCAACGAGGTTATTAACAACCTGGAGCGCAAGTACGAGCGCCACATCCAGGAGCTTTATTCCACAGAGGAAATTCGCACGACAACCCGTGAGTTCCTGCGCGAAGAGTTCAACTACCTTCGCTCGTTCACCAAGGAGCTGTTCACCAGCTTTGAGGAGAAAAGCATCGTGGCTCAGGGCGAAATCATCTCTACCAACATGATGGTGAACTACATGAAGGAGCAGGGCATCAACGCCGTGCTACTCAACGCCCTCGACTTCATGCGTACCGACAAGAATGCCGAGCCCGATCCCGTCTATATCAAGGAAAAGCTCAACGCCATCATGGAGCAGAATGCCGACAACCAAGTGTATATTACCCAAGGCTTCATCTGTCGTAATGCCTATGGCGAGATCGATAACCTGCAACGTGGCGGAAGCGACTACACGGCCTCGCTCGTTGGTGCAGCTATCAATGCCGAGGAGATTCAGATCTGGACAGACATCGACGGCATGCACAACAACGACCCTCGTGTGGTGGAGAAGACGCAGCCCGTACACCAGTTGCAGTTTGAGGAAGCTGCCGAGCTGGCCTACTTCGGTGCCAAGATTCTGCACCCCACCTGCGTGCAGCCTGCTAAGTATGCTGGCATCCCCGTCCGCCTGCTGAATACCATGCAGCCCGATGCCGAAGGTACCACCATCAGCAACGCTACGGAATACGGCAAGATCAAGGCTGTAGCCGCCAAGGACAACATTACCGCCATCAAGATCAAGTCCAGCCGAATGCTGCTGGCTACGGGTTTCCTGCGTAAAGTCTTTGAAATCTTCGAGAGCTATCAGACGCCTATCGACATGGTGTGCACCAGCGAGGTCGGCGTCAGCATGTCTATCGACAACTCTGCTCATCTGGGTGAGATCATGGACGAGCTGAAGAAATACGGCACGGTGACGGTCGATACGGGCATGTGCATCATCTGCGTCGTGGGCGACCTCGACTGGTCGAACATCGGCTTCGAGACCCGAGTGATGGATGCTATGAAGGATGTGCCTGTACGCATGATCAGCTATGGCGGTTCCAACTACAACATCTCGTTCCTCATCCGTGAGGAGGACAAGAAGCGCGCCTTGCAGTCACTTAGCGACCACCTGTTCAATTAATTCGCCTGCAACACAACACAAAGATATGAAAGGAACATTTCCCGTAGAGAGGTTTGCATCGCTACGCACGCCCTTCTACTACTACAACATGGACTTGCTGCGTGCCACGCTCGATGCTATCAACGCAGAGGCGAGGAAGCACGAGGCATTCGTTGTTCACTATGCCGTGAAAGCCAATGCCAACCCTCAGGTGCTGCGCGCCATCCGTCAGGCTGGCCTTGGTGCTGACTGCGTGAGCGGTGGCGAGATTGAAGCCTGCGTGCGCGCTGGTTTCCCCAGCTCGAAGATTGTCTATGCCGGCGTGGGCAAGAGCGACTGGGAGATTAACATCGGACTCGACAACGACATCTTCTGCTTCAATGTAGAGAGCATTCCCGAGCTGGAAGTCATCAACGAACTGGCAGCTGCCAAAGGCAAGGTGGCTCGCGTGGCTTTCCGTCTGAATCCCAACGTAGGTGCCCACACCCATGCGAACATCACCACAGGACTGGCAGAGAACAAGTTCGGCATCGCCATGAGTGACATGGAGACCGTCATCGCCGAAGCCGGCAAGCTTTCAAATGTCAAGTTCGTGGGACTCCACTTCCACATCGGCTCGCAGATTCTCGACATGGGTGACTTCCAGGCCCTTTGCAACCGCATCAACGACCTGCAAGACCAGCTAGACCGTCACTACATCCATGTGGAGCATATCAACGTGGGAGGAGGATTGGGTGTCGATTATCAGCACCCCAACCGCTTGTCCATTCCCGACTTCAAGGCCTACTTCGACACCTATGCCCGTCGGCTGAAGCTACGCCCAGGGCAGACGCTCCACTTCGAACTGGGACGTGCCGTCGTGGCCCAATGCGGTTCGCTCATCACGCGTACATTATATATAAAGAAAGGAGCTGTCAAGAAATTCTGCATTGTCGATGCCGGCTTTACCGATCTCATTCGCCCTGCCCTCTATCAGGCTTACCATAAGATAGAGAACATCAGTAGCGACGAGCCGACCGACACCTACGATGTCGTGGGTCCCATCTGCGAATCTACCGATGTTTTTGCCAAGCAGATAGATCTGAACCAGGCCCATCGTGGCGACCTCATCGCCATTCGCTCTGCAGGTGCATACGGCGAAATTATGGCCTCGCAATACAACTGTCGCCCCCTGCCTAAAGGATATACGAGCGACGAATTGTAGGAGTAAGGAGAGGGGGAGTAAGGAGTAAGGAGATTTATGACGATACTGCACATATACGATGAAAGTAACAGCATGGCTGCCCACTATGTGGCCATGCTCAATGCACAGTTCTCCTTACCCAATTCTCCATTTTCTATTTTCAATTCTCAATTCTCTGTCGCCACCAATGCCGTCACCTTCAAGATGATGTTCGACGAGCAGCATCCTGACATCATCCATCTGCACGGCAAGGCTCCCTTCGCCCTACCCCAAGGCATCCGACTGGTAGTTACTCCTCACGGCGAATATTCAGGTCCGCTCGGCCTTGCCGCTTTGCTCAGCAAAGAACAGCTAACGGCTAAAAGCCAACAGCCCTTCGTTGTCATTGCCCGTAGTCAGATGGAGCACGATGCGCTTATTGAGCAATACCCGCGAGTGGAAACCATTCTCAACCCCATCATCACTCGCACCACTACGCCAGAAGTCTGTGCCCGTCAGATGCTTCTCGTCTATCAGCGTGTCATGTGCTCCAATGTCCTGCAGCTCATGGACGACGACACCCGCCACACGCTGGCCCTCATCATGGGAGCAGCCGTAGCTGGCGATGCACGTTGGGTGGCACAAAAGCCTTCCCATTGGGAGGAGGACGAGAAAAGTCTTTCCCTGCTCTATTTATATGCCGAATACGAAAACCTGCTTCCACTTTTGGAAGAAGGACTACGTCTGCTCTCCATCGATACCAATCCTTCTCGCAGGGAAAACATCAAGGGCTATCTGCCAGAAGGCTACAAGAAGCCACAGCCTATAGAGGGCTGCGACATCATCAGCCTGCTGGACGACGTGAAGAGCAACGGCCCCACCCTACTAAGGCTTACTGAGATTGCCCGTGCACTCAGGGCCGACAGCCTCGACGAGCAGCAACTGCTCCAACGCCTCGACGACCACAATATGCGTTCCTTCTTCGCCTCTATCCTGCAGCTGCTCAGCGAACAAGTCTGTCTCACCGAGGGCTTCATGCCTTGTCCGCCAGCTGACAACCGCGAAACCCAACAACTGCGCCGCATACTCGAACTGCACGGATGCATTATTTGACTATAGAGGAAGACTTCAGACTTTAGATGATAGGCTTTTGGCTTAGACGGGGAAGATTTGGCCTGCTAAAGTAAGACAAATGAAAAAAATTCATTTTTTCAAAAATAATTGCTATTTTGATTAATTTCTGCTGCATTTCGGCCTCAAAACGGCCCATTTGGGGGTAAAAACAAGGGAATTTAGCTGTTTTCCAGTCCGATTTTGAGTATTTTTGAACTTTTTTCATCGTTTTTCTTCAAAAAAATGCAGGTTTTGATGCCAAAAATCATAATATCTGTCACTATTGTCACCATATCTGCACCTATCTATCTCATTGTCAGGCAGCAGTTTACAATGAGTTGTAACAGAAGTGCAGATTTTTCATTGAAAAAAAATAAATGTGCGCGCGCATACGCGCGCGCGTGTTATTTTATAAAAGATGCCTTCTCCAATGCATAAAGAAGGCACCTTTTGGCCCTGAAGAAGGCATCTCCATGCCCCAAAGAAGGCATCAAAACGAAAAAAGCACGTCGCTCGTTGAAACTAGCGCCCTCCTAAATGAAAATAGCAGGCCGCTCGTTTAAAAAAGGAGGCACCTGACCGTTTAACACATTGTTACGGTGATTAGTGAAGATTAACAGAATGGGGTGATGCGATTTGCTCACTCATTCGTGTCTTTGAGATAAAACTCTCTAAGGCACTCCCATTCGACAGAAAAATAAAAAAGTTGCATTTTTATTTGGTTCTTTGCTCACTTATTCGTATCTTTGCCCCAAAATAATAGTTATGCCAAAGATATTTGAATATTTCGGATTCATTTTCTACTTCTTCTCGAACGAGCACGAGCCCATACATGTGCACGTGAAACACAGCGGAACAGAATGCATCTTCGATCTGAATAAAGAAAGGATGTAAAGATGGAGCACATTTATATTGTATCGGCAGAGGATGCAGGCAATCTTTGCGTAAGGCTGACGTTCAATGACGGACATCAGAGCGTCGTTGATATTGGTGAGTTCATTCGCCAGCATCCGCATCCCCAGTACAACAAGTACCTTGACCCGGACTTGTTCCGTACTTTCGTGGTAGATGACGGCAACGTTGTATGGGGAGAAGACTGGGACTTAATATTCCCTGTTGAGAATCTGTATGTAGGCAAAGCCGCATAGTTAATAAACACATAATTGTTTAACCCCTAAACCCCTGAAATGCCTATGGGCTGAGATAAATAATAAGGACATAAGACTGAACGTCCACTTTTGATTCTTGCTTTGGATAATTGGGGAATTAGACAAATCATCAAGAACTGAAGTAGATAGTTCACGCCGCTCGGCGTGGGCATTTACTCGTTTAAGATGATAGGTTATCCCCAATACCTCCAAAGCGTAGACGATGTAAATTGTTCACGCTTTTTTTGTGCTATACAATCTAATGATAATCCTAAAAACCACATTATTATGAACAAGAACTATTTATTGCTTTTTGTTGCACTACCTTTGATGTGTGCATGTAATGGAAATCGAAATGCTTCTGTGGAAGCTTCAGACGAGAATGTCAGTGTAGACACCTCTTTAATAGAAGTTGAAGAGGCAGAGCCTGTGACTTTGAAGATTGGCCCGGAATATGACACATGGGTTGAAACTCAGTATGCCAATGCCGAATACGACTACAAGTCTATCACCAATGGCGAAAGATTTGCTATAAAAGATGGTGAAACTCTTATAGATGACATGATAAGCAATATCCACACCTTAGAAGGTATTATAGACGATAGCGGATACCAGATAAGCCAATTCCCTGACTTCTACAAGACACCTAAAATGGCAAATCTGCTGAATCGAAATCACAAAGCTGCAAAGAAGGAATTGCAAAAGAGATTGCCACAATATAGAAAGTATTATGTGAAGACAGCGAGCCAAATCCTGTGGAAGCACGATATGAAGGTTAAGTCATCTGGAACCACTATATGGTTTATAGGAGCCGTTTTTGCTCGGAATGCTAATATACAGGAGTTTCATAATGACCAAGCAAATAAACTTAGAACTTTAGGGTTCAAAAGAGCTTGTTACAAATGGGTAGATGCCAATGTCGAATACACTTATTATGACTTATAAGGATAGAACAATCATCATAAGCAAAAGGCATATTGACGTAAATACAGTAAACAGAATAGTTAAACTTATAAATTCAGAGTAATTATGTTTTGGGCAATTGTCATTATTTTTATAGTCGCTGGTATTATTTATGGTATTGCCAATGATTCGGCTGATAAAAAGAGAGCAGGTGAGCGTAAGGATGCGCTTGACATCAAGCTCAAAGAGCTGCCAAATCAGCAAAGTTTAAAGAAGGTCATCGGAGAAAAGGGTCGCTATGCCTTTGTTCTTGACAATATTGGTCGAAAGATTTACTATCTAAACTCGCTTCTTACTAAGGAAATCGCATTCGATGACATTATCAGTGTTGAGATTCTGGAAGACAACACACTCTTATCATCTAAATCTACGTCACGTACAGTTGGCGGAGCGTTAATCGGTGGCGCTCTCGCTGGTGGGGCAGGTATGGTTGTAGGTGGCCTTTCTGGTGATTCGAAACAGAAGAAGAAGGTGTCAAAAGTTTCAGTCAAGATAAAGATTCGGGATTATTCTACACCAACCCTTCTGATAGAATGTTTTAACGCATACGAGTTGACGGCTGGTAATTATAGCGAAATAAAATCAGATGACACTTTGTACGGTTCATTTTATAAGACTGAACTTGAAAACGCGCAGAAGATATCAGATTACATTAGCATTGTCATTGACGAGGTTGATAGAGAAGAAATACGTCCTTCAGGAAGTGCGCCACAAATCGCAATGGCAACTGGTTCTATAGCCGATGAATTATCAAAGCTTGCAGAATTAAAAGAGAAGGGCATCCTTTCTGAAGAAGAATTTACAGACCAGAAGAAAAAACTTCTTGGCGGCAATACAGTAAAGGACATTGGCAACAACACTGATATAGCGCCAAAATTGGAAGAATCAACAGGGAAGAGGCATATTTGTGGTGTCTGCGGCTATATTATGGATAGTGAAATTACTCCAGAGAGATGCCCTATCTGCAAGTCTCCTAGTACAAAGTTTAATGAGATATGATAGGCATGGTCTCAAATGATAGTCCCACCACATCGCTCACATGGGGATTTTCCCCGTGTGAGCACATTTTTCTTTTCAAACAGCTATTTTTTCGATCACTAGCTAGTGAAAACCATTAATAATGTCCCAAAGGATGATGGCCAACTCGATTTATTTCGAAACCTCAAATCTTAACGAGACAGTAGTGATTTAGCGTTATTTAACGTGAGTACGACATAAGAACTCACGTTCTATTATTTCATTTTCTATTCTATCAAATCAAGGGCTCCCGTTGTGGAGCCCTTTCCATTTTCCCCTTTTGAAATGGCGCATCAAGAGTTAAAGTGACACACTTTAGGCGTCAAATTGAAAAAAAATGACGAAAAAATTTGGCTGTTTCGTTTTTTTACCGTACTTTTGCACACGATAAATCATATTAATAACTCACAAACAAAACTTTTATTGCCTATAGGAGAGAAATTTACTTCATAACAAAACATTAAAGATATGAAGAAATTTGAAGGGGTGACCGACGAAATGTTGGCCCTGCTCTATGTAAAAGGCAATAATAGTGCTTTTGACGAACTTTTAGCTCGTACGCAAACCAAGTTGTTCACTTACATCATGTTCGTGGTGCACGATCATGACCTGGCTGACGACATCTTCCAGGAGACGTTTGTCAAGGTCATCACTAAGCTGCAGAACGGGCAATATACCGACTCGGGCAAGTTCCAGTTCTGGATTACCCGCATCGCCCATAACTGCATTATGGACTGGTACCGACTGCAACAGAGCCAGCATATCGTGGAGCCGAATGCAGAAAATGACCTGCAGAACCTGAGAGGCGCCTCGATACTCGACACCTTCCGCGAATCGGAGCTGGTGAACGAGCAGGTGCTACGCGACGTGAAGCGCATGATGGAAGCCCTGCCTGCACCTCAGCGTGAAGTGGTGTATATGCGCTACTACCAACAGCTGTCGTTCAAGGAGATTGCCGAGCTGACTGGCGTGAGCATCAACACGGCGCTGGGGCGCATGCGCTATGCCCTCCTGAACATGCGCCGCATGGCCAAGGAGCACGACATTGAGCTAGCCCTGTCGGCATAAGCCGCACTTGGATATAATTCTGCATGAAATGCAAAAGAAAAGCCGTTTTTCTTTTGCATTTCTCTCTTTTTTTTGTAATTTTGCGCTCGAAATAGATATATAGCTTGTGATAGAGAAGCATCTTGTATTGGAAGATATTGATCCCGTCATGTTCTACGGGGTGGGAAACGGGCATCTGCAAATGCTGAAGGCGTTGTTTCCCAAACTGCGCATCGTGGCTCGCGACAACGTCATCCGTGTGCTGGGCGACGAACAGCAGATGGCCGTCTTTGAAGAGAGCGTGGAGAAGATGCGCCAGCATGTACTGAAGTTCAATGCCCTGAAAGAAGAAGACATTCTCGACATCACACGCGGCAAGCGTCTGAACGACGATGTGCCCGATGACGTGGTGTGCTACTCTATCAGCGGTCGCGCCATCAAGGCCCGCTCGCAGAATCAGCAACGCCTCATCGACGCCTATCACGAAAACGACATGGTGTTCGCCGTAGGTCCTGCAGGAACGGGTAAAACATACCTATCTATTGCTTTGGCGGTTAAGGCGTTAAAAGAGAAGACGGCGAAGAAGATCATCCTCTCGCGTCCTGCCGTAGAGGCCGGCGAGAAGCTGGGCTTCCTACCCGGCGACATGAAGGACAAAATAGATCCCTACTTGCAGCCGCTCTATGACTCGCTGGAAGACATGCTGCCACAGGTGAAGCTGCAGGACATGATGGAGAAGCACGTCATACAGATAGCCCCATTGGCCTTCATGCGAGGACGCACGCTGAACGATGCCGTTGTCATCCTCGACGAAGCACAGAACACCACACCTGCCCAGATACGCATGTTCCTTACCCGCATGGGATGGAACACAAAGATGATCATCACGGGCGACACTTCGCAGATTGACCTGCCCCACTCGCAGAAGAGCGGACTCATCGAGGCGCTACATATATTAAATAATGTAGAGGGCATCGGTGTGGTGAACCTCACCCAGAAAGACATTGTGCGCCACAAGCTGGTGACGCGCATCGTGAATGCTTATGAAGAATACGATAAAGAAGTGAAAAGCGAATAGTGAACAATTTAAAGATATGAATGCATTAACAAAGACTGAGTTCCATTTTGATGGACAGAAGAGTGTTTATCACGGCAAGGTCCGTGACGTCTATAACATCAACGACGACCTGATGGTGATGGTGGCCACAGACCGCATCTCGGCTTTCGACGTGGTGCTGCCGAAGGGCATCCCCTTCAAGGGTCAGGTCCTGAACCAGATAGCAGCGAAGTTCCTGGATGCCACGACCGACATCTGCCCAAACTGGAAGCTGGCCACGCCCGATCCTATGGTTACCGTGGGCCTGAAGTGCGAGGGATTCCGCGTAGAGATGATTATCCGCAGCATTCTCACCGGCTCTGCCTGGCGTGAGTATAAGAATGGCTGCCGGGAACTGTGCGGCGTGAAGCTGCCCGACGGCATGAAGGAGAACGAGCGTTTTCCCGAGCCCATCATCACTCCGACGACGAAGGCCGACGAGGGACACGACATGAATATCTCGAAAGAGGAGATTATCGCGCAGGGTTTGGTCTCGGCTGAGGACTATGCCATCATGGAAGACTACACCCGCCGCATCTTCGCTCGTGGACAGAAGATTGCCGCCAAGCGCGGCCTCATCCTCGTGGACACGAAGTATGAATTTGGCAAGCGCGACGGCAAGGTGTATCTCATTGACGAGATCCACACCCCCGACAGCAGCCGTTACTTCTATGCCGACGGCTACGAGGAAAAACTGGCCAAGGGCGAGCCCCAGCGCCAGCTCTCGAAGGAGTTCGTGCGCCAATGGCTCATCGAGCACAACTTCATGAACGAGCCCGGACAGGTGATGCCCGAGATTACGGACGAGTATGCCGAGAGCGTCAGTGAGCGCTACATCGAGCTCTACGAGCACATCGTGGGAGAGACATTTGACCGTGCCGCCGAGACTGGCGACATCGCCGCCCGTATTGAGAAGAACGTCAGCGAGTGCCTCGCTCAATTAAGAGTTAAGAATTAAGAATTAAGAGTTATCGCTACGCGAGTAAGAATTTTGAATTAATCGAGTACAACAATAATTCTAAACTCATCAATCATTATTCGAGTGAAGCGAGAACACCTCTAAATTTTAAATTCTAAAATCTAAAATTACGAATGTACGAGCAGGAGGAGATAAAGCCTTACCACGAGGGCGAAAAGGCACAGCAGGTGGAGGCGATGTTCGACAACATCGCGCCTACTTACGACAAGCTGAACCATCGGCTTTCGTGGGACATCGACCGAGGCTGGCGCAAGAAAGCCATCCGACAATTAGAGCCCTATCACCCTCAGGAGCTGCTCGACATAGCGACTGGCACAGGCGACTTTGCCATCATGGCAGCCCAGATGCTGAACCCCCGGAAGATAGTGGGAGCCGACATCAGCGAGGGTATGATGGCCGTAGGCGCAGAGAAAGTGAAAAAGCTTCAGCTGCAAGATGTCATCTCCTTCGCGAAGGAAGACTGCCTGAACCTCTCCTACGCCGATGGAACCTTCGACGCCGTGACGGCAGCCTTCGGTATCCGGAACTTTGCCGACCTCGATAAAGGACTGCGCGAGATGTGCCGCGTGCTGCGCCCAGGCGGACATCTGAGCATTGTGGAGCTGACCACACCCATGAAGTTCCCCATGAAGCAGCTCTTCAAGATGTATAGTCACACGGTACTGCCGCTCTACGGACGACTCATCTCGAAAGACAAGAGCGCCTACTCGTATCTGACGAAGACCATAGAAGCCTTTCCGCAAGGAGAGAGAATGATGGAAATACTGCAGCAAGCCGGTTTCAAGGAAACGGCGTTCAAGCGCCTCACCTGCGGCATCTGCACCTTATATATGGCAGAAAAATATGGATAAGTACGGACTCATTGGCTACCCTTTGGGACATTCGTTCTCAATAGGCTACCACAATCAGCGTTTCGCCGATGAAGGCATCAACGCGAAGTACATCAACTTCGAGATTCCCAATATTGAGCAGCTTTATGAGGTGCTCAGCCAGAATCCCGAACTGAAAGGTCTGAACGTCACCATCCCCTACAAGGAAAAGGTGATGGAGTATCTGGACTATATCAGCCCTGAGGCGCGTGCCATCGGTGCCGTCAACGTCATCCGCATCGTCCATGAGGGCTCGAAGATAGTGTTGCGAGGCTATAACAGCGACGTCATCGGCTTTGTGCAAAGCATTCAGCCTATGCTGGAAAGCTATCACAAGAAAGCGCTGGTGCTGGGTACTGGCGGAGCCTCGAAAGCCATTGCCTACGGTTTGAAGACGCTGGGCATCGAGCCTATCTTCGTCAGCCGTTACGAGCGTCCGGGCACCATTCAGTACCCGAGCATCACCCCCGATGTGGTGCACGAGTATAATGTCATCGTGAACTGCACCCCCTTGGGCATGTTCCCTAAGACTGAAGCCTGCCCCACCCTGCCTTATGAGGCGTTAGACGAGCGGAACATCCTCTACGACCTCATCTACAACCCCGACGAGACGCTCTTCATGAAAAAAGGCGCTGAACGCGGAGCCGCCGTGAAGAACGGACTGGAGATGCTGTTGCTGCAAGCCTTCGCCTCGTGGGAATTCTGGAACGGAAAAGAAAAATAAAAACAGATGAATATACCTTTTACTAACAAGAAACTGACATGGATGAGCGGTTGCCTGATGGCTATTCCGATACTCATCATTCTGGGTGCTCTCACCTCAGCTGGTACAAAGCAATATGGAGAGATATCCCCCTACTCCATTGCCCTCATCACAGCAATCATTCTGGGTGTCATCGTCGTACTGGGCAAAGGTGCTAACAAGAAATATGCCGGCGATGTGGAAGCCTTCGCCGACAAGCAGAAAGGTCTGAGCGACATAGCTGCCAAGTACAACAAGGAAATCTCCAATCTGGAATCCAGCTTCAAGAGCGAGATCAGCACGCTCGTCTCTGGAAAAGGCAGTCAGCTGAAGGACATACGGAAGAACTATCAGGAGAAATACTGGGATCAGAAGAAAGGCTATGAAAGCGAGTGTAACACCTTCCTCAAGGAATGGAAAGAAAAGTATGGCAGCCTTCATCTGCAGGACTACTGGAAATGGGCTATCTGCATAGGCTTCGTCGTCATCCTCTGTGCTAGCAGTTTTTCTTTCGGCCTCGCCACGCCGCCATCGCCATCGGTATCGCCAATGGCTGCGTTGATGGACACGCGCTCATGGAATGCCGACAACATCCCGATGCCTCACCTCACCGATGGTGACCAGTATGTGTCGAATCCCGACAGCATTCTCTCGCAGGAAGTGGTCGATAGCATCAACGTCATCCTGCGCCGTCTCGACGATCAGTTCGGCATTGAGTCGGCAATGGTCATCGTGGGACATATCGACAACGACGATCCTGTGGCAATGGTACGCGGCATCTATAACAACTACGGCGTAGGCCGCAACGACCGCGGACTGGTCATTGTCGTAGGCTATCTGGACCATAGTTATTTCATTGCTCCCGGACGTAGCCTGGAAGGTGACCTCACCGACCTGGAAACCAACCATCTAGCACAAGACTATCTTATTCCCAGCATGAAGGCTGAACTGCCCGATAGTGGCATGCTCTATCTGGCACGCGGCACTTACGCCCTGATGTCAGAAAAAGACATGCCTCAGATGACGGCATTAAAGAGCAACGCCGACAAAGATGACGACATGCAAGGTGCCGGCGTCTTTGCCCTGTTCCTGGCACTCTTCGGGGGCTGGGGATACTACGGCCGAAGCGTATCGCGCAAGATGGGATTTGCCGACATGAAAGCAACGAAGCTTCGTTCCAACCCATTCTTCCTCTATTTCGGTGAAAATTCCGGTAGTGGCGGAGGTTTCGGCGGAGGCCATATTGGTGGAGGTTATAGCGGAGGTCATTCCCGCTCTTCATCAAGAAGCTGGGGCGGCGGAGGCAGTTCCCATTCCAGCGGAGGCTACGGAGGCGGCAGCTGGGGCGGCGGAGGCTCTGGTGGACGCTGGTAGAAAGCTATAAACATTAATCATAAATAACAAACTAAAAAAACAAGCATTATGAGTAACAATGTAACAAAGACCGGTGGACTCTCGAAGAACACCATGATTATCGGAGCCGTCGTGGCCATACTCGTCATCTGGGGTATCAGCGCCTACAACGGAATGGTAAAAGTAGAAGAAGAGGCAACGACAGCATGGGCTGGCGTGCAGTCAGCTTATCAGCGCCGTGCCGACCTCATTCCCAATCTTGTCAATGTGGTGAAAGGCTATGCAGCACATGAGAAGGAAACGCTCGAAGGCGTAGTGAATGCCCGTGCAAAGGCTACGAGCATCAACGTCGATGCCGACGACCTCACTCCCGAAAAACTACAGCAGTACCAGCAGGCACAGGGCGAGCTGTCGCAGGCTCTCGGTCGCCTCATTGCTGTCAGCGAGGCTTATCCCGACCTGAAGGCCAACGAGAACTTCATGGACTTGCAGAAGCAGCTCGAAGGAACGGAGAACCGTATCAACGAAGCCCGCAACACCTTCAATACTGCCGTACAGACGTACAACGTGAAGATTCGCAAGTTCCCCAACACGCTGCTCGCCGGTATCTTCGGGTTCGACAAGATGGCCAAGTTTGAGGCTGATGCCGCCGCACAGAAAGCACCAGAAGTACAATTCTGATATGGCTGACAATCGTTACATGCAGCGTGGCGTAAGTGCCGCAAAGGAAGACGTCCACGCTGCCATTAAGAACATCGACAAGGGACTCTACCCGCAGGCCTTCTGCAAGATCATCCCCGACATACTGGGAGGCGACCCCGAATACTGCAACATCATGCATGCTGATGGCGCCGGCACCAAGTCGAGTCTCGCCTACATGTACTGGCGCGAGACGGGTGGCCTCTCCGTGTGGAAAGGCATTGCGCAGGATGCCATCGTGATGAACACCGACGACCTGCTTTGCGTGGGTGCCGTCGATAACATCCTCGTCAGCTCTACCATCGGCCGCAATAAGATGCTTGTGCCGGGCGAAGTCATCTCCGCCATCATCAACGGTACCGACGAGCTCCTCGCCGAACTGCGTGAGATGGGTATCGGCATCTGGCCGACGGGTGGCGAGACAGCCGACGTAGGCGACCTTGTGCGCACCATCATCGTCGATAGCACCGTCACTTGCCGCATGAAGCGTGCCGATGTCATCGACAACGCCAATATCCGCCCGGGCGACGTTATCGTGGGTCTTTCCTCTACTGGTCAGGCCACTTACGAGCGACGCTACAACGGCGGCATGGGCTCTAATGGTCTCACCAGCGCCCGTCACGATGTCTTTGCAAAATACCTGGCCGAGAACTATCCTGAGAGCTACGACCACGCCGTGCCTGACGAGCTGGTGTATTCCGGAAAATATAAACTGACCGACGTCGTCGAGGGTTCCCCTGTCGATGCAGGTCAGCTCGTGCTCTCCCCCACTCGCACCTACGCCCCCGTCATCAAGAAGCTGCTCGACGAGCTGCGCCCCGAGATTCACGGCATGGTGCATTGCACGGGCGGCGCCCAGACCAAGGTGCTGCACTTCGTTGGCGAGAACTGCCGCGTCATCAAGGACAATATGTTCCCCGTACCCCCGCTGTTCCGTGCCATCCACGAATGCAGCGGCACCGACTGGCGCGAGATGTACCAAGTCTTCAACATGGGCCACCGCATGGAGATTTACGTCCGTCCCGAAGTGGCCGAACAGGTCATGACCATCAGCCGTAGCTTCAACATCGACGCTCAGGTCGTTGGCCACATCGAGGAAGGCCCCCGCTCACTTACCATTCAAAGCGAATTTGGAACATTCAATTACTAACTCTCTAAAACGATGAAACAACTGAAATTTTGGATGCTAGCCGCCATCCTCATCCTCTGCGGCGCAACGACGTTCACCTCGTGTACGAACGACGACAATCCCATCAACAACGACGAGCCTATCATTCCCAAGGCGCGCGTCACCGCGATGACCCACGTCGATGAGAAGAAGATGACCGTCTATGTCTTCGAGTATCCCTCTACCGATCCTTTCGGTAATCCCGCCACGTTGTCCGGAACCATCACCATTGGCGACGAAGTGACAAAAGAAGCTCCCGCAAAGGGACTGCTGCTCTACAACCACTTCACCGTCTATCGTGCCGACCAATGCCCGTCGATGGGCGACCTCAAAGTGCAGAGCCTCATAGCTGGCAGCGGGCTAATCACCATCTCGCCTGACTACTATGGCTTCGGCATCACCCAGGACAAGCAACAGGCCTACTGTATCTCCAGCGCCAATGCCCAGGCCAGCGTCGATGCCCTCCTGGCAGCAAAGGAGTTGCTACCCACGCTGGGTTACTCGTGGAACGACGACATCCTCTTCAACGCTGGCTACTCACAGGGCGGACATACCGCAATGGGAGTTGTCCGACTGATTGACGAGAAATATCCCGACCTGCACATCACTTACACTTTCGCAGGCGCAGGCTCGTATGACATTCCCGCCACCTACCGCGACTTCATCCAAGCCGGACTGACGGGCATGCCCTCCACCGTCATCAGCGTGCTGCTGGCCTATAACGAATACTTCAAGCTTGGCATTCCCCGCGCCGACATCTTCACCGAGCCCCTGCTCAGCAACATCGACGAGTGGGTACTCAGCAAGAAATACAAGCGTGAGGAGATCGACGAGATGATCGGTACCAACATTATTGCCGACTTCGTCACTCCCGACATGCTCGACTTAGAAAGCCCATTGTCGAAGAAGTATTTCGAGGCTCTGGAGCAGGACAACCTTTGCAAAGGCTGGACGCCCCGCAAGGACGAGCACATCATGCTCGTACACCACGCCCTCGACATCACCGTTCCACCCGTCAACACCATCAACCTCTACACCTTCCTCAAGGCTCAGGGCGTTGAAGACGTCCAAGTTATAGCCGGCGACTTCGGCTACTTTATGAACTATCCCGCCCATGAGACGGGAGCTCTCATCTTTGCCACCTGCGCCGTCGGCAAGGTCTGCGAAATCCTCAACACCAACGTCTGGTTCGATCTCTCCGACGTACTGTAACTTTTCTCTAACGACTAAATTGCAGAGCGATATGACAGACTATCAAGCATGGGTACAGCCCTACCGCGACGTGGCTGACAAGCAGTTTCGTCATAATGAGGTTTCGCGTCAGGAGTTCGACGACTTCTTCTCACGCCTTGAGCAGATGGCCGCAAGCTGTAGCGACCAGATGGCTTTCAACGAGCAGTTCCAGCAGGGGCCGTTCGCCAAGAAATACAACGACCTCTTCGTGAAATATGTTAGTCTGATGAATGTTGGTGACGGTCAGGCCGTAGCTGACACAACGAAAGACCTGCATCGTCAGGCCCTCAAGTCGGCTGCCGTGGGTATGGCCGGTTCTATGGCAGAGAGCGTGGCAACACGAAAGGCCGAGGAAGCGCTAACCGACATCCTGCCCGACGAGGTGAACGATGCACGCCGCGAGGCCACCGCCCTGCGCAGTCAAGGTCTGCGCGCCATTCCTGTCTTGGGAAGCATCATCCAATGGGCCGACAACATCCAGTGGATACGCCGCATGTTCAAGAAAGGATAAACCCAAGCCCCCTCCTGCAAATAGGCCGTGAGGGGGCTTTTAATTTGCGCAGGCGCAAACAGTTGTTTGCGTAGGCGCGCACGGTCGTTTGCGCGGACGCAAACGGCGTTTTGAATGCACCTCGTTCCATTCTATCACCGCGTATGTCAGAGAAAAGAGCGCACTTTTTTCCATTTAGAAGCGTTCAAAAAAACATTTTGAACGCGCCAAAACGAATCCTTAACGCTCATTCAAGCTCGAAGTTTTTCGCTATGCTCAAGGAAACTTCTTTGTCTCTACAAAAAAAAGAAGAAATTCCTTTGTGTTGCGCTCGACTTTTCGTACCATTGGCTTTGCCGAAGATACTATCACTCGGAAATGAAAAGAAAAACGAGCTTTTCTTTTGCATTTCCCTCGTTTTTTCGTAACTTTGCAAGAATTCTCAGCTTTTCTTTAGATAAAGGCAGTCTGGGAGATTGAGGAAAAACTGGGTTACGAATTGGCAACCGTACTCAATTCCACA